>NZ_JBVJWV010000020.1:13295-135159 GCF_055602105.1 Streptomyces sp. NPDC037421
AGGAAACCCTTCTTCCCCCACCCCACCCCTTCCCGCCCCCACCCCCGACCCCCGGCCCCCGGCCCCCGAATCCCGGGGGGCGGGGGGGGGGGTGCCCCCCCCCCCCCCCCCCCCCCCCCGCCCCCACCGTCGTTCAAGCCCCCGTCAGGCGGCGGCGTCCGCCCCGCGACGGCGCGCGGCGAAGCCGGCGGCCAGGTCGATCACGAGGAAGGCCACCAGGCTGATCCCCAGCAGCGGGACGAACCAGCCCACGACCGCCGTCGCGCAGGCGAACGGCAGCAGCACGGTCACCGGCAGCTTGCGCCAGGCGCCGCGCGGCTGGGCACGGCCGACCGAGCGGCGGTTCTCCTTGGTGGGGCGGCGCATCCACCACATCCGGTAGCCCCACACGACGAGGAACATCACCGCGACGGCGAGGGCCGCCAGCGCGATCTGGTTGGCGATGCCGAAGGTCAGGCCCATGTGCAGGTCGATGCCGAAGCGGGTCAGCTGGGCGAGCAGCGGGTAGTCGGCGAAGCGCAGCGTGTCCATGACCCGGCCGTCGGCGGGGTCGACCGCGACGGAGTCCAGGTGCACCGGCAGCGTCTTGTCGTTCTCCTTGACGACGTATCCCTTGCCCTTGGCCGGCAGGGTCACGCGCAGGCTCTCGGTGATTCCGGCGGCCCGCGCGGCGTCCACCGCCTTGTCGATGCCGATGTCGGTGACGGGGGCCGGCGGGGGCATCTCCATGCCGTCGGTCATGACGTGCCCGGCGTGCTCGTCGCCACCGTCGGCGGCCGCGCCCGTGCCGGGCTTCAGCTTGGCGCCGATGGAGGGGGTGGCTCCGCCGAGCCGGTCCTGGAGCTGACCGATGTTCTCGCCGGCGTAGTTCGACCAGGTCAGGCCGGTCGCGGAGAGGCCGACGAGGCCTACGGTGGCCCACAGGCCGACGGTGCCGTGCCAGGAGAGCGTCTTGCGGCGGCCGGTGGCCTTGCGGTCGGGCAGGACGAGGTCGGCCTTGCGGGCGCGGCGGCGGCCGATCCACAGGGCGAGGCCGCCGAGGGCGACCACCCAGAGCCAGCTGGCGGCGAGTTCGCTGTAGTTGCGGCCGAACTCCCCGAGCTGGAGGCTCGCGTGGAACTCGCTCAGCCAGGCCCGCAGCGGCAGCGCGTCACCGGAGGTGGTCAGCTGGCCGCGCACGTCGGTCGTGTAGGGGTCGACGAAGACGGTGAGGGTCTCGCCCTCCGCGAGACCCGGCTTCTCCATGATGACCCGGGTGGTCGCGTCCGCTTCGGGCGCGGGCCACACGGCGAGCACCTTGCCCTCGGGGGCGGCGGCCCGGGCGGCCTTCACCTGGGTGCTGAGCGGCACGGCCAGTTCGCCGACGCTGTCGACGGTCAGCTCGTGGGAGTAGAGGATGCGCTCGGCCTGCCAGGAGCCGGCGTACAGCAGGCCGGTGGCGGCGGCGAGGAAGAGGAACGGGGCTATCAGCAGTCCCGCGTAGAAGTGCATGCGCAGGAGCAGCGGGCGCAGTGCGGCCCAGCCTCCGCCGGTGCGGCGGGCGGGCTTGGCCGGGGCTTCGGCCGCTTCGGCGTCCCGCGCGGGGCCGTCCTGAAGTTCGTCAAGGGACATGTCGGTCCTAGGGTTCGGCGAAACAGGGGGGATCGGCCCCGGGTTCCGCTCCGCCCAACGCCCAGGAGCGCGCCGGTCAGGCGCGCGCGGGGTGCGGAACTGGTGTCGCCGGTGCCGCTCCGGCCGGTGCGTGCGCGCGCGAAGGGGCGCACCGGCGGCCCGTGGTGACGCGGTGTGCGTTCGCGGCGGGGGCCGTCGGCCGGGCGGGGCTCTGGCGACACGGCCTCGGGGCCGTGCTGTGGGTGTCGCGCCACCCGGGCGGGCCGCGGCGGACCGCGGTGTGGGCGTGTACGGCTCCGCGCAGCCGGCGCGGGCGTTCGTACGCGGGGCGGTGCGCGGGCGGGGCCGGTTCGGGGGCCGGCCGGGTCCGCAGCAGCGCGAGTACGCGGGCGAGCGGCCGGGCGGCGAGCAGTGCGGTGGCACCGAGGGCCGCGGCGAGCCGGAAGACGGCGGCCTCGCCCCAGGCGAGCCAGGCGGCGCAGAAGACCCCGGCGAGGACGTGCGCGGCGATCATCCCGAGACCGCCGTGTCCCGCCATGCCGGCCATCTCGCCCATGCCGCCGGCCATGTCGCCCAGGCCCGTCGCGTCACCCGTGCCCGCCACGCCGTCCGCGGCCGCGGCGGTGCCCGTGGGGGCGTCCATCCGCATGCCGGGCACGTGGTGGTGTCCGGGCATCGGTTCGGGCGCGTAGGCCGGCGCGGGGGCGGCGTGGCCGTGTCCCGAGGCCTGGCCGGCGGAGAAGGCGAGGTGCAGAGCCCCTTGGACGGCGAGCAGCGCGGCGGTGATCCCGGCCGGTCCGCAGCGCCGTCCGGCGGCGGTCCAGGCGAGGGAGCCGGTCACGGCGAAGGCGGCCAGAAGACTACCGAGAGGGACATTCATCCCGGACATGTACGAATGCCCCACCGCACCCAATGCCACGCACACGGCCGCGAACATCGCGGCCCGCGTACCGCGCATCGGCGCAGGGGGTGGGGATTCAGTCATGTTCCGGTCATGGTCTCACGGGGCCCGCCGCCGCCCGCAAGAGGGCCGTATCCGATCATGGACCGGTGAATCCATCGCCATGGTCATGGTCATTGCCGCTGGGAGCGGCCTACGCGGGCGGCGTCCAGCTCGGCGCCCACGCCCTCGAACGGCTGGATCCGGCCGAACGGGAGCGGGTGCTGCGCGGCTGCTCGACGAACGTCGACAACCTCGACACCGGCCACTGGGAGACGCTGCTGAGCAGTGCCTTCGTGGTCGAGGAACCCATGCCGCTGCCGTACGCCCTGCTGCTGGTCGCGGTCCTGGGCTACGCGGAGTACGCGTACGGGGCGTGGTGGACGGCCGCCGTCTTCCTCTTCGGGCACGCCGCGGCGACCCTCCTCGTCTACGGGGCCCTGCGCCGCACCGCCGACCGGCAGACCCGCCGGGCCCTGGACGTCGGCACGAGCTACGGGTTCAACGCCGTCCTCGGCGCCCTGACCTCGGCGCTGCCGCGCGGGACGGTGCGCAACGCGGCCCGGGCGGGCCTGCTGGCCCTCGCCGCGCAGCCGGTGCTGCGGCGCGGGCGGACCTTCACCGACGCGGGCCACCTCGTGGCACTGGGTGTGGGGATAGGGCTGTCGGTCGCCGTCGATTGTCTTTCCCGATCGAACCATCGGAAAATCGCACATACCTGACCCAAAGGCCCGGAAACGGGACGGGCAGCATGAGCAATCAGCAGCACGAACAACACGAGCAAGCAGTCCCCGAGCCTCACCGCTGGAGCCGCCACGATGACCGCCACCCCTTCCACCACCGTCGCCAACCTCCGCGACCTCGGTGGCACCCCGCTCGCCGGCGGCCGCACCGTCCGCCCCGGCCTCGTCCTGCGCGCGGGCGCCCTCGACCGGCTCGACCTCGACGCCGACCCGGCGGTGGCGGCACTGGGACTGCGGACCGTCATAGACCTGCGCAGCGACGCCGAGCGGGCCGACCACCCCGACCGGATACCCGACGGGGTGCGGCTGCTGGTGCGCGACGTGCTGGCCGACAAGATGAGCGACCACCGCATGCCGGCCGCCGCCCAGCTCAAGGACCTGCTGGGCGACCCGGCGGTGGCCGAGGAGCACCTGGGCGGCGGCAAGGCCCAGGCCCTGTTCGGCTCCGTCTACCGCTCCTTCGTCAGCACCGGGTCCGCGCAGGCCGCGTACCGCACGCTGCTCACCGAGGCCGCCGACCCCGACGCGGGCCCGCTGCTCTTCCACTGCACCGCCGGCAAGGACCGCACGGGCTGGGGCGCGACGCTGGTCCTCTCACTGCTCGGCGCCGACGACGACACCCTGATGGCCGAGTACCTGTCGGTGAACCCGGCGGTCAAGCAGGCCTTCGCCCCGATGATCGAGGGCTTCATCGCCGCGGGCGGGGACCCGGACGTCGCCCTGGCGCTGATCGGGGTGTTCCCCTCCTACCTGGAGGCGGGCCTGGACGAGGTCCGCGTCCGCTACGGCTCGATGGAGAAGTACGTGCACGAGGGACTCGGCGTCTCCGAGGAGACGGTGGCGGCGCTGCGCGCGAAGCTCGTCGCCTGAGCGGTCCGGCCGACGGGCCGCACCCGGCGAAACCCCGGCAACCCGGCGCGTACACCTCGAAACCCGGAATTCGCCCGAACGGGTGCGCGAAGGCGGGTGACCATCCGACGATTCGCTCGTTCTGCTGAACGTGACTGCGCCGGATACCGCCACCCGCCCCCTGCCCCCCGACGTCGAGCAGGCCGAGGCCGCCATCGTCGAGCACTACCCGCGGCTGGTGCGGCTGGCCTACCTGGTGCTGCCGCCCGCCCTCGGCCGCAACCGGCGGGTGCTCACCGCCCACTCGCTGACCCAGCGGGCGCTGCCGCGCGGGCGGCGGGGCGCCGACCCGGCGGCCGTGCAGGGCGGGGTCCCGGCGCAGCGCGGCGGGCTGGGCGGGCCCGAGTCCGGGTACGCGTACGTCCGGCTGCGCGTGCTGCGCTCCGCCCTGGAGGCCGGGATCCCGCTGACCTTCAAGGCGCTCCCGCTGCGCGGGCAGCTGCCCGCGCTGCTGCCGCAGGTCTGGGGGCTGCGGCTGTTCCCGCGCGCGGGCGGGGCCGAGGAGCTGGCGCTGGACCAGTGGCTGGCCACCCTGAACGGCCCGGGCCGCGCGGCCTGCGTACTGCGGGCGCTGGAGGGGCTGGACGGGCCGGAGGTGCTCCGGGTGCTCGAGGAGGCCGGGGTCGCCGACCCGGCGGCGGCGGTCGCGGAGTCCGGGGATCCGGCGCACGACGGCCTGTTCGCCTCCCCCGAGTTCGACCCGTGCGTGCTCCAGGCCCGGCCCACCGACCTGCTGCGGCGGCGCCGGCTGGCGCGGGCCGGGCTGGCCGCGGCCGCCGCGCTCGCGGTGTGCGGGGCGCTGCTGGCGCTGCCGGGCGGGGGCTGGGGCTCGGACGGGCCCGCAGCTCCGCTGTACGCGCGCAACGCGGCGGCCGAACAGGCCCTGGACCCGGGGCAGCTGCTGCGGGTGGCGCCCACGGTGTGGCGTACGTCCTCCCGTACGGACTACTCCGCCTGGCCGGCGCGCGGCGACCGAGCCCAGGACGCGGAGCTGCTGCGCCGGGCGCTCGCGGTGTGGGCCCGGCCCGGCAAGGAGGTGGCGGTCTCGGCGACGCCGGGCACCCCGTCGGGGCCGCCGATGGGCCCGCCGCAGCTGCTCTTCGCGGGCACGGTCGACCAGGCCGTGGTGGTCCTGCTGCACGACGGGCTGCGCGTGGTCCGGTACGCCGAGCCGCGCAACGGGACGGCGGGCGCCGCCCTCGACTTCGCCCGGACCGACGGGGCGACGGCCGACACGGCGACGGCGCTCGTGCTGAGCCGGGTCGACGGCAACGTCCGCTACCTGACGGCCCCCTGGGTGACCGGGGCCGCCCTGCGCGACCTGCTCAGGCCCGGCGAGGATCCGGCCGCGCTGAAGCTCACCCCGGACGGGGTCACCCCGCCGGTGCTGGGCCCCGCCCCGAACGGCGACTGCACCAGCTGGAGCGCGCTGTCCCTGACCGGCGACGGCGCCACCCGGCTGGTGACCGACCTGGGCGAGCTGACCCCGGCCCGGCTGACCTCGGGCGCGCCCGGGGCCGCGCGGGACGTGACGGAGGCGGCGGAGCTCGGCGAGTGGTCGAAGACGGCGTGCCTGCTGCCGTCGGTGCGCTCGCACGGGGTGCGCTCCGTCAACGCCTGGACGTACGCGAAGCAGCCGCTGCCGGAGGGCGACGGGACGGCCACCTGGCTGTGCAGCCGGGCCGAGACCTGGCAGGGCACCGCGGACCGGGTGCAGGCCCAGTTCCTGGCCCCGGGCGCACCGCTGGCGGCACAGGCGGCCAAGGCGGAGGGCTCCCCGGCGTGCGGGCCGCGGGAGCCGCGGGTGCTGGCCGGGGTGCTGTGGAAGTCCCGCGCGGGGCAGTGGTACGTACTGGCGGCGGGCAGTGCGCAGTTCGCCTCGCTGTCGGCGTCGGGTGCGGGGGTGAGCGGGAGCGCGAACGGCAACCGGCTGGCGCTGAAGGCACCGGAGGGGGCGCAGGTGGACCTGTCGGGGAAGCTGACGGACGGCAGCAAGGCCGGGGCGCTCCGGTAGGGCCGGGTACTCCGGCGGCCGAAGCCCCCGGACCGAGGTGCGGTCAGCCTCAGCGGGACGTGCGGAGGGAGCGGGTGGATGCGACGTGCCGCGGTCCGGCGGTCGCGGAGGTGGCGGGCTCCGCAGCCGGGGCAGGGGCGTCCGCCCTGCATGCGGTCAGCGGCTCGGCGGTGCTCTTCCCGAAGCGGCAGGCGGTGGCCGTCAGCTGGATGGTGATGAACTCGGCGATCTGGCCCCCGTACTCGATGCGCCGGCCGCCGATGGTGATGTCTCCGACGGTGTACCCCTTGTCGAGCGGGACCTCGTAGACGGCGCGGACCGGATGTCCGGCGTCGCCCCGTACGTACTTCCAGTAACTCTTGGGGTCGGATCCGTCCGGTGTTTCCCAGCCGTCGGTGGCGAGGTCGCCGAGATAGAGGCCCACCGGGTCGGTCAGGGTGATGTCGGCCCCTTGCCGTGCCAGGGAGTTGACGCCCGCGCCGATGAGCGGGTCGCTGTTTCGGCTCGCATCGCCGTATTTGCTGCACTTGATCAGTTCGTCCTCGGCGGTGTACTCCCTGCCGTCGATCACCCGCCGGATGGTGGCTGCCGCCGCCAGTTGGATCTCGGCTTCGATGGTGTTGCTCTTCTGGATCAGGTGCATCGCGCCGCGGCTGGTCGAGTTGTTCCACGCATTACGGGGGTCGTATGTCTCCCCGTCGGGAAACAGGTCTCGTTCCGTGACGTCAGGACTGACATGCGTCCGGTAGAGCTCCAGGAGCTTGGCGCGGTTGTTCTCGGCGATCGACACCCAGTACTCCGGGCCTTCACAGGTGAAGGTGACGCGGGTGATCTTCCCTTCGGCGTTGCGGCTGACGCTCCACTCGCAGTACTCGTCCTGGACGTCACGGGTGGAGTCTGCGAGTTCCCAGGCCTGCGTGTCGGAGACGGAGGAATCCGCGACGGCTCGGGGGAAGGCGGTCCACCTGACCGGCACGTCCCGGGCGTCGTCGGATGTGGCGGTCTTGGTCGCGTTGTAGAACTGGGGCCGGGGACCGTCATGGAGCACCCCGTCGGCCGGGCCGGGACCTTCGATGGCCTCGTCGACGAATTGGCTGATCTTTGCGTGCCATTTCTTTCGGCCGTCTTCATCGAGGTCTGTCAGGTTTCCCGGGGGGTTGTACAGGTCGAGTGTGGCCATGGTGACTCCTCGGTCGGGGCGCATGCTTCCGTGCTCACTGATTCGGCGGGGCGAGTTCCTTGACAGTGCCGTCTTCGCACATCGCCAGGAGCGGAGCATTGCCGGGGATGTTGGTGTGCGGCGTCGTCAGGCAGAATTCGTGAAGTTTCATGCTGCGGAACTGCCTGCGCCGGGATTCAGCAAGCCGTATGTAGTCGTCGAAACCGACTTGCGTCTGGATGCGCTCCGCAACCACTTTCAGGTAGGCATCCACGCGCCGGGTGAAGGCGGTCGGCCATTCCTCATCAGAAAGGCGCCAGTGGGCGGCGAATTCGCCTTCCGGGCTCTCGGCGGGAAGATTCTTCCCCTTGACGGCCTCCGTGATCGATTCCGCGATCCGCTGACCGAGACCGGACCCATCAGTGGGACTGCCGGGAACGTACTTCATGAGCTGTTCCCGGGAGGGACTGAAGACGGGGTTCGGGAAATCGACCATGAGCATACATGCGGCGAACTTGGCCGAAAGCAGTCCAGTGCTCACCATCTGATTGACAACTTCGTTGTCCTCGAATGAGGCCTCGGGTACCACGAAGGCGAAGAAGGCGTCGCCCGGTTGCCGGAAGTCGCCTTCTCTGAGATGCAGGCCGAATCGGTCCAGGCTGTCGACGTATTTGTCAGCCGGCATGCGGGGCGGTGCGGCAGTCACGCGCAGGGACAGGTTGTCGAGGAGGGCCTCGGCGTTCAACCAGAATCCCATCGGGAGGACCAAGGGCGGGTCGGTCGGGGTGACGGCCCCGCTCTGGCTGTCGGTGGACGCGAGGTTGACGGTGGTGGTCGTCAGCAGCTGTCGCAGCAGGTGGTGCGGCGACATGACGACGCCGGTGGCGGTGACCTTGGCCAGGCGTGCCCTGGTCCACCGCCGCACCAGCGCCTTGACGGTCTTCTCCAGTTTCTCCGCACCGTCCACGCGGCCGTAGAGCGGGTCGCCCCTCAGCGGATCGGCGGGGTCCACCTGGATGGTCGCCCGCTGAGACTGCCAGTTCATCCAGGGTTCCTTCAGCTCCTTCATCACGACGCTGCCGTTCACGTGACTGTCGAAGCAGCTCTTTCCGCGGGAGTCCGGCTCCAGTGCGTCCCAGGAGTTGCCCGCCCACAACCAGGTGGGCCCGATCCGCATGTAGTAATTGAAGACTTCTTTCCGACTGTCCCAGGAAACGACCTGCAAGAACGCCTGTCCGGGATCACCCGTCGCCTGCGTGGCGACCAGCAGGTCCACTTCCCTTTCGCGCACTCTGTCGGTGATGACGAAGCGCATGTCGCGGTGCAGACCCGGCGCGGAGGCGGGTGCGATTTGACCCGCCTCGCTCACCAGGTACACCTGGCGTGCCGGGGGATCCCTTTCGGGAAATTTCGAGAGCAGCTCCTGGACCGTGAGAGGGAAGACACCGGCGCGGAAGAGATCAGCCATCGGGTCCCCGAACCCGGCCAGTTCCTCTGCACTCAGGATGCGCGCCTGGCGGTCCCTTCCCGCGACTCTGGCGTACAGCCGGCCCGGCTCCAAGGCGATGCCGCCGGCATCGCAGCCCTCCTCCATCGCAGCAGCGTCCAGGCCGGCCTCCCCAGTACCGCCGCGCGGCTTCCCGTCCGCTGTCGGCCGCCTCCACGCAGTGGCTCTGCGAGCCTGGTGAGGAGGTTCCTCCTGCATGGCAGTCCCCTTCCGACGGCGAGCTGTTCGCGCTTTCCCATCCCCCGTCACGGAGCCCCCGTCACGGCGACCGCACGCCCGTCACCCCGATGGCCCGGCTCCTGCCGCCGTGTGGGCCAGAGGGGGGGGCGGCCCGGGGCCGCGGCGGGGCCGAGGTGACCCTGATAATTGTCGACGGCGGAGGGGTTTTCCTGGCGGGTACCCGTCAGTACATTGACGCCATGTCTAATAGGCCGCCCGCCCCCGCCCCCGTGGCGTCGGAACACATAGACCTCGAACCCCGCAACGTGTCCTTCTCCTGGGAGGACACCCCGCTGCACTGGCTGCCCGGCGAGCCCTTCGCCGGGCACACCATCAACGTGCTGCACCTGCTGCTGCCCGCCGGTGAGCGCTGGTTCGTACACGTGTACAAGCAGGCCCTCCCGCACATCACGGACGAGCGGCTGCGGGCGGACGTCATCGGCTTCATCGGGCAGGAGGCGATGCACGCCGCCGCGCACGACGACGTGCTCCCCCACCTCAAGCGCCTCGGGCTGGACCCGACCCCCTACACCGCCCAGGTCGACTGGATGTTCGAGAAGCTCCTCGGCGACCGGACCCTCCCCCCGGGACGGGCCCGCAGGTGGTGGCTCATGGAGCGGGTCGCGATGATCGCCGCGATCGAGCACTACACCGCCTTCCTCGGCGACTGGGTGCTCAACGCGAAGGAGCTGGACCGGCGCGGCGCCGACCCGATGATGCTGGACCTGCTGCGCTGGCACGGCGCGGAGGAGGTCGAACACCGGTCGGTCGCCTTCGACCTCTTCATGCACCTGGACGGAAACTACCGCCGCCGGGTGCGGACCTGGGCCAGCGCCTTCGCCGCCCTGCTCTTCCTCTGGCAGCGCGGCGCCCGCTTCTTCGTGGAGAACGACCCCCAGCGGCCCGGCGCCAAGGCCTCCTACGGGCAGTTCCTGCGGGCAGGCCGCAAGGGCGTACTGCCCTCGGCCAAGGCGATGGCGCGGTCCATCCCGACCTACCTCTCCCGCACCTACCACCCCTCGCAGGAGGGCTCGACCGCCCAGGCGCAGGCCTACCTGGCCTCCTCGCCCGGCGCCCACGGCGGGGTGCGGCCGTGAGGCGGGCCCTGGCCGTCACTGCGGTGGCGGGGGCCGCCGTCCTGACCCGGCGCGCGCTGCTCAAGCGGATCGGCCGCTCCCCCCTGTGGCCGCTGCCCGCGCTGGAGAACCCGGTCTCCGGGTACTCGCCGCGCCGGGCGCTGCACGCCGTGCTCGTCTCGCGCACGGAGCCGGCCGAGGGGGTGCTGCGCCTGGTGCTGGAGTCCGACGAGCTGCCGGCCTGGACCCCGGGCGCGCACGTGGACCTGACGCTGCCGTCGGGCACGGTGCGCCAGTACTCGCTGTGCGGGGACCCGGCCGAGGCGGGCCGCTGGACGATCGCGGTCCGGCTCGTCGCCGACGGCCGCGGCGGCTCCCGCGAGGCGCACGAACGGCTGGTGGAGGGCATGGAGGTGCGACTGCGCCCGCCGCGCAACCGGTTCGAGCTGGAGCCCGCGGCCTCGTACGCCTTCGTCGCGGGCGGCATCGGCATCACCCCGATCCTGCCGATGCTCCGTGCGGCGACCGCGGCCGGCGCCGACTGGACCCTGCTGTACGGGGGCCGCTCGCGCGCCTCGATGCCGTTCCTGCCCGAACTCGCCGCCTACGGGGACCGGGTGACGGTCGCCGCCGAGGACGAGGCGGGCCTGCCCGACCTGGCCCCGCTGTCCGGGATCCGGCCGGGCACCCTGGTCTACTGCTGCGGCCCCGAGCCCCTGATGCGGGCGGTCACCGAGGCCGTACCGGACCCGGACGCGGTCCGGCTGGAGCGCTTCGCGGCGGCCGCCCCCGCCGAGGCCAAGCCCTTCACGGTGGAACTCGCCCGCACGGGAGGCACCGTGGAGGTCGCGGCGGACGAGTCCGCGCTGACGGCGGTGCGCCGGGTGCTGCCCGACACCCCGTACTCCTGCGGGCAGGGCTTCTGCGGGACCTGCCGGCACCGGGTGCTCGCGGGCCGGGTCGACCACCGCGACGAGCTCCTCACGGACGGGGAGCGCGCGGAATCGATGCTGCTGTGCGTCTCCCGCGCGGAATCGGACCGGCTCGTACTGGACCTCTAGCGGCGGGCCTTCACCCGTACGGCCCACCCCCGCACGGGAAGTAGGGTGTCGGCATGACAACCGGGGTGCGGCGCAGGATGGGTGTCGAGGAGCGGCGGCAGCAGCTGATCGGGGTGGCCCTGGAGCTGTTCAGCCACCGCTCCCCCGACGACGTGTCGATCGACGAGATCGCGGCGGCCGCCGGGATATCCCGCCCGCTCGTCTACCACTACTTCCCGGGCAAGCTCAGCCTGTACGAGGCCGCGCTGCGGCGGGCCGCCGACGAGCTGGCGGCGCGGTTCGTCGAGCCGCAGGAGGGCCCGCTGGGGCCCCGGCTGCTGCGGGTGATGGGCCGGTACTTCGCCTTCGTCGACGAACACGGGCCTGGCTTCTCGGCGTTGCTGCGCGGCGGTCCGGCGGCGGGCAGCAGCCGGGCCAACGCGATGATCGACGAGGTCCGGCAGGCCGCGTACGAGCAGATCCTCGTGCACATCGGCGTGCAGGACCCGCCGGCCCGGCTGGAACTGGTCGTACGGTCCTGGGTGTCGCTGGCCGAGTCCACGGCGCTGCTGTGGCTGGACGGGCGGCGGATCCCGCGGGCCGAGCTGGAACTCCAGCTGGTGCACGACTTCGCGGCGCTGGCGGCGGTGAGCGCGGCGTACGACGCGGAGATGGCGGGGATCCTCGTACGGATCCTGGCGGACGAGCCGGCCGACGGGCCCTTCGGGGAACTGGTCGGGCGGCTGGCGGCACTCGTGCCGGGGACCGGGCGGGGAGACTGAGCGCCCGCTCGGCTGGCGATAATGCCCGCGTGATCATTGACGACGGGATGTTGTTCCGGGCGGCCGGGGAGAAGGACGCCGCCACGCTGGTGAAGCTGCACGACCAGGCCGCCCGGTGGATGCTCGGCCAGGGGATCGACCAGTGGAAGCCGGGCGACAAGGACGCCGAGCACTTCCGCGCGCGGATGCGCGACGGTGAGGTCTGGCTCGCCGAGGACGCCGACGGGCGGGTCGTGGGGGCGTACGAGCTCTGGTGGTCCGACGAGGAGGCCTGGGGCGTGCAGCCGCCGGTGGCGGGGTACGTGCACCGGCTGATGGTGGAGCGGAAGGCCGCGCCGCCCGGGGCCGGCATGCGGATCCTGGAGCACGCCGAGTACCGGATCGCCCGGACGGGGCGGGAGCGGGCGCGGCTGGACTGCGTGTCCACCAACCCGAAGCTGCTGGCGTACTACCGGAGCGCGGGCTACCGGGTGGTCGGCGAGTTCCCCTCGAAGGAGGGCAAGGACGGCCGGGTGTACGGGGTGATCCTGCTGGAGCGGCGGCTCGACGTCTGATGTGACGCGGAACGGCGGTGCCGGAGTTCCCTCCGGCACCGCCGTGTCCTGGTCGTGCGGTCGTCAGCCGCGCTTGAACACCGCGACCGTGCGCGCCGGGGCGGTGAACTCCCCCGTCGCCGGGTCGTACGCCGAGCGCTTCACCGCCGGGTCCGCGCCCGCCGCCTGCACGGGGTGCAGGGCGTGGCCGGTGCCGGCGAGGGCGGGGACGCGCTGGCGCTGGTCGGCGGGGGTGGCGTTGAAGACCACCACCAGGTCGCCGAGGGCCATGGTGAGGACGCCCGGGGTCTCCTCGGGCCCGGACAGCGGGAAGGACAGCCGCTGCTGCACGGCCTCGGCGGTGGTGAGGGCGAAGGCGGGCTCCGTCGTACGGATCCGCAGCAGGTCGCGGTAGGCGGCGGAGGCCGAGGTGATCTCCGCGCAGCCGGGGGCCGGGCCGGTCAGCAGGGGCTTCGCGTAGGGCCACTTGGCGCGGTTGTCGGCGGCGGGCGGCAGGCCCCGGCCGAAGCCGTTGCCTTCGCGGCAGTCCCAGTGCAGGGCGTTGAACCAGTCGCCGCTGTCGAAGGAGTTGCGGTCCAGCGACTTCGAGCGGAGCAGGTCGGTGCCCGCCTGGGAGAGGGCCGGGCCCTGGGAGAGGGCGGCGGTGGCCATGGCGAGGACCTGCATGCGGGCCCGGTCGGCGGTGGGCGTGCCGGCGGGCAGCTTGTAGGCCAGGGCGTCGTACAGGGACTCGTTGTCGTGGGCGTCGGCGTAGGCGAGGGCGTCGCCGGGGGCGGCCGCGTAGCCGGCCGGGGCGCCGTTGTAGTCCACCCCGGCGCCCGTGGTGCGGCGGCCGGCGGAGTCCGTGAAGGCGTACCCGGCGAGGTTGCCGGAGAGGCCGACCTTCAGGAGGTCCTGGGCGTGCAGCAGGCGGGCGCGCTGCTCGGCCGGGGTTCCGTTGGCCGGGGAGCCGTTCGGGTCGGTGAACAGGCCGGAGGCGAAGCCCTGGACGCGGGGGTCCTCGTCGAAGGGGCCGCCGCCGCGCACGGCGTCGCGGGCGCGGTCGGAGAAGGTGGCGATGCCGGTGCCGGCCATGTTCTTCTGCGTGGCCTGGACGAAGCGGGCGTCGTCGGCGACCTCGCCGAAGTTCCAGCCCTCCCCGTAGAGGACGATCTTCTTCCCGTCGACCCCGTCCTTGGCGACGGTCAGCTCGTCGAGGGCCTTGCGGACGGCGAGGACGTTGGCCTTCGGGTGGTGGCCCATCAGGTCGAAGCGGAAGCCGTCGACCTTGTACTGCCTGGCCCAGGTGACGACGGAGTCCACGACGAGGCGGCCCATCATGGCGTTCTCGGGAGCGGTGTTGGAGCAGCAGGTGGAGGTGGCGACGGAGCCGTCGGCGAGGAGGCGCTGGTAGTAGCCGGGGACGATCCGGTCGAGGACCGACTTGTCCGACTGCCCGGCGGCGACGGTGTGGTTGTAGACCACGTCCATGACGGTGCGCAGGCCGGCGCCGTTCAGCGACTGGACCATCCTGCGGAACTCGACGGTGCGGGCGGTGCCGTTCGGGTCGCTCGCGTACGAGCCCTCGGGGACGGTGTAGTGCAGCGGGTCGTAGCCCCAGTTGAACCCGTCCTTCGCGGCGGCCGCGGCCGTGCAGGCCTGCTGCTCCTCGGAGTCGGGGGCGTGGGCCTTCAGGTCGCAGGCGGGTTCGGTGCGGGCCTTCGGGTCCTCCGGGACGGTCCCGAAGTCGAAGGCCGGCAGGAGGTGGACGTACGAGGTGCCGGCGGCGGCCAGCCCGCTCAGGTGCCGCATGCCGGCGGAGCCGGTGTCGGTGAAGGCCAGGTACTGGCCGGGGTGCTTGCCGGTGGCGTCCGCGATGGAGAAGTCGCGTATGTGCAGCTCCTGGATCTGGGCGCTCGCGAAGGGGACGGGCGCGGGCTTGCGCAGTTCCTTCCAGCCGGGCGGGGCGAGCTTCGGGTCGGCCAGGTCGACGGCGAGGCTGTGGGTGGAGTCGGTGGTCAGGGCGGTGGAGTAGGGGTCGGTGACCAGGTTGCGGACGATCTGGCGGGTGCTGGGTGCCCAGACGGTGACGGCGTAGCGGTAGGGCTTGCCGGTCCAGGAGCGTTCGCCGCGCGCCGACCACACGCCGGTGGTGTCGTCGCGGCGCATGGGGTGGGTGCGGCCGTCGATTTCGAGGGCGACCTGCTGGGCGGTGGGGGCCCAGACGGAGAGGGTGGGGCGGCCGTCCTTGAAGACGGGGCCGAGCGGGCTGTCGTTCGCGTACAGGTCGTCGAGGACGCCTGCGAGCTGGACGCCGGTGGCGGCGAGGACGGCTCCGTTGGCGGCGCGGGCGCTCGCGACGAGCTGGCCGCGCAGGGCCTCGCGTACGCGGTCGCGGTCGCGGGGGTCGACGGTGTGGGCGGTGTACGCCGCCAGGTGCGGGAACTTCTGCTTCTGGGCGGGGGTGAGGGCGGAGCGGTTCAGGCGCAGCCACTGGGCGCCGGCTTCGTGCAGGACGCCGTTCGCGGTGGTGATGCGGCCCTCGCGGGAGGCGAGGAGCTGGAGGGAGGCGGCGGTCTGCGGGGCGTTCCAGGCGAGGGTGTCGCGGTCGATCCAGACGGCCTCGGCCTTGGTGAGGTCGAGGGCGGCGGAGGAGCCGGCGGGCTGCGGGAGGAGGTACTTCTCACGGCCGCCGAGCATCCACACCTCGTGGCCGGTGGCCTTCAGGTCGAGGGACTGGTCGGCGGGGAGGTCCTTCTCGTCGCCCTTGTGGAGGATGTAGCTGAGGCTGGTCGCGCCGGGGGCGAGGGGGACCTCGTAGACGGCGCCGTAGGAGTCGGTGCGGGTGGGCGCGAGGGGCTTGGACCAGTCGGTGGGGGTGGCGGCGCCGGTCCAGACGTGCAGGCCCCAGCCGTCGTGGGCGCCGTCGGGGCGCTGGTAGTGCAGGACGGCCTTGGCCTGGTCCTGGGGCGGGTGGGCGGGGCGGTCCGTGCGGGCGGGTTCCTTGCCCTGTTCGAGCCAGATCTCGCCGGTCTTCGTCAGGTCGAGGGTGCGGTCGGCGGCGACGTCCTTGTTGCCGTCCTTGTCGATGACGAGGTAGCCGAGGGAGGAGGCGCCGGGCTTGAGGCGGACGTACGCGAAGGCGCCGTAGGCGTCGCGGCCGGTGAAGGGGTGTCCCTCGGGCCAGGGGGTGGTTTCGCCTTCGGCGAGGTCGCCCCAGGCGTACAGGCGCCAGTTCGCGTAGTCGCCGTCGGGGCGGTTGTAGTGGACGACGGCGTAGTCGCGCTGGATGGCGGTGGGGGGCGTGGGCGGCGGGGTCCGGCCGGTGGCGGACTCGGCGAGGGCGGACGCGGTGCGGCCGGCGGAGTCGACGGCGACGGCCTTGTAGCGCAGGGGCGTACCGGCGGGGGTGGCCGCTTCGATGGTCTGGGTGACCTTGTAGGGGGCGTGGTCGGCGGAGCCGAGGACCTGCCACTTGCCGGTGCCGGTCTGCGCGGCGAAGACGACCCGGGTGAGGGCGCCGGGGCCGCCGCCCGTGACCTCGGCGGACAGCTCGACGGTGCCGGTGGCGCCGGGGGCGGGGGCCTTGAGGGTGAGCGCGGGCTTGGCCGCGGGGGCGGGCAGGGGGGCGGCGGCCTGGAGGACGGTCGTGCCGAGGGCGGGCAGGTTCAGGGTGAGCTTGCCCGCCGGGGAGGCGGTGACGGGGGCGGGGGCCGCGTAGGGGGTGCCGGCGGGGCCGGTGGCTCCGTACAGGGGGAGGTAACGGGCGCCGGGCGGAGCGTCGACCTCGACGGTACGCGCGGTGCCGCTGTTGTTGGCGGCGACCAGGTACTCGGTACGGGACTTGGGGTCGGTGCGGGCGAAGGCGTACGCGGAACCATCGGCGAGGCGCTCGCTCTGGATGCCGTCGCGCAGGGCGGGGTGGGCCTTGGTCAGCTTCGAGAGAGCACTGATCTGCATGTAGAGCGGGTGCTCCGGATCGTAGGCATCGCTCTCGTGCGTGCGCGCCGTTCCGAGCTGGTCGTCGTCCAGGTAGTCGGCGACCCGGGTGGCGAACAGGGGCGCACGGGCGTCCTTGTCACCGCCGGAGCCGGTGAAGCCCTGCTCGTCGCCGGAGTAGACCACCGGGTTGCCCCGGGAGAGGAACATCAGCTCGTTGGCCAGCCGGTAGCGGTCGAGGAGCTCGCGCTCCCCCGCTCCGGGCCGGTCCTGCTTCAGAAAGGAGGCGAAGCGGCCCATGTCGTGGTTGCCGAGGAAGGTCACCTGCTCGTAGGCGTTGGCCTTGTCGGAGCTGTACTTGTAGTCGTCGGCGAGTACGGAGCCCAGCCGGCCGGCGGGCGCGCCCTGGGAGGCGTACGCGCGGATGGCGTCCTGGAGCGGGAAGTCGAGGGTGGCGTCGAGGCGGCCGCGGGTGACGTAGGGGGAGGTGACGGCGGTGTCGGCGGAGTACACCTCGCCGAACATGAAGAAGTCGGGGCGGCCGCGCTGGGCGGCGTACTTGTCGAGGGCGGTGGCCCACTGGGTCCAGAAGCCGGTGTTGACGTGCTTGACCGTGTCGATGCGGAAGCCGTCGATCTCGTAGTCCTTGACCCACTTCTCGTAGATCTTCTCCATCCCGCTGACGACCTCGGGACGCTCGGTCCACAGGTCGTCGAGGCCGGAGAAGTCGCCCTGCCCGGAGGACTCCCCGGCGAAGGTGGAGTCGCCCCGGTTGTGGTACATCGCCGGGTCGTTGAGCCAGGCGGGGACCTTGAGGTCCTTCTTGCCCTCGGGCACGAAGGGGGTGCGGGGGAAGGAGCCGGACCCCGTCGTGGGGAACTTCCCCTTCCCGTCGCCGCGGCCGTCGCCGTATTCGGAGTCGTCGAAGGGGACCCCGTCCTTCGTCAGGTAGGGGAACGCCCCCTTCGACAGGTACTCGTGCGAGCCCTCGCGGTAGTCGACGACGTCGGCGGTGTGGTTGGTGATGACGTCGAAGAAGACCTTCATCCCCTTCCGGTGCGCCTTGTCGATGAGCCGCTCCAGGTCGGCGTTGGTGCCGAAGTGCGGGTCGACCTGGGTGAAGTCGGTGATCCAGTAGCCGTGGTAGCCGGCGGAGGCTTCCGCGCCCTTGCCCTGCACGGGCTGGTTCTTGAAGATCGGCGCCAGCCAGATGGCGGTGGTGCCGAGCCCCTTGACGTAGTCGAGCCGGTCGGTGAGCCCCTTGAGGTCCCCGCCCTGGTAGAAGCCCTTGTCCGTCGGGTCGAGGCCGGTCTCCAGGCGGCCGCCGGTCAGCCCGCCCCGGTCGTTGCGCGGGTCGCCGTTGGCGAACCGGTCCGGGAGCACGAAGTAGAACTGCTCGCGGGTCAGGTCGTGCCGGGCGGGCTCGGCGGCCAGTTTCGCGTCCGGCGGCGGTGCCGGGGCCCGCACGGCGGCGGCCGCGGGGAGGGCGGGCAGGAGCGTCACGGCCAGGGCGGCGGCGACCGCTCCCGCGGCGGGGCGTATCAAGGGGTCTCTCCTCGGAGTCGGGCGGAGGTGCCGGAGTGCGTCAGTTGCGCCAGGTGTCGGTCAGCGTGACCTTGCCGTTGGCGGGGACGGTGGCGTTGCGGTTGGCCCCGCTCTCCCAGGTGACGTTCCCGGAGGCGTCCTTGCGGACGTACTTGTAGGCGAAGGAGGTCCCGGCCGGGAGGCTGACGTCGAGCTTCCACACGGGGTAGGCGGCCGGGTCGAGCTTGAGGGCGGCAGTGGTGTTCCAGCCGCCGAGCTCGGGGCGGTCGCCGGTGACGTAGACGTCCTGGCCGGGGACGGTGGTGGCGCTGACGGCGAACGAGGCCCCGGCGGAGGACGACGGCGCACAGCTGCGGGCGCCGACGTGCAGGGCGAGGGCGGTCTGCGGCTGGAGGGTGGCGGTGAACCGGCCGCCGGAGTCCACGCTCACGGGGCGGCCGCCGCTCTGCACGTCGCAGTAGGTGCCGGCGGGGAGGGAGGTCTGGAAGGTCCGGGTCAGCGCGCCCGCCTCGTGGTTGACGGCGACGTACGCCTTGGCCCCGCGCCCGAAGGCGATCTGGTCACCGCCGTTGTCCCACCAGTCGGTGACGCCCTGCCCGCGGGCGGCATTGCGGAAGCCGACCATGGAGGAGATCTCCGGCCAGGCGTGCTGGCACTTCCACCCGTCGGAGTAGCAGGCGTTCACGGTGCCGCCGCCGGGCGGGCCGGCGTCCTTGTCGGTCCACTCGTACCCGGAGTGCACGTCGGGTGAGCCGTAGGGCCAGGCCAGCATGAACACGCTGGCGAGGGTGTAGTCGGAGCCGTTCTTGTAGTTGAGGGTCTCGCCGTTGCGCTCGGTGTCGTGGTTGTCGACGAACACCCCGGACTTGCCGGAGGCCATGTACCCCCAGGCCTCCCCGAAGTTCTTCAGGTGGGCGAGGTTCTCGCTCTGGAAGACCCGCTTCAGGTCCCGGGCGTACCGGAACTCCTGCACGTCACCGGAACCGAGGTACTCGGCCGGGCCGACCGCCTCCCCGGCCCCGTATATCGCCTCCTGCTTCCAGTACACGGAGGGGTTGTTCAGCCGGGACTTGATGTTGGCGAGGTCGGCGGCGGGCATGTGCTTGGCGGCGTCGATCCGGAACCCGTCGACGCCGAGGGAGAGCAGGTCGCCCAGGTACCCGGCGATCCGCCCGCGCACGTACTCCTCGCCGGTGTCGAGGTCGGCGAGCTTGACGAGTTCGCAGTTCTGGACGTTGGCCTTGTCCTGGTAGTTGGAGATCTCGGCCCGGCAGTCGTCCATGTCGGCACCGGAGTAGAGCCCGGGGTAGGAGTACTTGCCGTACGCGGACCCGCCGGTCCCGGTGAGGACGGCACCGGGGTCGGCGGGGCCGGCCATGTGGTTGATGACGGAGTCGGCGACGACCTTCACGCCTGCGGCGTGGCAGGTGTCGACCATGCCCTTGAAGGCGGCCCGGTCCCCGAGCCTCCCGGCGATCTTGTAACTGACGGGCTGGTACGAGGTCCACCACTGGGACCCCTGGACGTGCTCCTGCGGCGGCGACACCTGCACGTACCCGTACCCGGCGGGCCCGAGGCTGTCGGTGCACGCCCTGGCGACATCGGCGAACCGCCACTCGAACAGCACGGCGGTGACGTCCTTCTCCCCGGGCGGAGCCGCCGAAGCCTGCGGCGCCTGGGCGGTGAGCGAGGCGGCGGCGAGCGCCGCCGTCGCCAGCGCGGCTCTGCCGGCGCGCGCGGATACGGATCGAGCCATGTGGGGGGCCTCCTGGCGGGAAGGTGTGGGGTTGCACGCGACCGTAGGGGGCGCCCAGGAGTGTTGCAAGAGTTTGCGCAAGAGATTGCAGAATTGTTTCCGGCGGGTAGCACCGCGATCTGGGGCGCGGAGTCCTACCGGACCGGATCAGGGAGGGTTTGGGGGTTTCCCGTCAGTCCCACCGACCTTCCGGTCCGGGCCGGCCCCTCAAGGGCGCTCCCTTCGGTCGCGTCACGGCCCAAGGGGAGGGGACGGCCGTGTCAGCGACGAGGCGAGGGGCCGGGCCTTGGCAGGCCGGGCATCCGGGCGGCCTTGACCCCTGCTCCAGCACTGGAGGCCCGGCTACCTGCACCACCTGCCGATCAGAGCGACCTGCGGAGCACCCAGGCGCAGCAGATCGCTACGCGCTCCTCCCGGCTTGGCGTCCGGCGGTCGTCTTGGGCTGATACCCGCACCGAAGGACGGCCAGAGGGCCTCCCGGACGCGGCAGGCGCGGCGGATCGCCACGCGCTGCCCTCACTTCGGCGTCTGCGGGTCACCGATCGCGGGCTCTCGCCCTATCGGGCGAGGAACGGGGCGAGCTGCGCGGCGAGTTCGGCGGGCGCGTCCAGTGCGATGAGGTGGGCGGCGGTGGGGAATTCGACCAGGGTCGCGCCGGGGATCTCGGAGGCGTAGCGCCGGGCGATGTCCTGGAAGTCGGCGACGTCGAGCTTGCCGACCCCGACGAGCGTGGGAACGGAGATGGCGGCGAGGTCACCCGTCCCCGCGCCCCGTGCGTGCTCGTCACGGACTGCCATGTTCACCAGCGACGTACGCATCGGCTCACGAACGCGGTCGGCCAGGCCGACGGGCACATCCGCCCACGCTCGCGCCGGTCCTCGCAGCCACATGTCCAGGTTGATCTGCGTGGCGGCGTCCACGTCGCCCGCGGCCAGGGCCGCCGTCTCCGCCCCGTCGTACGCGTGCATCTCCGCGGACCAGTCGTAGCCGGGCCAGGGCGCGGCGAACAGCGCCAGGGAGTGCACCCGGTCGGGGTGGGCGAGGGTGAAGTCCACGGCCACGCGGCCGCCCCACGAGGCACCGACGAGCCGGACGCGGTCGTGGCCCAGGTGTTCCAGGAGGCGGCGGAGGTCGTCGGCGTCGCCGTACGGGCCGGCCGGCGGGGCGGATTCGCCGAAGCCGCGCAGGTCGTGGCGGATGACGGTGTACCGCTGCGCCAGGCCGGGCACGACGGCGTCCCACATCCGGTGGTCGGCGACACCGGCGTGAACGAGTACGACGGGCGGCCCGTCACCTGCGACGACGTACGAAAGGTGGCCGAGATCATCGGCAAGTGTGATCATCCGCAGATGCTTGCACGCACCACCCGACCAGCGGAACCGCAGGAGGGCGAAACGATACAGCTGCGGGCATTGGAGTGAACGGCCGTTCCCAGCCCCGCTCGCGGACGGTTGGACCGGCCGACGCGCGGACCGACCGGCGCGTCCCTCCATTGATCCTTAGGGGAGTCATGCGTATTCGTTCCGCTGTCACCGCGTCCGTCCTGGCTGCCGGCATCCTGCTCGGCGGGGCCGGTGCCGCCCTGGCCAACGACGGGGTCGAGATCGACTACTTCGACGGTGGCCGCAAGGGCTACTCGTCGAACTGCACCTCCTTCGCCGCGGTGCCCCACAACCTCCCGGCCTTCGCCGGCCCGGTCTACCACTCCAGCTGTGTCAAGGAAGGCGAGAAGGAGTGGGCGGAGGGCTCCCACCTGGGCGCCTGACCCCGGAGCGGCCCGGGGGGGCGGCCCGACGGCGACGTCGGCCGCCCCCGCGGCGTTTCCGCCTCACCGCAACGTGAGCTGCTTCCCCCGCTCCCCAGGCGTCCAGCCGTGGTCCAACGCCCGGCGAACCACCGCCGCGACGAGCCCCGGCGCGATCACCGTTCCGTGCTCGACCCACGTCACCATCCGCTGCCCGTCCGCCTCCCCGTGCACGACGACGATGCCCAGCCCGGGCTCGTCATCGGGCGCGACCACCCACCGGTACCTCTCGCCGTCCACGACGGTCGTCCGCGTGCCCTTCTTCGCGATGCCCATGCTGCGCAGGCTCCCACAACGGAATCAGGCACTGGCCGAGAGCCCTTCAGGCCGGCTCCACATTCTCTACGGCGGTGGTGAATTCGCGGCCCGAGGCGTTTCGGACGTAGGCCAGCTCCTTCCAGCGCTCGACGCCGCTCTCCGAAACGTTCTCGTTGATCACGGCCATCAGCTCCCCCTCCACGCCGGACGCGATATCGCGCACCCGGCGGCGCAAGAGCATGTGCGGCACGTACTCGTACTGCTCACTCATCAAATGCTCCCCTGAAGGTGCTGAGGAAGCGCTCCCATCCGGCACGGGCCCGTTCGAGCAGGTCCGTGCCCGGCTCAACCACCAGGGTCGGTTTCGCCAAGGCAGTGTCCACACTGCCGCCGTCGAGCGGGCAGCGATCTGTCTCAGGCATGGGGGCTCCATTCCGAACAGCAGCGGGCCGTCCCCCGCCGCACCTCCTTGTGATGAACAGTGAACTCTCAGGCACGGAACGTGAGTACGGTGAGAGCGTCGGGAAGCCGTTCAAGCCGTTCAAGATCGCTTACTGGGGGCAGGAATTGGCGGATAGCCGCACTCCGAACAGCCAGTTGGCCGCCGTCATCGCCGAGGCCGGAGTCACTTACTTCGCACTGGCCCGAGAAATCCGCACTGTCGCGTCCGAGGCAGGGGAAGCGCTCAGAACCTCGCCGTCCGCCGTCGCCTACTGGGTAGCCGGCGGTACACCGTCCGGTCGGACCCGGTTCCATATCGCCGAGGCTCTCACCAGAAGGATGAAACGGAGGGTAACGGTTGCCGAGATCGGTCTAGGCTGCGCAGACACCGGGGAGGCCCTGAGCGCCGATCCGTTGGCTGTGGCTGCCGACCTCGGGAGATACGTGATGCTCCGTCGCAGAGAATTCTTGAACTCCGCCTTTGCCGCAGCGGCAGTCCGCCTCCCCTTGGCCTACGACCACGAAGCGGTGGCGGTCACCCTCAAAGCAGCCCGGGGCGGCGGCAGAGTCGGGGCGGCAGAAGTTGCGACGGTCCGGCAGCTCACGGAGATGTTCAGGACCGCGGACGACAAGCTCGGCGGTGGCCACGGATTGACCACGGCCACCGCGTACCTGACCGACACGGTGGCCCCGATGCTGAAGGCTCGTTTTCCGTCGACCACGGTGCGCAGGGACGCGTTCGGGGCAGCCGCGCAGCTGGCCTGCCTGGTCGGATGGAAACACCACGACCTGGGCCGTGAAGGCGCGGCCCAGCAGTACTACCTACTCGGCTACCAACTGGCCTGCGAGTCCGACCCGGAGGGGCAGGCTGCCTGGATGATGCGTGCCATGACGCACCAGGGCCTCGACCTCGGCCAAACGGACTCCTGCGTGGAGCTCGCCGAGGAGGCGCTGGGGCGTGCGTCGGGCAAGGTCGACCGGCAGACCGAGGCTTTGCTGCTGGTCACCTGCGCCAGGGCTTACGGTGCGAGCGGAATGGGCACCAGAGCCGCAGCCGCGCTGCTGGCAGCCGAAGAGGCTGTCCAGGACGTACGCGATCCGGTGCCACCGTACTCGGCAGCCTCCGGCCCAGTGGCCGCCACTGTGGCCTCGCACGCGGGCAAGACACTGACTGCGATGAAGGACCACAAGGCGGCCGAGCGGCACTACCGTCAGGCCCTCGCCCGCCGGACACCGGGCACGTACCAGCGCGGGCACGGCCTGACCATGATCAACCTCGGCAAGTCCGTGGCTGCCCAACGGCGCCACGAGGAAGCCATCGGTTTGTGGAACCGCTCTCTGGACTTCATGGACGGCGTGGTGTCCCACCGGAGCAGGCAGGAAATCAACGTGATCCGATCGACCGCGGCCCGGTACCGAAAACGAGGTGTGACCGGGGCCGGAAGACTTGAGCGGCGGGCGGCCGAGCTCCTACGGAGCCGGTCATGACGATCGGCGTTGTCGTATTGACCATGGGCGACCGCCCCGATGAGCTGCGAGCGCTCCTGGATTCCCTGGCTGCCCAGGAAGGCGATCCCCCGGCCGTCGTGGTGCTCGGCCAAGGCGTCAAGCTGCCCACGCTTCCGGCAGGGGTGAACGCGGTCGAGCTGCCGGAGAACCTCGGCATCCCGGGTGGCCGCAACGTCGGGGTACGCGCGCTGCGTGAAGCAGACGCAGCAGACATCGTCGTCGTCCTGGACGACGACGGTCTCCTCCCCCGCACGGACACCCTGCGGCTGGTCCGGGAAGCCTTCGCGGAGAACCCCCGTCTCGGCATCGTGAGCTTCCGGATCGCCGACGAAGCAGGAGTGAGCCAGCGCAGGCACGTCCCCCGCTTGGGTGGAGCGGACCCGTTGAAGTCCGGCCCGGTCACGACGTACCTGGGCGGCGGCCACGCCATCCGCACAAGGGTGTTCGACCAGGTCGGCGACTTTCCGGCGCCCTTCTTCTACGCACACGAGGAAACAGACTTCGCCTGGCGGGCACTGGACGCCGGTTGGGAGATCCACTACCGAGCGGACCTCGTACTGCAACACCCCCGCACTGACGCGTCCCGCCACGCCGTCTACTACCGCAACACGGGCCGCAACCGCGTATGGCTGGCCAAACGCCACCTGCCCGCCGTCCTGGTTCCCGTCTACCTCGCGACCTGGGCGGCATACACCCTGGCACAGAGACCCCCACGCGCCGGACTCGCCGCGTGGTGGGCCGGCTTCTTCGAGGGCGTCCGCCGTCCCTGCCCACCGCGACGGCCCATCCGATGGCGAACGGTGTGGCAGATGACCCGGCTCGGGCGCCCGCCTGTGATCTGACCGGCCACGCGCTGCCGCGCCAGCGCGCTTCCCGGCTGCCCTCCTCGCACCGGTGCGGGTATCAGCCCAAGACGGCCGCTCGACGCCGAGACCTGAGGAGCGCGTAGCGATCTGCTGCGCCTGGATGCTCCGCAGGTCGCTCTGATCGGCATGTGGTGCAGGTAGCCGGGCCCCCAGTGCTGGAGCAGGGATCAAGGCCGCCCGGATGCCCGGCGGGCCAAGCCCGGCCCCTCGCCTCATCGCTGAGAGACCCGTCCCTCCCACCATCGACCGTGCCGTTCTTTTGGGGGCTTCCCGGCAGTCCTTTGTCTTTCCGGGGCGGGACGGTCGGTCAAGGGTCGCCGAAGGCGATCGCGTAGCGACGCGACCGAAGGGAGCGCCCTTGAGGGACCGGCCCGACACGGAAGGACAAAGGACTGCCGGGAAACCCCCAAACCAACCGTGAGACCGCCCCAGGGGAATCCGGCTCCCCGCCCCCCGGCCCGCACCCGGGGAGGCGGGTGGGCCTACCCCCGCGCCATCCCCGTCGACCCCCGCACCACCAGCTCCGGCTGGAAGACGTACTCCGTGCGCTGCACCGGGGTGCCGGCCACCGCCTCCAGCAGGGCCCCCACCGCCGCCGTGGCCATCGCACGGACCGGCTGGCGGACCGTCGTCAGCGGGGGGTCCGTGAAGGCGATGAGCGGGGAGTCGTCGAAGCCGACCACCGAGACGTCCTCCGGGACGCGCAGGCCCCGCTCGCGGGCGGCACGGATGACGCCGAGCGCCATCATGTCGCTGGCGCAGACCACGCCCGTGCAGCCCCGGTCCAGCAGGGCGCCGCCCGCCGCGTGGCCGCCCTCGACGGTGAACAGGGTGCGCTGGACCAGCCCTTCTTCCGCCGCCCCCGGCCGCGCGGCCAGGAACCCCTGCTCCTTGCGCGCCGAGGGGACGTACCGCGTCGGCCCGATGGCGAGCCCGATGCGCCGGTGTCCCAGTTCCTCCAGGTGCCGTACGGCCATGTCGGCGGCAGCGCGGTCGTCCGGGGAGACGAAGGGGGCGCTGATGGCCTCGTTGAAGCCGTTGATCAGCACGAACGGCAGCCCGCGCGCGGACAGCCGCTGGTAGCGCGCGGGGTCGGCCGACGCGTCCGCGTGCAGGCCGGACAGGAAGACGATCCCGGTGACCCCCCGCTCCTCCAGCTGCTCGACCAGCTCGTCTTCCGTCGCCCCGCCCGGGGTCTGGGTGCACAGCACCGGCGTGTACCCCTGCCCGGCCAGCGCCTGCTCTATGACCTGCGCGAACGCCGGAAAAATGGGATTGGTCAGTTCGGGGATCAGCAGCCCCACCAGCCCGTTGCTGCGCCGCTTGAGCCTCACCGGCCGTTCGTAGCCGAGCAGGTCCATGGCGGCCAGCACCCGGTGCCGGGTGCCGGCCGCCACGCCGGCCTTGCCGTTGAGTACGCGGCTGACGGTCGCCTCGCTGACCTGGGCCTGCGAGGCGATGTCCGTCAGCCGCAACGGGGAACTCACCCCTGCCACCACACCGCCGTGTCACCGGGCAGGACGTCCGCGTCCGCCAGCTCGCCGCTCGCCAGCAGCACGGCACCGGATCCGGCACCCATCCCGGGTATCCGTACCGGCTCCCCCGTCGTGTTGGCCGCGCACACGAAGCCGCCCCGGCGGAACATCAGGACGCCCTCCGGGGCCTCCAGCCACTCCACGGCGTCGCCCGCGCCCAGGTCCGGGTGCTCGCGCCGGATCCGCAGGGCGGTGCGGTACAGCTCCAGCGTGGACGCGGGGTCGCCGGTCTGCGCGGCGACGCTCAGCCCCGCCCACTCCGCCGGCTGCGGCAGCCAGCTGCCGCCCGTCCCGAAGCCGTACGGGGCCGCCCCGCCGGACCACGGGATCGGGACGCGGCATCCGTCCCGCAGCCCCTCCTGCCCGTTCTCCTTGAAGAACGAGGGGTCCTGGCGCACCTCGTCCGGGAGGTCGGTCACCTCCGGCAGCCCCAGCTCCTCGCCCTGGTAGACGTACGCCGACCCGGGCAGGGCCAGCATCAGCAGCGCGGCCGCGCGCGCCCGCTCCAGGCTGCCGAAGCGGGTCCGGTGGCGGACCACGTCGTGGTTGGACAGCACCCATGTCGTCGGGGCGCCCACCGGCCGCATGGCGTCCAGCGACTCGTCGATGGTGGCGCGCAGCGCGGCCGCGTCCCAGCCGGTCGTCAGGTAGTGGAAGTTGAACGCCTGGTGCAGCTCGTCGTGGCGTACGTAGAGGGCGGTGCGGTCGACGTTGGGGGCCCAGGCCTCGGCGACGCCGATCCGGTCGCCCGCGTACTCGTCGAGCACGGTCCGCCAGGACCGGTAGATCTCGTGGACGCCGTCCTGGTCGAAGAAGGGCAGCACCTGGTTGCCGAGCAGCTTGAGCTGTTCGTCGCGCCCCAGGTCCGGCAGCCCGGCGGCCTTGACCAGCCCGTGAGCGACGTCGATGCGGAAGCCGTCCACGCCCAGGTCCAGCCAGAACCTGAGCACGGAGCGGAACTCGTCCTGGACCGCGGGGTGTTCCCAGTTGAAGTCGGGCTGCTCGGGGGCGAACAGGTGCAGGTACCACTCCCCGTCCTCCACCCGGGTCCATGCCGGACCGCCGAAGATCGACTCCCAGTCGTTCGGCGGCTCCTCGCCCGTCTCCCCCTTGCCGGGCCGGAAGTGGAAGCGTTCGCGCAGGGTGCTGCCGGGGCCTTCCCGGAGCGCCTGCTTGAACCATTCGTGCTGGTCGGAGCAGTGGTTGGGGACGAGGTCCACGATGATCCGCATGCCCAGCGCGTGCGCTTCGCGGATCACGGCGTCGGCGTCGTGCAGGGTGCCGAACATGGGGTCGATGGCACGGTAGTCGGCGACGTCGTAGCCGGCGTCGGCCTGCGGGGAGGCGTAGAAGGGGCTGAGCCACACGGCGTCGACACCCAGGTCGCGCAGGTAGGGCAGCCGGCTGCGGATGCCTTCGAGGTCCCCCATGCCGTCCCCGTTGGAGTCGGCGAAGCTGCGCGGATAGACCTGGTAGATCACCGCGTCTCTCCACCAGCCGGGCTGGGTCCCGGTCGGGGTGGGGAGTGCGTCGGCGAGGTGCTGGGTCATGGTGTCCTTGAGAGATCGGGCCGGTACCGAAGAACGGAAGACGAACGCCGGGTGGTCAGCCCTTGGTGGCGCCCGCCGTCATGCCGGCGACGAGGTGACGCTGGGCGAAGAGGAAGAAGACCGCCGCCGGGATCGCGATGAGGACGGATGCCGCGCTCATGGCGCCCCAGTTGGAGGTGTACTGCGTGACGAAGGTCTGCAGGCCGCCCGCGAGGGTGAGGTTCTCCTCGCCGACCATGAAGGCGGAGGCGTACGCGACCTCGCCCCAGGCGGTGATGAAGGCGTAGAAGCCGGTCACGGCGAGGCCGGGCTTGGCGAGCGGCAGGATCAGGCGCCAGAAGGTGCCGAAGGGGTTGAGCCCGTCGACGCGGCCGGATTCGTCGATCTCGACCGGGATCGTGTCGAAGAAGCCCTTCATCATCCAGGCGCAGAACGGCACGGCGATGGTGAGGTACGTGATGATCAGGCCGAGCGGCTGGTTGAGCAGCCCGAGCTCTCCCATCAGGTTGTAGAGCGGGACGATCAGGATGGCCATCGGGAACATCTGCGTGATGAGCAGGGTCCACATCAGCGGCTTCATGCCCGGGAACTTGAAGCGGCTGACCGCGTATCCGGTGGTGGCGGCGATGAACACGCCGAGCACGGTGGTGACGCCGGCGACGAGCACCGAGTTCCAGAACCAGCTGAGGAAGTGGCTGTCCTCCAGCAGGTAGGAGTAGTTCGCGAGCGTCGGTTCCTTCACGAAGTCCGAGCTGATCGCGTACTTGGCCGGCTTGAGCGAGGTCAGCAGGATCCACAGCACGGGGAAGACGGCGATGACGGACGCGACGACGAGCGTGGCGTGCAGCCCGAAGGAGGCGAGCGGGGAGCGGCTGCCGCGCGGGCGGACGCCCTTCCCGGCAGCGGTCGTGGTCTCGGTCGTGGTCACGGTCACCACACCTCTCCCTGCTTGCGCAGCGAGCGCCGGTAGACCAGCGCGAAGATCATGAGCAGGCCGAGGATCAGCACGCCCCAGGTCGCCGAGCCGGCGAAGTCGCGCGGGCTCGCGATGAAGGCCTCGCGGAAGGCCTGGGTCACCAGGATCTCGGTGGAGTCGCCGGGGCCGCCCCGCGTCAGCAGGAAGATCACCGGGAACATGTTGAAGGTCCAGATGGTGGAGAGCAGGATCACCGTCATGCTCACGGCGCGCAGTCCCGGCAGGGTGATGTGCCGGAAGCGCTGCCAGGGGCCGGCGCCGTCCATCTCGGCGGCCTCGTAGAGCTCGGCCGGGATGGACTGGAGGCCGCCGAGGAGGGCGACCATCATGAAGGGGATGCCGAGCCAGACGTTGACGGCGATGACGGAGAACTTGGCCCAGGTGGGGTCGTCGAGCCACGGGATCGCGGAGATGCCGCCGCCGTCGAGGACCTTGTTGAGGATGCCGTTGTCGCGGTTGAAGAGGAACCGCCAGGCGAAGACGGAGACGAATCCGGGCACGGCCCAGGGCAGGATGAGCGCCATGCGGTAGGCGGCGCGGCCCCGGAACTGCCGGTTGAGCATGGTGGCCAGGGTGAGCCCGAGGACGAAGGTGACGGAGACGCACGCGACGGTCCACACCACCGTCCACACCAGCCGCTGCCAGAAGACGGGATCGCCGAGGACCGCCGCGTAGTTGTCGAGCCCGACGAACTCGTACGTGGCGTCGATGTGGCGCACGCCGATGGTGCGGGCGACGTTGCGCTCGTTGGCGTTCGTCAACGACAGGTAGACGCCGCGTACGAGCGGCCAGCCCACGATCACGCCGAGGACGAGCACGACCGGGGCGATCATGGCCCAGGCGTACCAGTGCGTGGCGAGGGCGCGGCGGATGCCGCCGCGCGGGCTTGTGCCGCCGCCGGTGCTCCCGGCGCGGTCGCTTCCGGTGGCAGTCGTGCGGCTGGGGCCGCGGGCGGCGAGGGTCTTCTCGCCGTCCGCGGCCTTCGCCACCGACCGGCTGGTGTCAGCAGCCATCGTCCGTACTACTTCCAGCCCTTGAGGATCTTGCGGAACTCGGCGCCGGCCGCCTTGGCCGCGTCCTCGGGGGTCGAGGCGCCGGTGACGGCCTTGGTGTACTCGACCTTCAGCGGCTCGAAGAGGGAGCCGTTCTCCGGGATCCAGGCGCGCTCGACGGCCTTGTCGACGGCCGGCTTGAAGAACTGGACCATCTCGCTGCTCTTGACGTCCGGCTGCTCGTAGGCGGCGGTGCGCGTGGGCAGCAGGCTCAGGTCCTTGGCGGACTGGACCTGGACCTCCTGGGAGGTCATGTACTCGACGAAGGCGTGCGCGGCGGCGGTGTTCTTGGAGCCGGCGTAGACGGCGAGGTCGTGGCCGCCCTGCGGGGCGCCGGCCTTGGCGGAGCCGGCCGGTACGGGGGCGACGCCGAGGTTGGACTTGTCCTTGAACTGGTCGCCCGCGTAGCTGTCGGCGACGGCCCAGGGGCCGTTGATCATCATCGCGACCTCCCCGGACTTGAAGGCGGTCTGCATGTTGGTCCAGCCGTCGGTGGCGTTGGTGACCGCCGCGCCGGAGGCGACCAGGTCGCGGGCGGCCTTGAAGCCCTTGACGCCGGCCGCGTTGTCGACGGTGACCGTCTTGGTCTTGGCGTCGACGAGGTCGCCGCCCTCGCCGTAGATGAAGGGCAGGAACCAGTACGAGTCGTCGCCGCGCAGGTAGAGGCCGGCCTTGCCGCTCTTGGCCTTGATGGCGGCGGCGGCGGTCTTCAGCTCCTCCAGCGTCTTGGGCGGCTGGACGCCGGCGTCGGCGAGCATCTTCTTGTTGTAGAAGAGGCCGAGGGTGTCGATGACCTGCGGGACCGCGAAGGTCTTGCCCTCGAACTTGCCGCTGGCCGCGGCCTGCGGCAGGAACTCGGCGTCGATCTTCTTCGCGGTGTCGGCCGGGACCTCGTCGAGGTAGCCGAGCGAGGCGAAGTCGGCGACCCAGCCGACGTCGGCGCGGATCACGTCGGGCGCGTCGGCGCCGCTGCTGAAGGCGTTCTTGACCTTGTTCTGGGCGTCGCCGTAGGGCACGTTGACGTACTTGACGGTCACCTTCGGGTGCTTCGCGGTGAACGCCTCGGCGATCTTCTGGAAGCTCGCCTTCTCGGCGTCGTTCGAGGTGTCCCACCAGGTGACGGTGCCGGACAGCTCGCCGCCGGCCTTCGTCTCGCCACCGTCGTCCTTGGTGTCACCGCCGCAAGCCGTCGCCGCGAGCGCCAGGGTCGCGACCAGCGCGGTGGCCGCTATGCCACGCCGCATATGAACTCCTTCGATGATCCCGGCCGCGCCCTCGCGGTCCCGAGTTGCGAGGAACGTAACAAGCCTGAAAGCCGACGGAAAGACCTTGCGGCAATTTTCTGCAAGCGGAGGCGATCGTTACATCCGTGTGTCCCTACGGTTGCCGCAGCTTGCTGTTAGTTCGAGTCCGCTTCGATTGCGCAGGCCCGCAACCACGGGGCGTGTACGCGCGTTGACTGCGGTATGAACCACGAGTTGACGGCCGTCCCGCTTGCAAGAGCTTCCAGCAACGCTTTCAACGACGCTTCCGGCGACCCGGCCGCGAGCGGCGGCTGGTGGCGAGATGCCGTCATCTACCAGGTGTACGTCCGCTCCTTCGCGGACAGCGACGGCGACGGCGTCGGGGACCTGCGCGGGGTGCGCGAGCGGCTGCCGCACCTGGCCCGGCTCGGGGTGGACGCCGTGTGGCTGACCCCCTTCTACGTGTCCCCGCAGGCGGACGGCGGCTACGACGTCGCCGACTACCGGGCCGTCGACCCGCTCTTCGGCGACCTCGCCGACGCCGACGACCTGGTCCGGGCCGCGCACGCGCTCGGCCTGCGGGTGATCGTGGACGTGGTGCCGAACCACACCTCCGAGGCCCACCCCTGGTTCCGGGACGCCCTCGCGGACGTACCCGGCGCCCGTGAGCGGTACCTCTTCCGCCCGGGGCGCGGCGCGGCCGGGGAGCTGCCGCCGAACGACTGGGAGTCCGTGTTCGGCGGCCCGGCCTGGACCCGGGTACCGGACGGCGACTGGTACCTGCACCTCTTCGCCCCCGAGCAGCCCGACCTGGACTGGGAGCACCCCGAGGTCGCGGAGGAGTTCGCGTCGGTGCTGCGCTTCTGGCTCGACCTGGGCGTCGACGGCTTCCGGGTGGACGTGGCCCACGGCATGGTCAAGGCCCCGGGCCTGCCCGACATCGGGCGGGGCGCGCAGGCCACCCTGATCGGCACCGAGCCGCTCCCCTTCTTCGACCAGGACGGGGTGCACGCCATCCACCGCTCCTGGCGGCGGCTGCTCGACTCGTACGGGGACGGGCGGATCGGGGTCGCGGAGGCCTGGGCGCCGACCTCGGAGCGGCTCGCGCTGTACGTAAGGCCCGACGAGCTGCACCAGGCCTTCAACTTCCGGTTCCTGAACTGCCCCTGGGACCCGGCGGCGATGCGGACCGTGATCGACGAGTCCCTGGCCGCCACCGCCTCCGTGGGCGCCCCGACCACCTGGGTGCTGTCCAACCACGACGTCGTACGGCACGTCACGCGGTACGGGGGCGGGGCGCGGGGCCTGGCCCGGGCGCGGGCGGCGGCGCTGCTGATGCTGGCGCTGCCCGGGTCCGCGTACGTCTACCAGGGCGAGGAGCTCGGCCTGCCGGAGGTCACCGACCTCCCGGACGGGGCCCGCCAGGACCCGGCGTTCCGCCGCGGGCTGCGGGGCGCCGGGGCGGGGGCCGCTCCCGGGGAGACCGGGGCGGTTGCCGGGGCCGGGGAGACCGGGGAGGCGAGGGAGGCCGGGGCGGAGGCCGAGGGGCAGGACGGGTTGCGCGACGGGTGCCGCGTACCGCTCCCCTGGTCCGGCGAGGAAGCCCCGTACGGCTTCGGCCCCGGCGGCAGCTGGCTGCCGCAGCCCGCCGGCTGGGCGGGGCTGAGCGTCGCCGCGCAGACCGGCGACCCGCACTCCACGCTGGAGCTGTACCGCGCCGCCCTGGAGCTGCGCCGGGCCATGCCGGGCCTGGGCGCGCCCGAGTCCGGGCAGGGCGGATGCCGCGAGGAGTGGCCCGGGGCGGGGGCGGGACCCGCGGTGTTCGCGCGGGGGATGCGCTGGCGGCCCGCGCCCGACGGGGTCCTCCTCTTCACCCGTCCCGGCTTCGCCTGCACCCTCAACACCCGGCCCACCGCCGTGGAGCTCCCCTCCCCGGGCCGGCCGGTGCTCTCCAGCGCCCCGGTGGAGACCGACGGCCGCACGGTCCGGCTTCCCCCCGATTCGTGCACGTGGTGGGCTTTGTGAGCCGGCTACCGGTACAGTCCAATCCCGTGACCGCACGGCTAGCCGACATCGCAGCCCAGGCGGGGGTCAGCGAAGCCACAGTCAGCCGCGTGCTCAACGGCAAGCCCGGCGTGGCCGCGGGCACCCGTGAGTCCGTGCTGGCCGCGCTCGACGTGCTCGGCTACGAGCGGCCCGTACGGCTGCGGCAGCGCAGCGCGGGGCTCGTCGGACTGATAACCCCCGAGCTGGACAACCCCATCTTCCCGGCGCTCGCGCAGGTCATCGGGCAGGCGCTGACCCGGCAGGGGTACACGCCGGTGCTGGCGACGCAGACGCCCGGCGGGTCCACCGAGGACGAGCTGACCGAGATGCTGGTGGACCGGGGGGTCTCCGGGATCATCTTCGTCTCGGGGCTGCACGCCGACACCACCGCCGACATGGGCCGCTACGACCAACTCCGCGCCCAGGGCGTCCCGTACGTCCTGATCAACGGTTTCTCCGACAAGGTGCGGGCCCCCTTCGTCTCCCCCGACGACCGGGCCGCGATGCAGCTCGCCGTGACCCACCTGACGGCGCTGGGGCACACCCGGATCGGCCTCGCGGTCGGCCCGAAGCGGTTCGTGCCGGTGCTCCGCAAGATCGAGGGCTTCCGGGTCGCGATGCGGGAGCGGCTCGGGCTCGGCGAGGCCGAGGTGGAGGAGCTGATCCAGCACTCCCTGTACACCCTGGAGGGCGGTCAGGCCGCCGCGGCCGCGCTCGTCGGGCGGGGCTGCACGGCGGTGGTGTGCGCGAGCGACATGATGGCGCTCGGCGCGATCCGGGCCGCCCGGCAGCAGGGGCTGCGGGTGCCGCAGGACGTGTCGGTGGTCGGCTTCGACGACTCCCCGCTCATAGCGTTCACCGATCCGCCGCTGACCACCATCCGGCAGCCGGTGCAGGCCATGGGGCAGGCGGCGGTGCGGACCCTGCTGGAGGAGATCGGCGGTACGCCGGCCCCCCACAGCGAGTTCGTCTTCCTGCCCGAGCTGGTGGTCCGCGGCTCGACCGCTTCCGGGCCGGCGCAGCGGCGTACCCCCTAGGGGTCAGGGGCTAGTCCCCTGGGCTGAGGCGGGGGGTCGAAGACCGTCCCGAGGGATGATCGGAGGCGGGAGCGCATCTGGCAGACTCTCTGCCCATGGGTGAAGCGAGCGTGAAGACACTGGAAACTCCCCCAGCCACCGCTGGGGGCGCCCCCAGGACGGACCTCTCGTCATCCACCGTGACGGAGCCGGACGGCGCGCTCCTGACCCGGCTGCGGGTCCCGCGGCGGCCGCGGATCTGGTTCGAGATCCTGCTGATCGCCGTCAGCTACTGGACGTACTCCCTGATCCGCAACGCCGTGCCCGAGCAGAAGGCGGCCGCGCTCGCGAACGCCGACTGGATCTGGTCCGTGGAGCGCGGACTCGGCATCGCCGTGGAGCAGTCCGTCAACCACGCCGTGAACTCGGTGACGTGGCTGGTCGTCGGCATGAACTACTACTACGCGACGCTGCACTTCATCGTGACGATCGGCGTGCTGGTGTGGATCTACCGTTTCCATCCCGGGCGTTACGCCGCCACCCGCCTCGTCCTCTTCGCCACCACGGGCGTCGCCCTGGTCGGCTACTACCTCTACCCGCTCGCGCCGCCCCGGCTGATGAACGGGCAGAGCTTCATCGACACCGTGCTGGTGCACCACACCTGGGGTTCCATGGCCTCGGGGAACCTCAAGCACATGTCGAACCAGTACGCGGCGATGCCCTCCATGCACATAGGGTGGTCGCTCTGGTGCGGGCTGACGATCTTCGCGGTGGCCTCCGCGCCGTGGGCGCGGATCCTGGGGCTGCTGTACCCGGCGGCGACCCTGGTCGTGATCGTGGCCACCGCCAACCACTTCTGGCTCGACGCCGTCGGCGGCGTGCTCTGCCTGGCCTTCGGGTACACCGTGTCCCGCGCCTGGTACGGATCGCTGCCGCACCGGCTGCCGCGCCGGCCGGTGCACACCGGTCCGCACCCGGCGTCGGAACTGCTGAACCGCTTCCGCCGGGCCTAGGCCTAGAGCCCGTTGTGGGTGATCCGGCCGCCTGACACGGTCAGGCGTACGGGGGCCTGCGCGAGCTCGTCGGGGGCGGCGGTGACCGGGTCGAGGGCGAGGGCCGTCAGGTCGGCGCGGTAGCCCGGGGCGATGCGGCCCGCGACGGCCTGTTCGCCCGCCGCGAGCGCCGCGTGGGAGGTCATGCCCTCCAGTGCCATCAGCCCGGTCAGGGCCCGGCCTCCGGATGCGGCGCCACGGGGTCGCAGGGCGGTGGCGAGGACCTGGCGGGCGTCGTGGTGGGCGATGGGCCAGTCGGAGCCGAGGGCGAGGACCGCGCCGGCGTCGCGCAGGTCCCGGCAGCGCCAGGCGCGGCCGGCCCGTTCCCCGCCGAGCCGCCTGGACCACTCGTCGGTGTGGTCGGCGCGGGTGTACGCGGTGTGCGGGGGCTGCATGGAGGCGATCACCCCGAGCTCGGCGAACCGCTTCAGCTGGTCGTCGGGGACGGTCTCGATGTGCTCGATCCGGTGCCGCATGCGGGCGCTCTCGCCGAGTGCCGCGACCGTGTCCAGGACGTGCCGGACGGCCGCGTCGCCGATGGCGTGGGTGGCGGTGCGGACTCCGGCCGCGTCGAGGAAGCGTACGGCCCGCGCGTAGGCGTGCGGGTCGGGCCAGAAGGCCTCGGTGCCCTGGCCGTGGCAGTCGGCGTGGTCCAGCCAGGCGGTGCCGCCCTCGACGGTGCCGTCCATGAAGAACTTGACGCCGCCGACCTGCCAGTGGCGTCCGTGCACGCCCTGGAGCCCGACCAGCCCGGCCAGTGCCTCCTCGTCGGCCCCGGGCATGCACCAGGGGGCGAGGCGCAGCCGCAGCGGCAGGTCCGTCTCGTACTCCACGGTGGCGAGGAGGGCGGGTACGTCCCCGTCGCCGAGGTCCATGACGTGGGCGCCGGTGAGCCCGGTGGCGGCCATGGCGTCGAGCAGGGCGAGCAGGCGGGCGCGGCGCTCGGCGGGGGCGGGCTTGGGGGCGAGGGCGCCGGCCAGGGACATCGCGGCGTGCTCGACGAGGTGCCCGGTGGGGCGGCCGTCGCCGTCGCAGACGATCTCGGAGCGCTGGTCGAAGGCTCGGGGGCCGGTGATGCCGGCGGCCGCCAGGGCCGGGCCGGTGGCGAGGGCGGAGTGGCCGTCGTAGAGGCGCAGGAAGGCGAGGGTGCCGTCGAGGACGTCCTCGACGAGGTCCCGGTCGACGGGGCGGCCGCCGAAGGCGTTGTGGTCGAGGCCGAAGCCGAGGACCCAGCCGCCGGTGCGGTCGGCGGTCCGCAGGGCGGCGCGCAGCTGGTCGAGGTCCCGGACGTGCGAGAGGTCGGTTCCGGTGGCCGTCTCGACGCCCCAGACGGGGTGGCTGTGGGCGTCGGTGAGGCCGGGGGTGAGGGTGGCTCCGCCGAGGTCGAGGACCTGGGTGGCGGGGCCGAGCCAGTCGCGCACGTCGGCAGCGTCGCCGACGGCCGCGATCTCGCCGCCGCGTAGGGCGACCGCGCCGGCTTCGGGGCGGGCGGGGTCGAGGGTGCGGACGCGGGCTCCGGTGAGGACGGTGTCAGCAGCGGGCACGGCGGCGGTTCTCCTTCTGGGCTCGGGAGGCCATCATGTCGCGCCGGCGCCGGCGGTGGCAGGCGTGCGTTCACATCCATTCATTGCAATGACTTTGAGGCCCGGCCTTGCATTCAGATCAGATGCATTGCAACGATTTCTCGCATGTGACCTGCCAAAACCAAGCTCCAGCCCAATCATTTGATTGCCTGATCAGTGAACGCTGCATAGCTTTCCCCTGTCGTGAACGAACCGGACGGATCAGGAAGCGAGGCATTCCCATGCGCATCGTGCTGGGGGAATTCATCAGCCTGGACGGCGTCATCCAGGCGCCGGGGCACCCCGACGAGGACACCGACGGCGGCTTCGCCCACGGCGGCTGGACGCACCCGTTCTTCGACCCGGAGGTGATGGGCGGCGCCCTGTCCGAGTGGATGGAGGGCACCGAGGCCCTGCTGTTCGGGCGCCGCACCTGGCAGGGCATGGCCGCGGCGTGGCCGGAGCGGGCGGGCGACCCCTTCGCCGACCACATGAACGGCGTCGCCAAGTACGTCGTGTCGGGCACGCTCGGCGACTCCGACCTGACGTGGAACAACACCACGCTCATCCCGGCCGGCGAGGCCCTCGCGCAGATCCGCAAGCTCCGCGAGGCCGAGGGCCGCGACCTGGTGGTCATGGGCAGCGCCTCGCTCGCCCGGACCCTGCTGGCCAATGACCTGGTCGACGAACTCCGGCTGATGATCATGCCGGTGGTCCTCGGCGGCGGCAAGAGGCTCTTCCCGGACGACGGCGTCCTGCGCACGTTCGAGCTGGCCTCCACGGTCACCACCGGCACCGGCGTCCACGTCTCCACCTACCGCCGGGCGGCGGGGGCGTAACCCGGCCGCGGCCGGCCACCCGCCAGGGGTGGCCGGCCTACGCCCCGTAGAACAGCTCGTCCACCACCGCGCGGGCGCGGCGGGTGGTGCGGCGGTAGTCGTCCAGCACCTCGCCGACCCTGCCCTCCGGGTAGCCCAGGTAGCGGCCGACGGCGGCCAGTTCGCGGGCGTCCGAGGGGAAGGTGTCCCCGGCGCGGCCGCGGACCAGCATGACGGCGTTGCGGACGCGGGTGGCGAGGACCCAGGCCTCGTCGAGGATCTGCGCCTCCTCCGTGGGGAGCAGCCCGGCGGCGTGGGCGGCGGCCAGGGCCTGGCGGGTGCGGGTGGTGCGCAGGCCCGGCTCGGCCCAGGCGTGCCGCATCTGGAGCAGCTGGACGGTCCACTCGACGTCGCTGAGCCCGCCGCGGCCGAGTTTGGTGTGCAGGGTGGGGTCGGCGCCGCGCGGCAGGCGTTCGGACTCCATGCGGGCCTTGAGGCGCCGGATCTCGCGGACCGCGTCCTCGCCGAGGCCTTCGGCGGGGTAGCGCAGCGGGTCGATCAGCTCGATGAAGCGGGTGCCGAGGTCGACGTCGCCGGCGACCGGCTCGGCGCGCAGCAGTGCCTGGCTCTCCCAGGTCAGGGACCAGCGCCGGTAGTAGGCGGCGTAGGAGGACAGGGTGCGTACGAGGGGCCCGGAGCGGCCTTCGGGGCGCAGGTCGGCGTCGATGAGGAGCGGCGGGTCGGCGGTGGGCAGCTGGAGCAGCCTGCGCATCTCGGCGATCACGGTCTGGGCGGCCTTGGCGGCCTCCTGTTCGTCGACGCCCTCGCGGGGTTCGTGGACGAAGAGGACGTCGGCGTCGGAGCCGTAGCCCAGCTCGTGCCCGCCGAAGCGGCCGACGCCGATGACGGCGAAGCGGGTCGGGAGGGTCTCGCCCCAGTGGTCGCGCACGGCGGCGCGCAGGGCACCGGCGATGGTGGCGGCGGTGAGGTCGGAGACGGCGTCGCCGACCCGGTCCACGAGGGCGCCGCAGTCCTTCTCGGCGGGGCTGTCCTCGGTGCCGTAGGAGGCGATGATGTCGGCGGCGGCGGTGCGGAACAGTTCGCGGCGGCGGACCCCGCGGGCGGCGGCGACGGCCGCTTCCCCGCTGTCGGCGCGGCCGACGGCGGAGAGCACCTCCTGTTCGAGGGCCTCGTGCGTACGGGGCTGGAGGCCTTCGGGGTCGCCGAGCAGGGCGACGGCCTCGGGGGCGCGCATCAGCAGGTCGGGGGCGAGGCGTCCGGCGGAGAGCACGCGGGCGAGGTTCTCGGCGGCGGCGCCCTCGTCGCGCAGCAGGCGCAGGTACCAGGGGGTCTTGCCGAGGGCGTCGGAGACCTTGCGGAAGCCGAGCAGCCCGGCGTCCGGGTCGGCGGAGTCGGCGAACCAGCCGAGGAGGACCGGCAGCAGGGTCCGCTGGATGGCGGCCTTGCGGCTGACGCCGGAGGCGAGGGCCTCCAGGTGGCGCAGGGCGGAGGCCGGGTCGGCGTAGCCGAGGGCTTCGAGCCGCTGCCCGGCGGCGCGCGGGGAGAGCCGCGTCTCGCCGGGGGCGAGCTGGGCGACGGCGTCGAGCAGCGGCCGGTAGAACAGCTTCTCGTGGAGCCGGCGCACGACGGAGGCGTGCCTGCGCCAGGCCTTGTTGAGCTCGGCGACGGGTTCGGTGCGCAGGCCCAGCGAGCGGCCGAGGCGGCGCAGGTCGGCCTCGTCCTCGGGGACCAGGTGCGTGCGGCGCAGCCGGTAGAGCTGGATGCGGTGCTCCATGGCGCGCAGGAAGCGGTACGCGTCGTGCAGCTGGGCGGCGTCGGCGCGGCCGACGTAGCCGCCGGCGGCGAGGGCGTGCAGGGCGTCGAGGGTGGTGCCGGAGTGCAGGGTGGCGTCGCTGCGGCCGTGGACGAGCTGGAGCAGCTGGACGGCGAACTCGACGTCGCGCAGGCCGCCGGGGCCGAGTTTGAGTTCCCGGTCCACCTGGGCGGCGGGGATGTTGTCGACGACGCGGCGGCGCATCTTCTGGACGTCGGCGACGAAGTTCTCGCGTTCGGCGGCCTGCCAGACGAGGGGGGTTATGGCGGCGACGTACTGGGCCCCGAGGTCGGGGTCGCCGGCGACGGCGCGGGCCTTGAGCAGGGCCTGGAACTCCCAGGTCTTGGCCCAGCGCTGGTAGTAGGCGAGGTGGGAGGAGAGGGTGCGCACGAGGGGGCCGTTGCGGCCCTCGGGGCGGAGGTTGGCGTCGACGGGCCAGATGGTGCCCTCGACGGTGGTCTCGGAGCAGATCCGCATCAGGTGGGAGGCGAGGCGGGTGGCGGCCTGGAGCGCCTTGTGCTCCTCGGCCCCGCCGGCGGCCTCCCCTACGAAGATCACGTCGACGTCGGAGACGTAGTTGAGTTCGTTGCCCCCGCACTTGCCCATGGCGATGACGGCGAGGCGGCACTGGACGGCGTCCTCGGGCGCGGCGGCGGTCGCCATGCGCAGGGCCGCGCGGAGGGTGGCGGTGGCGAGGTCGGCGAGTTCGGCGGCGGTCTGGGCGACTTCGGTGGTGCCGCAGACGTCGCGGGCGGCGATGGAGAGCAGGCAGCGGCGGTAGGCGACGCGCAGGGCGACGGGGTCGTGGGCGTCGGCGAGGCCCTGCTCGAACTCGGCGAGGCCGGGGTGCAGGTCGGCGGCCTCGTAGGTGACGAGGGCCTGCCAGTCGCGGGGGTGCCGGGCGAGGTGGTCGGCGAGGGCTTCGGAGGCGCCGAGTACGCCGAGGAGGCGGTCGCGCAGGGGTTTGGCGCTGACGAGGGTGTCGAGGAGCAGGGGCAGTTCCTCGGGGGTCTGGGCCTCGGCGAGGCGCACCAGACCGTGCAGGGCGAGGTCGGGGTCGGCGGTGGCGCCGAGGGCGTCGAGGAGGACCGGGTCGGCGCGTACGGACGCCAGCGCGTCGGCGTCCAGGAGCCGGGCGGCGTGCGTGGGGTCGGTGAACCCGCTGCGCAGCAGCCTGATGAAGGTGCTGCTCCTGCGTCCCGGGACTGTCATCCCGCCGCCTCCCGAGTGTGTCGCTGCCGTTGGGTCCGGCCGGCCTGGGTCGTCTCTTCCGGATCTCGCCGGTCGAGCCCGCGTCGTCCGGCGCCGTGCCTCGCAAGGCGGAGAGGCTCCCGATCACTGGACGTCCTCGGGTGCCTCGACAACGCAGCGAGGTGCGGTGCCGGGCGGGGCGGGCGGGTCAGGCGGGATCCGGAAGAGACGGCCCGGGAGCGAGCCTAGCCGGAGCAGGCGTTCGACTCACCGGGCATCGTGGCCGATATCATGAGGCGGATTATCAGATTATCTGCTTACTTGTTAGATCTATGCCTGAGGGGGCCCGGTCCCCGCCCGACCGGCCGCGAGGAGCCCCCATGTCCGACGGACCCGCCGGCTCCGCCGCGACCCCGTCCTCCGCACGCGAGCCCGAGCCGGCCTCGACCCCCGCTGCACGCGTCCCCCAACAGCGCGACGCCTCCGCCCTCCCCCCGGCCCCGGCCCAGGCCCCGGCGGACCGCACCCCCGCCGACGGTCCCGCCGGGCCGCGCACGGGCGGAGCCCCGGCCGGCGCCGCCCGCGACGCCGGGCCCCGCGAGGACGCCGTCACCACCCCGGACGCTCCTGCGGGCGCGTCCGTTCCAGCCCCGGCGGAAAGCCCCGCAGCCGCCGCGCGCGCGACCGGCCCGGACTCCGGGACGGCCGGGGGCGCGGGAACCCCGGGCGAGTCCCGTCCGGAGCCCGGCGCCGGGCCCCGCGTACCGGCTCCCCGGGCGGCGGACCCCACGGCCGGAGCCGCCGACCGCACGCCCGCCCCCGGGCAGGGCCCCGGCGCAGCCGCCCGGCATCCGGTCGCCCGGAAGATCGTCAAGGCCGTCGGCCTCGTCGCCGCCACCGCCGCCGGCAGCATGCTCGTGCTCCGGGGCAACGAGGCCTTCGCCGCCCTCGGCGCGCCCACCGCCGCCGATTCCAGGGCCACCACCGCCACCGCCGCGGACGCCCCCGACCCCGGCCGGGTGCTCCAGATCGTCGCCCACCCCGACGACGACCTGTACTTCATGAACCCGGACCTGCGGTACTCCATAGCCGCGGGTCACCCCGTCACCTCCGTCTACCTCACCTCCGGCGAAGCCGACGGCATCAACGCGGGCGCCGCCAAGCAGGCCTCCACCCGGGCCGACAAGCCCGCCTACGCCGAGGCCCGCCAGAACGGCATCCGCGCCGCCTACGCCAAGATGGCCACCGGCGACCGCAGCAGCGCCTGGAAGCGCACCGTGATCCCGACCAAGGGCGGCGGGCAGGCCGAGGTGGACGTCCTCGTCGCGAAGCCCGGGATCAACCTCGTCTGGCTCCAGCTGCGCGAGGCCGGCAACGTCTACGGGGACGTCCCCGACAGCCTCCACGGACTGTGGGACGGCCGGGTCCCGCACCTGGAGTCGGTGCTCGCCTCCGGCTCCCCGGTCAGGCAGGGGTTCACGTACACCAAGGACCAGGTCGTCCGGACCATCGAGGGCATCCTGGAGCGCTACCGGCCCACCACCATCCGCGCCCAGGACCCGACCCCCGGCCGGTTCCAGGACACCAAGCGGTACACCGACCACCAGGACCACTTCTACGGCGCCCGGTTCACGCAGATGGCCACCGCCGCCTACGCGCAGGAGGTCAAGGACCGCCCGCACTTCGCGGTGCAGAACTACATCGGCTACTTCAACGGCTCGCTCCCCAGCGCCCTCGACCCCGGCGAGGCCAAGGAGAAGCTGGACATCCTGGACACCTACGCCTGGCTCGATAAGGAGAACCACTGCGGCAGCGAGGCGGGCTGCGGCGACCTCAAGGTCGCCGACCGCCCCTCCGGCAACCGCTGGACGCAGTCCATCAACTACGCGCGCGGCACCAGCACCTCCTGGCTGGCCTCCGACGCCGAGCACGGCCTGTGGGCCTTCAAGGTCCTCGACGGCCAGGTCGCCGTCTGGCACCGCAGCGGCCTGATCGGCAGCTGGACCGGACCCCGCCTGCTCCCCGGAACCGGGATGGACCAGGGCATATCCACCGTCACCCTCAAGGACGGCCGGATCGCCGCCTTCGGCACCCGCACCTCCTTCGGCGACAAGCCGGCCGATTACCTCCGCGAGGTCGTCTACGCGGTCCAGCAGGCCCCCGGCTCCGGGGAGTTCGGCCCCTGGCAGTCGCTCGGCACCCCGGAAGGCGCCGACGACGCCTGGACCTCCGACATCAGCGCGCCCGCCGTGTCGGTCGACGGCACCGGGGCGCTCGCCGTGTACGTGCGCGACGGCGCCTCCACCCTGCGCGGCCGCGTCCAGCGCCCCGACGGGGAGTGGGGCCCGTGGGAGTCCCTCGGCGGCTCCGACCTGCACGGCACCCCGGCCACCGCGACCGACGGGGCCGGGCGGCGGATGGTCTTCGCCGCCACCACGAAGACGGTGACGGCCTGGGCGCAGCCGGAACCCGGCGCCCCGCTGGGTCCGGCCACCCCCACCGGGCTGCCGGACACCACGCTCCCGCTGACGGCGCAGGGGCGCGAGGGCGGGGTGCGGCTGCTGTTCCGCAAGCCGGGATCGGGCAATGTGCGCTCCGCGCTGGTGACGGCCGACGGCGGGCTCAAGGCGGACGGCCTCACCGACCTGGGCGGGCTCCAGGGATACGGCCCGGTGACGGCGAGCGGGCACGTACTGGCGGGCCGTTCGGCGGGCGGGCAGCTGGGCTCGGACGTCGGCCCGGGCGGCGCGTGGCAGCGCTCGCCGCTGATGTTCGTCGGGGCCCCGTCCAGCACGATGACCGGGAAGAACCTGGTCAGCCTGGCCGTGGTCGGCCTGGACGCGAGGCTGTACGTCACCTCCTCGACGGACGGCTCCGACGCGCACCTCGCGCCCTGGCAGCCGGTGGGACCGCGCAACACCGCCCCCTGAGCCGCAACCGCGTCCACGATCCGGGCGGTTCGGCCCCCGCACGGCACCGGCAGGGCACAATCACATCCGGTCGTTTTCGGAAAAGCGTGCGTCATCGGCGAAATCGGTGAACCAACTCCCCCGATTTGGCCTCTCACTGACTGCACAGCGGTTCTTCCTGCCCGAAGCGACCTCAAGAGGCCGTGACCATGCCCCTTTCCCGCCGCCGCTTCCTCCTCGCGGCCGTGCTGCCCATGCTGACCGTGGGCGCCTCCGGTGTCCTCTCCATCGCCTCCGGCCAGCAGACCTCGGCCGAGACCGGCGAGGGGAAGAACCCGGCCGCCGCCCTGCCCGCCAGCACCACCTCCGGCACGGTCGTCCAGATCGTCGCGCACCCCGACGACGACCTCTTCTTCATGAACCCCGACCTCAGCCGCTCCCTGCTGGCCGGGATCCCCGTCACCACCGCCTACCTCACCTCCGGCGAGGCCGACGGCCGCAACGAGGCGCGCGGCGGCGAGGCCAAGGACCCGGAACAGCCCGCCGACCGCGCCCGGTACGCGGAGGCCCGGCAGAACGGCATACGCTCCGCCTACGCCCAGATGGCCACCGGGGACCGCACGAGCGCGTGGAAGCGCACGGTCATACCCACGGCCGGCGGCGGACAGGCCGAGCTCGACGTCCTCGTCGCCCGCCCGCAGGTCAACCTGGTCTGGTTCCAGCTGCGCGAGGCCCGCAACCCGGCCGCGGACAACCCGGACAGCCTGCGCGGCCTGTGGAACGGGCGGATACCGGCGCTGGATGCGCAGCTCACCACGGGCACCCCGGTCAAGCAGCAGTTCTCGTACACCAAGGACCAGGTGGTCCGGTCGATAGCCGGGATCCTGGAGCGGTACCGGCCGACGACGATACGGATGCAGGACCCGACGCCCAACCGGTACGCGGACACCGGCAAGTACACCGACCACCAGGACCACATGTACGGCGCCCGCTTCGTGCAGGCCGCCACCGCCCTGTACGCCGAGCGGGTCACCGAACGGCCGCGGTTCTCGGTCCAGAACTACCTCGGGTACCACAACGGCACCCTCCCCCACGCGCTCGACCCGCAGACCGCCGAGACGAAGATCGGCTTCCTGAAGACGTACGCCTGGCAGGACCGGGCCGACTACTGCGGCGGCTCCCCCTCCGGCTGCGGCGACCGCAAGGTGGCGGGCAGCCCCACCGGCCGGCACTGGGCCCAGTCGCTGCGCTACGCCCGCGCCGACACCTCCTCCTGGCTCACCGAGGGCACCCCCGGCCGGCTCTGGGCCTTCGCCGCGCTGGACGGCCGGATGGCCGTCTGGAACCGAGACCCGGCCGGGACCTGGCACGGGCCCGCCCTGCTCCCCGGCACCGGCATCGACCCGGGCGCCACCACCGCCCGCCTCCCCGACGGCCGCGTCGCGGTCCTCGCCACCCGCACCACCCTCGGGCCCCGGCCGGCCGACTACCGGCGCGAGGTGGTGTACGCCGCCCAGACCGCGCCCGACGGCCCGTTCGGGGCGTGGCAGTCGCTCGGCACCCCCGAGCCGGACGACGAGCCCGGCACCTCGGCCATCAGCACCCCCTCCGCCGCCGTCGACGCCGAGGGCCGCCTCACCGTCCACCTCCGCGACACCCGCCGCACCCTGCGCGCCCGCGTGCAGCAGCCGTCGGGGTCCTTCACCGACTGGCAGCAGCTGGGCGGCGAGGACCTCCAGAGCGACCCGGTAGCCGTCGTCGACTCCGCCGGCCGGCGCCACGTCTACGCCACCACCACGAAATCCGTCCTGGCCTGGACGCAGCCCGGCCCCGGCGCCCCGGTCGCGGGCCCGTACCCGACCGGGCTCCCCGCCACCACGGTCCCCCTCTCGGCGGCCCGGGACGGCGCGGGCATCCGGCTCTACTTCCGCCGCCCCGACTCCGGGGTGGTGCGCAGCGCGCTCGTCACCGCGGGCCCGGGCGCCCCGCAGGTCTCCAGCGTCTCCGAGTCCGGCGGCCGGGCGGGCTACGGCGCGGTCGGCGTCGCGGGCCGCACGGTGACGGGCCGCGCGGACACCGGCACCGTCGCCGCGACCACCCTGGGCGGGCCGCCCGCCTGGACGGAGTCCCGGATGCTCTACGCGGGCGCGCCCTCGGCCGTCCTCGACCCGTCCGGCACCACGACCACGGCGGTCCTGGGCCTGGACGGCCTGCTCCACACCACCACCAGCCGCCCCACCGCCCCCACCCCCACCTGGCACCCGGCCGTCTTCCCGCCCCCCGCCTGACCCGCGGGGCGGGGCGGGGCCGGGCCGCCCGGCCTGCCCCGCCCCCACCGCGCCGATATCCTGGGAGCGGCATCGGGGGCTTTCCCGTCACGGAGGGCAGCACGATGAACCGGCACCGCCACCTCACGCTCCTCGCGGCCCCGCTCCTCTTCTCCGCGGCCGCCCTCACCCCGGCTCTCGCCGCACCGGCGGCCCTGCCGGCCGCCTCCTGCGAGCTGGTCGCGAGCAGCGAGGGCACGGACACCTCGTACGACCTCGTCCTGGAGGGATTCGAGCCGGGCCAGTCGGTCACGATCAACGGCCCGCGCACGAACCAGCGCGCCCGGGTGGACGACCATGGCGCACTCGACAAGCACGACGTCCGCTACGGCAAGTACAGCGTCAGCTCCAAGGGCGACCGCATCAGCTGCACCACGCCGCCCCGGGGCCAGCAGGACGGCGGCAAGCAGGGGAAGGTCCAGGTCACCAAGGTCGAGATCGTCACCCTCACCAAACCGGGCACCGTGGTCGACTGCTCCAAGCCGAACAGGGCCGAGTTCGACGGCCGGATCACCGGCACGGGCAAGGGTGACGTCGACTACTACTGGACCTACGCCTCCAGCTCCGAACCCTTCGCCAAGGGCAAGGCCCACTTCGACCCCGGCATACAGAGCGTCTCGCTCCTCAAGGTGGTCGAACTCCCGGCGACCGTCAACGGCATCTCCCCGAGCGTGTTCATGACCCTCCACGTCCCGTCCGCGAACCTGAGCGCCCGCAGCGACCAGGTGACCCTCACCTGCGCCAAGCCCTGAAACGGCTCCGGGCCCCCGGTCACCGACCGCGGGCCCGGAGGAGTGGCGCACCAGACGTCTAAAGCACCGGCAGGTTCTTGCGGAGTTCGAAGGCGGTGACCTCCGAGCGGTATTCCTCCCACTCCTGCTTCTTGTTGCGCAGGAAGAAGTCGAAGACGTGCTCGCCGAGGGTTTCGGCGACCAGTTCGCTGCGCTCCATCAGGGAGATGGCCTCGCCGAGGTTCTGCGGGAGGGGTTCGATGCCCATCGCGCGGCGTTCGGCGTCGGAGAGGGCCCACACGTCGTCGTCGGCGCCCGCCGGGAGTTCGTAGCCCTCCTCGATGCCCTTGAGGCCCGCCGCCAGGAGGACGGCGTAGGTGAGGTACGGGTTGGCGCCCGAGTCGATCGAGCGGACCTCCACCCGGGAGGAACCGGTCTTGCCCGGCTTGTACATCGGGACCCGGATCAGGGCCGAGCGGTTGTTGTGGCCCCAGCAGATGTACGAGGGGGCCTCGCCGCCGGAGCCGGCGGTGCGGGAGGAGCCGCCCCAGATGCGCTTGTAGGAGTTGACCCACTGGTTGGTGACCGCGGCCGTCTCCGCGGCGTGCTTCAGCAGGCCCGCGATGAAGGAGCGGCCGACCTTCGAGAGCTGGTACTCGGCGCCCGACTCGTAGAAGGCGTTGCGGTCGCCCTCGAAGAGGGACAGGTGGGTGTGCATGCCGGAGCCCGGGTACTCGGAGAAGGGCTTCGGCATGAAGGTCGCCTGGACACCCTGCTCCAGCGCGACCTGCTTCATGACCAGGCGGAACGTCATGATGTTGTCGGCCGTCGAGAGGGCGTCGGCGTAGCGGAGGTCGATCTCCTGCTGGCCCGGGGCGCCCTCGTGGTGGCTGAACTCCACGGAGATGCCCATGGATTCGAGCATGGTGATCGCCTGGCGGCGGAAGTCCATGCCCACGTTCTGCGGAGTGTGGTCGAAGTAGCCGGAGTTGTCGGCCGGCACCGGGCGGGTGCCGTCGAGCGGCTTGTCCTTCAGCAGGAAGAACTCGATCTCCGGGTGGGTGTAGAAGGTGAAGCCCAGGTCGGAGGTCTTGGCCAGGATGCGCTTGAGGACGTAGCGCGGGTCCGCGAAGGACGGGGAGCCGTCCGGCATCAAGATGTCGCAGAACATCCGGGCCGTCCCCGGGGCCTCGGCGCGCCACGGCAGTATCTGGAAGGTCCCCGGGTCCGGCTTGGCGATCATGTCGGACTCGTAGACCCGGGCGAAGCCCTCGATCGCGGAGCCGTCGAAGCCGATGCCCTCGTCGAAGGCCTGCTCCAGCTCGGCGGGGGCGACCGCGACGGACTTCAGGAAGCCCAGCACATCGGTGAACCACAGGCGCACGAAGCGGATGTCGCGCTCCTCGAGCGTCCGGAGGACGAATTCCTGCTGCTTGTCCATGCCTTCATCCTCGCAGTTCAGACGATCTGTGCACCACCACCCCAAAAGGACGGGGGGCGCAGTCGGGCCCGTCCAGTATCGCCAGCGGTGGTTTCCGCCACATTACGCACCCCCCAAGGCCGATGGCACCCCCGCTCTGACCCAGGGCCCGTCATGAGCATTACCATCAGCGCCCATGGGGGGCTGGGAGCACACGCGGAGCGGGCGCCACGGGCGTCCCCTCCGGCGTGCCGTCCTCGTGCTGCTGGTCGCGGCCGGGGTGGCGGCCGGCATGGCCTTCCTGTGCGTGCGGCCCGCGGCGGAACCCGGACGGGTGCACGCCGGGCACGGAACGCACGCCACCTGCGTGTCCCCGTACGACCTTCCGGGCTGCTCCCCCCTCTCCCATGTGACCCCGGCCGTGCTGCCCGCCCCGCCGCCCGTAGCGGCCCTGCCCCGGAGCGGACCTGCGCCCGCCGCCCGCCCGGGCGCGGCCGCGGGGCCGGTGCGGCCGCCCGGCACCCTCGCGCGCGCCCCCGGCCTGCACGTCCTGCAAGTGCTGCGGACCTGAGCTCCCCGGCGCACCGGACGGCATTGACGGCACCACCCCCACACCCCCTCAGCAGAAGGAATCCAGGGCACATGGCCAGCAGGACGTCACAGCAGAACTCCCGCCAGCAGCGCATAGCCGAGATGCGCCGCGCCGAGCAGTCGCGCGAGCGGCGCAACAAGTTCCTCGCGATCGGCATCTCCACGGCGATCGTCGCCGGACTCGTCGGGTTCGGGTCCTGGGTGCTGATCGACCAGAAGCAGAAGGAGAAGGACGCGGCGGCGGCCCGCAAGGCCCCGGTCTCGGGCGAGCAGACCTGGGACGCGAAGAAGCTCGGCCGCAACCACGTCGAGACCCAGGTCAAGTACGAGATGAACCCGCCCGTCGGCGGCGACCACCACCCCCGCTGGATGAACTGCAACGGCGACGTCTACAAGAACCCGGTCCCCGAGGTGAACGCCGTCCACTCGCTGGAGCACGGCGCGGTCTGGGTGACGTACAACGACAAGGCCGACAAGGCCGAGGTCGACAAGCTCGCGGAGAAGGTCGGCAAGACCCCCTACACGCTGCTGAGCCCCGTCAAGGAGCAGGCCGGCGCGATCATGCTCAGCGCCTGGGGCAAGCAGCTGACGGTCGACAAGTCGGACGACCCCCGCGTGGCGCAGTTCTTCACCAAGTACGTGCAGGGCCCGCAGACCCCCGAGCCGGGCGCGGCCTGCACCAACGGGCTGGGCGAGAAGTGACCCGTACGTACTGGGCGGCGGGCGCGGCGGTCGTGCTGGCCGTGCTGTTCGCGGTGGGGGCCACGGTCGCCACCGCGAACGGCCCGGACGGCGGCGGCGACCGCCCCGCGTCCGCCGCGCCGGCCCTGTACTCGCCGGACGCGGGCTTCGCCCGGGACATGGCGGTGCACCACCAGCAGGCGGTGGAGATGTCCTTCATCGTCCGCGACCGCACCCAGGACGAGCCCGTGCGCGGGCTCGCGTACGACATCGCGAACACGCAGGCCAACCAGCGCGGCATGCTGCTGGGCTGGCTGGACCTGTGGGGGCTGCCGAAGGTGGTGGCCGACGAGCCGCCGATGTCCTGGATGCAGTCCGGTGAGGGGCACGGCGGCCACGCGGGACACGCGGGCGCCAAGCCCGGGGCGCTGATGCCCGGCATGGCCACCAAGGAGGAGCTGGAGCGGCTCGGCGCGGCGAACGGCCGGGACGCCGAGGTGCTGTACCTCCAGCTGATGACCGACCACCACAAGGGCGGCGTGTCCATGGCCGAGGGCTGTGCCCGCCAGTGCGGCACCCCGGCGGAGCGGGCGCTGGCGCAGGGCATGGCCGAGGCGCAGCAGTCGGAGCTGAAGCTGATGGCGGACATGCTCCGCCAGCGCGGGGCGGCTCCGCGCTGAGGCCGGCTACGCGGGAGCGGCGGCGTCCAGGACCGCCCGTGCCACCTGGTGCGGGCGGTCCAGCATGACCAGGTGCCCGGCCGGCTCCGCGACCTCGAAGCGGGCGCCGAGCCGGTCGGCCAGTGCCGCCTGGCGGCCGAGCCAGCGCGGGGCGGCGTCGCCGGGCGGGCCGTCGTGGCCGGCCAGCACGGTGGCGGGGGCCTTCAGCGGGTGCTCCGCGCGCAGGGCGAGCAGCTCGGCGGCGGTGTCCGGGTAGCGGGAGTTCTCCAGGAGGGCCCCGCGCCAGACCCGGCCCGTGCGGTAGCAGCGGCGTACGAGGTCCCGCGCGGCCGGGTCCGCGGCCCGGCCGGCCCGGGAGGCCCGTACGGCCGCTCCCCGCAGCGCGGGCCCCAGCGCGGCGGGGAGCCCGGCGGCGGTGACGGCCCGGCCGAGGGCGCGGGCGGCGCCGGTGCGCAGCGCGGCGGGGAGCAGCGTGCGGGGGGCCTCCTCGACGCTGGAGTCGACCAGCACCAGGGCGGCGGTGCGCTCCGGGTACAGGCGGGCGAAGGCCTCGGCGTGGAACCCGGCGATGGAGTGCCCGACGACGGTGACGGGGGCGGCGCCCAGCCCCGGCGCGCCCAGCCCCGGCGCGTCCAGTCCCAGCGCGTCCAGCAGCCCGGCGATCCGGCGGGCCTCGGCGGCGGCGCCGGGCGGCTCGGTGGCCGGGGCGCTCAGCCCGTGCCCCGGGCGGTCGAAGCGGATCACGGTGCGGCCCCGGGCCGCGAGCAGGGCCGCGACCGGGTCCCAGTCGAACCAGGCCATGGCGAGCCCGGCGCTCAGCACCACCGCGGGCCCGGCGCCCTCGACGACCACGTGCAGCGGGACCCCGTCCACGCGGACGAAGCGGGGGTTCGGGGCCGGGGGAATCACGTGCGGCGCTCCTTGTGGACGGAGTGGGCCAGCAGCCCCAGCCAGAGCGCGACCAGCAGCACCTGGAGCCGCTGCCCCGCCCCGAGCGCCCAGGTCCCGTGCCCGGCGGTGAACAGGGTGATGGCGGTCAGCGTCCAGGCGGTGGCGAGCAGCTCCAGGACGACGAGGGCGGGGCCGTAGCGGGCGAGGGGTGCGAGCCGTCCGTACCGGCGGGCGGCGACGGTGAGGGCCACTATCCCGATGAGGGCGCCGGTCATGGCGAGGCTGCTGCTGACGGCGTGGGCCTGGTGGGTGGCCGGGACGAGGCCGGCGGTCTCGCGGGCGGCGCACTCCGGGTCGGCGGTCGGCTGGCAGCTGAGCGGCAGCCAGGCGTCGGCTGCGGTGGCCGCGCCGAAGAGGGTGACCCCGGCCCAGCCCGCGACGGCCCAGGGGCCCCGGGACTCGGGGTGGCGGACCAGGCGGGCCAGGGCGAGCAGCCCGCCGAGGAACACGAGCAGGCCGGCGGTGAAGTCGGTGGCCCGGAAGAGGCCGCCGAGGGGCTGGTCCTGGGCGGCGAGCTCGCTGACGTAGGTCTCGATGGGGTTGAGGCCGGTGGAGAGGACGACTTCGAGCACCCAGGCGGTGTAGGCGGCCGCGCCCAGACCGACGAGGAGGGCGACGGGCCACGTCGTGGGGGGTGGGTCTCCTTCGGGGCGGTGCGGACGGTTCGGGCGTTCTGTGCGCATGGTGTGAATGATCCTCAGCAGATCCGGCGTCGGCGTGCGGCACCCCCGGGCGGCGCCGCCGCCGGGGATCGCCCGGATGCGCGCCCTGGGCCGTCCGGCCGAGTCCCACACGGGGAGAACGTGCGCGCCGGCCGCCGCGTTCCCTCGCCCTCCCCTCGGCGGAAGTCCTGATTCCGGCACATCGGCCGATTCCGCTCCCCCGCGCGGGGGAGGGGCCGAAACGGCTTGGAGGGGGCCGGGGGGCATGGCAGTCTGCCCGCATCGTCCGTACACCGCGTTTCCCGCCCCGTACGCCGCACACTCCAAGGACGCCGACAGGTATGAGCACGCCCCCGAACCCGCCCGGGACCCCGTCCGGTCCGCCGTCCGAGCCCGCGGTCCCGCCCATACCCGGGACGGCGAAGCCGTCACTGGAGAAGACACCGCCGACGGACGCCCCGCCGACGCAGGCCCCGGCGCCCGAGGCCCCCGCGTCCGAGGCCCCGGCCCCGGAGACGGCGAAGCCGTCGCTGACGAAGACCCCGCAGGCCGGTGCCGCGCCGGCGGAGACCCCCGCCCCGGAGCAGGCGGGCCCGTCGCTGACCAAGACCCCCGCGCCGGACGGGGCCCCGCGGGCCGGGACCCCGCAGCCGGAGGCGTCCCGGGCACAGACCCCGCCGCCCGCGCAGGAGCCGCCCGCGCAGGCCCCGCCGGCCGGGGAGTACAACCCCTGGGCGACGCCCGCCCCCGGAGCCGCCCCGCCGCCGTCCGTGCCGCCCACCGGGGCCTGGGGCCAGCCCGGCCAGCCGCCCGCGGCGCCCTACGCCGCGTACTCCGGCTACCCCGCCTACTCCGCCTACCCCGCCTTCCAGCCCGTGCCCGCCGCGCCCTCCAACGGGATGGCCGTCGCCGCGCTGGTGCTGGGTCTGGCGGCCGTCCCGGTCGCCCTCGTGCCGTTCGTGTTCTGGGTCGGCGCACTCCTCGGCCTGACCGCCCTCGGCCTCGGCATCGCCGCCTTCGTGCGCGCCCGGGCCGGCGCCCCGCGCAAGGTGATGTCCCTCGTCGGCGTGGCCCTCGGCGTCCTCGGCCTCGGCGCGTGCGTCGGCGGCTGGTTCTTCACCGTCGCCTTCGTCGACAGGGCCGTCGACCGCGCCTCCCGCCACGTCGCGGTCGACCCGGACGAGGACTGGGAGGAGGACTGGGACGAGGACTGGGAGGACGCCCCGGCCCCCACGCCGCCGCCGGGCCCCGGCATGACCACCCCGCTCGACTTCGGCCGTACGTACACGTACCCCAACGGCGTCAAGGTGACCGTCGAAGCGCCCCGGAAGTACACGACCAGCAGCAAGTGGATCGAGGTGGGCAACGCGGTCGAGGTGCGCTTCACCATCACCAACACCTCCGCCGAGCCCCAGCGCGTCGTCCACGCGATCCCCGAGGTCCGCGACGACAAGGGCCTGGCCGGCAGGCTCGTCTTCGACGGCCGGATGCCCAAGCGCGTCGACACCGTCCTCGACCCCGGCCAGACGGCCTCCGGCAGTGCCGCCTTCGAGGTGCCCGAGGGGACCAGGAGCATCAGCGCGGAGCTCTCCCCCGGCGTCCTGCTGCCCCCGGCGAAGTTCACCGGCCCCGTCCGCTGAACCCCCGCCGAACCGCCCGTGAGGCCGGGACCCAGGACATCGCGTCAGAAAGACGATTAGACTGGGCCCCGTGCCTCAACTTCGCCTCGCTCTGAATCAGATCGACTCGCAGGTCGGCAACATCGCCGCCAACGCCGACTCGGTCGTGCACTGGACGCGGCACTCCGCCGAGCAGGGCGCCCACCTGGTGGCGTTCCCGGAGATGACGCTGACGGGATACCCCGTCGAGGACCTGGCCCTGCGGTCGTCCTTCGTCGACGCGTCCCGCGCCGCCCTGACCGCGCTGGCCCGGCGGCTGGCGGACGAGGGGCTCGGCGGGCTCCCCGTCGTCGTCGGCTACCTCGACCGCAGCGACCGGGCCGCCCCCCGGCTCGGCCGCCCCGCCGGCTCCCCGGAGAACGCCGCCGCCGTCCTGTACGGCGGCGAGGTCGTGCTGCGGTTCGCCAAGCACCACCTGCCCAACTACGGGGTGTTCGACGAGTTCCGGTACTTCGTGCCCGGCGACACCCAGCCCGTCGTCCGGGTCCACGGCGTCGACGTGGCCCTCGCCATCTGCGAGGACCTGTGGCAGGAGGGCGGCCGCGTCCCGGCCACCCGCTCCGCCGGGGCCGGGCTGCTGATCTCGGTCAACGCGTCCCCGTACGAGCGCAACAAGGACGACGTACGCCTCGAACTGGTCCGCAAGCGCGCCCAGGAGGCCGGCTGCACCCTCGCCTACCTGGCGATGATCGGCGGCCAGGACGAGCTGGTCTTCGACGGCGACTCGATCGTCGTGGACGCCTCCGGCGAGGTCGTCGTCCGCGCCCCGCAGTTCTCCGAGGGCTGCGTCCTGGTCGACCTGGACCTCCCCGCCGCACGGGCCGACGCCCCCACGGGCATCGTCGACGACGGCCTGCGCATCGACCGCGTGATCCTCTCCGAGGAACCGGTGGAGGCCTACGAGCCGGTCGTGACGGGCGGCTACGCCGAACGGCTGGACGACGACGAGGAGGTCTACGACGCGCTGGTGGTGGGCCTGCGCGCGTACGTGCGCAAGAACGGCTTCCGCTCCGTCCTGATCGGGCTCTCCGGGGGCATCGACTCGGCGCTCGTCGCGGCCATCGCCTGCGACGCGATCGGCGCGCAGAACGTGTACGGCATCGCCATGCCCTCGAAGTACTCCTCGGAGCACTCCATGGGCGACGCCGCCGACCTGGCGGCGCGCACCGGGCTGAACTTCCGCACCGTCCCTATCGAGCCGATGTTCGACGCCTACATGGGCTCGCTGGGCCTGACCGGCCTGGCCGAGGAGAACCTCCAGTCCCGGCTGCGCGGCACCATGCTGATGGCGGTCTCCAACCAGGAGGGCCACATCGTGCTGGCACCGGGCAACAAGTCCGAGCTGGCCGTCGGCTACTCCACCCTCTACGGGGATTCCGTCGGCGCCTACGGGCCGATCAAGGACGTGTACAAGAGCGACGTCTTCCGGCTCGCCCGCTACCGCAACCGGGCCGCCGTCGAGCGGGGCGAGACCCCGCCCATCCCGGAGAACTCGATCGTGAAGCCGCCGAGCGCCGAGCTGCGCCCGGGGCAGGTGGACACCGACTCGCTGCCGGACTACCCGGTGCTCGACGCGATCCTCGACCGGTACGTGGACCGGGACCAGGGCCTGGAGGAGATCGTCGCGGCCGGCTTCGACCGGGAGCTCGTCGTGAAGACCCTGCGGATGGTGGACACGGCGGAGTACAAGCGCCGCCAGTACCCGCCGGGCACCAAGATCTCCGCGAAGGGCTTCGGCAAGGACCGCCGGCTGCCCATCACCAACGGCTGGCGCGAGCAGCCGTAGGCCGTGGCCGGCCGCCCCTCGGGCGGCCGGCACCGCCCGCTGCTTCCGCTACTTCCGCACGGTCAGCCGGGCGGCGACCGGAAGGTGGTCGCTGCCCGTGCGCGGCAGGGTCCAGGAGGCCTCCGGCTTGGCCCCGCGGACCATGATCTGGTCGATCCGGGCCATCGGGAACTGCGCGGGCCAGCTGAAGCCGAAGCCGTCGCCGGCCGCGCCCTGCGTGGAGCGCATCTGCGAGGTGACCTCGGACAGGGCGCGGTCGTTCATGGTCCCGTTGAGGTCGCCGAGCAGGATGACGTTCTTCAGCGGTTCGGCGGCGAGGGCCGCGCCGAGCGCGTCGGCGCTGTTGTCGCGCTGGTTGGCGGTGAAGCCGGCGTTGAGCTTGACGCGGACCGAGGGCAGGTGGGCGACGTAGACGCCGATCTCGCCGAAGGGGCTCGCGACGGTGGTGCGCATGGCGCGGGTCCAGCCGAGCCGGATGTCCACGGGCTTGCTGGAGGTCAGCGGGTACTTGCTCCACACGCCGACCGTGCCCTCGACCGCGTGGTACTTGTAGACGCCTTCGAGGGCCTTCTCGTAGACGGGGACGGCGCTCGCCTTGAGCTCGGTCAGGGCCAGTACGTCGGCCTTCGACTTGGCGACCGCCTCGGCGGTGCCGCGCGGGTCCGGGTTGTCGGCGTCCACGTTGTGGGTGGCGACCATCAGGTTGCCTCCGGAGCCCGACTTGTCGGTGACCAGGCCGCCGAAGAGGTTCACCCAGACCGCGGCCGTCAGCAGTATCGCGATCAGGGCCGTCGCGGACTTGCGGACCACGGCGATGGCCAGCAGCACCGGGACGCCCAGGCCCAGCCAGGGCAGGAAGGTCTCGGTGAGGCTGCCGAGGTTGCCGACGTCGTTGGACAGCTCGGCGTGGAAGATCATGACCAGCGAGATCAGCGCGGCGATGCCGGCGGTGACGATCCCCCGCTTCCAGATGCCCCGGTCGCGGCGCAGTTCGGCCAGTCGGCGCTTCAGTCCGGATCCGGAGGGTCCGGGCTCGGAGCCGCCGTTCCCCGTCTCCGTCATGTACGCCTGTGCCATGCCACATCCTCGCTGCCGTGCTCGCGCTCCGTCCCCGCCCCTTGACCCTAGGCGATGTCGGGAGCCTTCCGTGCCGACCTCGCGGCCGTACAACCGGGAGGACGAACGGCCGTGCGGCAAGGGTTCCGGTTGTCACGAAACGCGCACATTGGCTCCGGCGCGCCCGGAGGCGGGCCAGGAGTGTGACGGACGGGTCAGCGCGTCGCGGCCCGGCCACTTCCGCCGACGGCCGGACGAGTGCCACCATGGTGGGTGAGTCCGGGGACGCCGTGAGGGCGCCTCGAGATGACACAAGGAGCAGTTGCAATGACGCATGCCGTTTCGCCTGCCCGCGAAGCCGCCTCCCCCACCCTGTACGGAGGCACTGGCACCCGGCGGATCACCGTCCGCGACCTCATGCTCGCCAAGGAGCGCGGCGAGAAGTGGCCCATGCTCACCGCCTACGACGCCATGACGGCGTCCGTGTTCGACGAGGCCGGCATTCCGGTGATCCTCGTCGGTGACTCGATGGGCAACTGTCACCTCGGCTACGACACCACCGTCCCCGTGACGATGGACGAGATGACCCTGCTGTCGGCGGCCGTCGTACGGGGCACCAGCCGTGCCCTGGTCGTCGGCGACCTGCCGTTCGGCTCCTACCAGGAAGGCGCCGTGCAGGCGCTGCGCAGCGCGACCCGGCTGGTGAAGGAGGCCGGCGTCGGGGCGGTCAAGCTGGAGGGCGGCGAGCGCTCGCTGCACCAGACCGAGCTGATCGTGCAGTCCGGCATCCCGGTCATGTCCCACCTGGGCCTGACCCCGCAGTCCGTGAACGCCATGGGCTACCGGGTGCAGGGCCGCACCGACGAGGCCGCGCACCAGCTGCTGCGCGACGCGAAGGCGGCGCAGGACGCGGGTGCCTTCGCGGTGGTCCTGGAGCTGGTCCCGGCCGAGCTGGCCGCCGAGGTCACCCGGTCCCTGCACATCCCGACCGTCGGTATCGGTGCCGGTTCGGAGTGCGACGCCCAGGTGCTGGTGTGGACCGACATGATGGGTCTGACCGGCGGGAAGATGCCGCGGTTCGTGAAGCAGTACGCGAACCTGCGCCGGACCATGGGTGACGCGGCGAAGGCCTTCGCCGAGGACGTGGTCGGCGGAACGTTCCCGCAGGAGGAGCACGCCTTCCACTAGTCCCGGAAGAACCGATAGTCCCGGAAGAACCGACCGGTAGTTCCGACGGCCCGCCGACAGCCTTGTCGGCGGGCCGTCGGTCTGCTGTCGGCCGGCTGTCGGAGCTTTGTCAGTGGCGGCTGGTCCCATGGTGGACATGACGCGAAACGACAAGAACGCCCACGCCGTGGAAGTGCGGGGGCTGGTCAAGCACTACGGCGAGACCAAGGCCCTGGACGGGGTCGACCTGGACGTCCGCGAGGGCACCGTGCTCGGTGTCCTCGGCCCGAACGGCGCCGGGAAGACCACCCTGGTCCGCTGCCTGTCCACCCTGATCGTCCCCGACGCCGGCACCGCCACGGTCGCCGGCTACGACGTGGTCCGCCAGCCCCGGCAGCTGCGCCGCACCATCGGCCTGACCGGCCAGTACGCCTCGGTCGACGAGAAGCTCTCCGGCTGGGAGAACCTCTACATGATCGGCCGGCTGCTGGACCTGTCCCGCAAGGACGCCCGGGCCCGCGCGGACGAGCTGCTGGAGCGGTTCTCCCTCACGGAGGCCGCGAAGAAGGCGGCGATGAACTACTCCGGCGGCATGCGCCGCCGGCTCGACCTGGCCGCCTCGATGATCGGCCGGCCGGCCGTGCTCTACCTGGACGAGCCGACCACCGGCCTGGACCCCCGTACCCGCAACGAGGTGTGGGACGAGGTGCAGCGGATGGTCGCCGAGGGCGTCACCGTCCTGCTCACCACCCAGTACATGGAGGAGGCCGAGCAGCTCGCCAGCGAGCTGACGGTCATCGACCGCGGCAAGGTCATCGCCAAGGGCAAGGTCGACGAGCTGAAGGCCCGGGTCGGCGGCCGCACCCTGCGGATCCGCCCGGTGGACGCGTCCGACCTGCCGGGCATGGCCCGCGCACTGGCGGAGACCGGCCTGGACGGCGTCGCCGGCTCCCAGGCGGTGCCGGACGAGGGCGTGCTGCTGGTCCCGATCCTCAGCGACGAGCAGCTGACCGCCGTGGTCGGCCTGCTGGCCGCCCGCGGGTACGCGATCGCCGACCTCGGCACGTACCTGCCCAGCCTGGACGAGGTGTTCCTGTCCATCACCGGCCAGAAGCCGGTGACGGCCGAGGACGCCGTACCCACCCGGAAGACCGAGACGGATCAGGAGGTCGCGGCATGAGCACCGTAACCACGACGAAGCCCAGCACCACCGCGGCCGCCGCGGCCGCCTCCCCGCTGTCCGGCGAGGGCCGGATCGGCCTGCGGGCCAACCTGCGCCACATCGGCGCCCTGGTCCGCCGCAACGCCCTCCAGATCAAGCAGGACCCGGAGTCGATGTTCGACGTCGTGCTCATGCCGATCATCTTCACGCTGCTGTTCGTGTTCGTCTTCGGCGGCGCGATCTCCGGCAAGGGCAACCAGGACGACTACGTCAACTACGTCGTCCCGGGCATGATGGCGATGATGGGCATGAACATCGCGATGGGCGTCGGCACCGGCGTCAACGACGACTTCAAGAAGGGCGTGATGGACCGCTTCCGGTCCATGCCCATCGCCCGCTCCTCGGTCCTCATCGCGAAGATCGTCGTCGAGCTCGGCCGGATGATGGTCGCCATCGCGATCCTGCTGGCCGTGGGCTTCCTGCTGGGCCTGTCCATCAAGTCCTCGGTGCTGGACCTGTTCCTCGCCATCGGGCTGTCGGCCGTCTTCGGCGCCTCGCTGATGTGGGTCTTCATCCTGCTCGGTCTGACCATGAAGACCGCGCAGGCCGTCCAGGGCATGGCGATGCTGGTCCTGATGCCGCTGCAGTTCGGCAGCTCGATCTTCGCCCCGCCCACCACGATGCCCGGCTGGCTGCAGAGCTTCACCGACGTCAACCCGCTGTCCAACCTGGCCGACGCGGCCCGCGGCCTGATCAACGGCACCCCGCTGGGCAACTCCGTGTGGATCACCCTGGCCTGGTCGGTCGCCATCACGGCCGTCACCATGCCGGTCGCGGTCCGCAAGTTCCGCCAGAAGACCTGATCCCGGCCCGGCCGGTCCGTCCGGATCGCGTCCCGGACGGCACCGCACGGGGGAGCCTGCCGGATCAGATGAGGGCGGTGGCCTCCTCCAGGGAGAGGCCGCCGCCTTCGGCGTACGCCGCCTCGTAGGCCGCGTCGCCCAGCGCCGCCCGCGCCCGTTCCTCGGCCCGGGCGGCGTCCTCGCGTTCCGAGGAGACCGGGACGTGCCCGGCCGGCAGGTGGCCGCGGTAGGCGCCGATCAGCCGCGCGCTCTCGTACGCCTGCCCCGGGCCGCCGATGCCGCCCCGGGCCACCGCGGCCGTCAGCAGGTAGAGGGCCGGCATGTACGGGGCGACCATCATCGCCAGCGGGTGCCGGACGGCCTGCGCGGCCTCGCGGGCCAGCAGGAGGGCGTCCTCGTGCTTGCCCTCCTGGTTGTCCAGCCAGGCCGTCGTGGCGAGCAGGAACACGTCGAAGACGGCGAACGCGCCGAACGCGAACTCCTCCCGAAGCAGCCGGATCTGTTCGCGGGCCTCGGGGATCCGGCCGGTGCGCCCGTAGACGCCGGCCAGGAACATCCGCGCGGCGGGCACGGACTCGTTGGCGAACCGCACCACGGAGGTGAGGGCTTCGGTGAGGATCCGTTCGGCCTCCTCGATCCGGCCGCTCTCGACGAGGGAGCCGGCCATCCGCACGCGCAGCACCGTCACCTGCGCCTTGGCGCCGAGACGCTCGGCGTGCTCGATGGCCGCGAGGTAGTCCTGCGCGGAAAGGGCGTAGTCCCCGCGCTTCTCCCGGGACTCGGCGCGGGCCGACAGGGCCTCGGCGCAGCCCCAGTCGTCGCCGAGCTCGCGGAAGAGGGCCAGGCTCTCGTCCGCGTCGCGGGAGGCGTCGCCGGCCCAGTCGGCCCGGTTGGCGAGGATGTTGGCCCGCAGCTGGAGGCCGGAGGCGAGCTCCCAGCGGTAGCCGAGCTCCCGGGCGGTGTCGATGGTGGCGTCCACGACCCGCTTGAGCAGGCCCGCGTCTCCCGCGATCATCACGGCGTAGATCCACAGGGAGGCCGGGGTGCGGCAGGTCTGCGGGAGGCCGGGCCGGTAGGTGGCGAGCACCCCGGCCACCTGCTCGCGGACCTCCGGGCTGTCCCAGTCGGTGTTCGTCTGGTCCCGGGCGGCGAGGCGTACGAGGTGCAGGGCGCGCCAGCCCTCGGCGAGCACCTCGCCGGAGTAGGGCGGGGGCGAGTCGACGAGCCGTTCGTAGACGGGATCGGCGGGGGTGTGGGGCGGCAGGAAGGGGTCGGGGCCGAGTCCGGCGGCGGCGTCGGACCAGTGCCGGGACTCGGCGCGCAGGTCCTGCATGTGCCAGTACCAGCCGAGGGAGTGGACGAGGCACAGCGCTTCGTGCGCGTCGCGGGTGGCGACGGCGCGGCGCAGGGCGCTGCGGAGGTTCTCGTACTCGGTGGCGATCCGGTCGGCGGCCGCGCGCTGGCCGTGGCCGCGGAGCAGGGGCTCGGAGGTGCGGGCGAGTTCGCGGTAGTGGACGAGGTGGCGGTGCTCGGTGGCCCCCCGGTCGCCGCCGGCCTCGGCGAGGCGCTCGGCGGCGTACTCGCCGACGGTCTCCAGGAGGCGGTAGCGCATGTCGCCGGCGGGGCCGGGCGCGGCGACGACGAGGGACTTGTCGACCAGGGTGGCCATCGCGTCGGCGACATCGACGGCGTCCCCGGTCTCCGGGTCCGGGTCCGGGGACGCGCAGACGGCTTCGGCGGCCTCCAGGTCGCAGCCGCCGGCGAAGACGGACAGCCGGGCGAGGACGGTGCGCTCGGCGGTGTCGAGGAGGTCCCAGGACCAGTCGACGACGGCGCGCAGGGTCTGCTGGCGGGGCAGGACGGTGCGGGCGCCGCCGGTCAGCAGCCGGAAGCGGTCGTCGAGCCGGTCGGCGATCTGGCGCGGGGTGAGCAGCCGCAGCCGGGCGGCGGCCAGCTCGATGGCGAGCGGCAGACCGTCCAGGCGGCGGCAGATCTCGGCCGCGGCGGCCGGGTCGGCGGCGACGCTGAAGCCGGGCCGTGCCGCGGCCCCGCGGTCGGCGAGGAGCCGCAGCGCGACGGGGTCCGGCAGGGGTTCGACGGGGCGCAGGAACTCCCCGGGCACGCCGAGGGGTTCCCGGCTGGTGGCGAGGATCCGGACGCCGGGGCAGTGGGTGAGGAGGCGTTCGGCGAGTTCGGCGGCGGCGCCGATGACGTGCTCGCAGTTGTCCAGGAGCAGCAGCAGCCGGCGGCGGGAGCAGTGCTCGGCGAGCCGGTCGAGGGGGTCGTCCCCGCCCCGGTCGGTCAGCGCGCGCAGTTCCTCGGCGGCGGTGCCGCGCAGCTTGGTCTCGCGGGCGCCGAGCGCGGCGAGGACCGCCTCGGGGACGTCCTCGGGATCCTCCACGGGCGCCAGCTCTACGAACCACACCCCGTCGGGCCAGCCTTCGCCCGCGGCGCGGGCGTGGGTCTCGGCGGCCTCCTGCGAGAGCCGCGTCTTCCCGGCGCCTCCGGGGCCGAGCAGCGTGACGAGCCGGGCCCTGGCGAGGTCGTCGCCGATGACGCGGATGTCCTCCTCCCGCCCGACGAAGGTGGTGAGCCGCGCCCGCAGGTTCCCGGGTGCGGGGGCGGCGGGGGCGGGGGCTCCGGCGGGGGCACCGGGCCGGGTGGCGGGGGCGGCCGGGTGGGGTGCGCCGCCGCTCGCGGGGCCCGCGGGCCGGTCGGCCGGGGGGCGGGCGGCTTCGGCGCCGGGGCCGGGCGGGGCGGGGGCCGCGGGCCGGTGGGCGGGGCCGGGCGGGGCGGGGGCCTGGGCCGGTGGGGAGAGGAGTTCCGAGTGGAGGGAGCGCAGGGCGGGGCCCGGGTCCGTGCCGAGGCGGGCGGCGAGGTCCTGACGGACGGTCTCGTACGCGGCCAGCGCCTGCGCCGGGCGGCCCGCCGCACGCAGGGCCCGGATCCGCAGCACCTGCGAGGACTCGTCCAGCGGCTGCCGCGCGCACAGCTCGGTCAGCTCCGGCAGGGCCTGTTCCGCTTCGCCCAGCGCCAGCGCCGCGCCCAGGCGGCCCCGGCGCGCGTCCATCCGTACGGCCTCCCAGCGCGCGGACTCGGCCGCCGGATCGGGGAGGGAGGCCAGCGCGGGGCCCCGCCACAGCGCGAGCGCCTCGTCGTACAGGGCCGCCGCCCGGGCCGGGTCCGGGTCGGCCGCGGCGGAGCGCGCGAGCCGTTCGAAGCGGTACAGGTCGACGTCCTCCCGCTCCGCCTCCAGCTGGTAGCCGCCCTCCACGGACCGCACGGCCGCGTGCCCCAGCGCCCGCCGCAGCCGCCCCACCAGCGCCTGGAGCGCGGCGACGGCGTCGGCCGGCGGGTCGGCGTCCCACACCTCGGCGACCAGCAGCCCGGCCGGGACGGCGCGGCCGGGGCGCAGGGCGAGGGCGGTCAGGAGCGCGCGCAGGCGCGCTCCGCCGACGGCGACGGGGGTGCCGTCGTCGCGGATGGCCTGGGCGGTGCCGAGAATCACGTAACGCACCGGGCCATTCTCTCCGGCCCCCGCGCCCCCGGCGGCGCCGAGCCCGGGATAGGTTTCGCCGCATGGGTCATCAGGGCGTCCGCGGCGAGCGGCAGATCAGTTCCGTGTTCCTCGGCATCGTCGCCGTCATGGCCGTGACCGGCTGGGCGGTGTGGACGGACTACGCGGCGAGCGCGGGGCTGGCCGTGTTCCTCTTCGTCACGTCGGCGTGGGTGGTCTCGCTGTGCCTGCACGAGTACGCGCACGCCCGCACCGCGCTGCACGGCGGCGACATCACGGTCGGCGCGAAGGGCTACCTGACCCTGAACCCGCTGAAGTACACGCACCCGCTGCTCAGCATCGTGCTGCCGGTGGTCTTCGTGATCCTGGGCGGGCTGGGCCTGCCCGGCGGGGCGGTGTACATCGAGCACGACCGGATCCGGGGCCGCTGGAAGCACAGCCTGGTCTCGGCGGCGGGCCCGCTGACGAACGTGGCCTTCGCCGTCGTCTGCACGGCCCCGTTCTGGCTGGGCGCCCTCGACGGGGTCCCGCTGCCCTTCCGCTTCGCGCTGGCGTTCCTCGCGCTGCTCCAGGTCTCGGCGGCGATCCTGAACTTCCTGCCGGTCCCGGGCCTGGACGGCTACGGGGTGATCGAGCCGTGGCTGTCCCACCGCGTCCGCCGCGAGCTGGCCCCGCTGGCGCCGTTCGCGCTGATCGGGGTGTTCGCGCTGCTGTGGATCCCGGAGGTGAACGCCGTCTTCTTCGACGCGGTCCGCGGGATCCTGCGCGCGCTGGGCGTCTCGGACCTGGAGACCTACTGCGGCCGCAACCTGTACCGCTTCTGGCAGGACTCCGAAGGGTTCTTCTGCACGGCCCCGCAGGACTGATCCGGCCGGCTACGCGGCCCGCTGCTGCTTCTCGGCCTTGGCCTTGCGGATGTAGAACCAGGCCATGTTGGACGTGACGCCGGCCAGCAGCACCCACACGATCCCGAGGAAGCTGCCCTCCACGAAGGCGACCACGGCCGCGGCCACGGCAAGGACGCAGACGACAACGGCGAACACGGCAAGGCGGGGCATCCGGAACAGCTCCTCGGCGACACGGAAGGGGGTCGAACCCCTCCAGTGTCCCCCATCCCGTCCGGGCCCCGCCGCCGGTGCGGGGCCCGGGGGTGGTGATGTCACACGTCGGTGAGGCGGAGGCCCGCGTGTGCCTTGTAGCGGCGGTTGGTGGAGATGAGGTTGGCCACCATCGCCTCGACCTGGTGGGCGTTGCGCAGGCGGCCCGCGAAGACGCCGCGCATGCCGGGGATGCGGGCCGCGAGGGCCTGGACGAGGTCGGTGTCGGCGCGGGATTCGCCGAGGACCATCACGTCGGTGTCGATCTCCTCGACCGAGGCGTCCTGGAGGAGGACGGCGGAGAGGTGGTGGAAGGCGGCGGTGACGCGGGAGCCGGGGAGCAGGGCGGCGGCCTGCTGGGCGGCGCTGCCCTCTTCGACCTGGAGGGCGTAGGCGCCCTGCTTGTCGAAGCCGAGGGGGTTCACGCAGTCCACGACGAGCTTGCCCGCGAGGTCCTCGCGCAGGGCTTCGAGGGTCTTGGCGTGGCCCTCCCACGGAACCGCGATGATCACGATGTCGCTGCGGCGGGCGCATTCGGCGTTGTCGGCGCCCTCGACGCCGAGGCCGAGCTCTTCGGCGGCGCTCTGCGCGCGGTCGGCGGCGCGGGAGCCGATGATCACCTTCTGGCCGGCGCGGGCGAGCCGGTAGGCGAGGCCGCGGCCCTGGTCGCCGGTGCCGCCGAGGACGCCGACGACGAGGCCGGAGACGTCGGGGAGGTCCCAGGGGTCCTTGGCCGGCGGCTTCTGCGTGCTGTCTGAGGAAGTCATGCTGGCGAGCGTACTGCCGGGTAGGCCGGACGAGGAGGGCCCGATGGTGCAGGATGCGGCCATGGATGCCGCATGGATGCCGTGAGGGTGGCGCTGCTGCGCGAGGTGCTCGCCGGGACCCGGTGGCCGGCCGAGGCCCGGCGCTTCGCGGGCTCGCTGCGGCGGTCGGTGGCGCCGGCCGGCGGCAGCCTGCTGCTGGTGGGCACCGAGCAGTACGAGCCCTGGCACCTGGCGGCGCACCTGGTGGACGAGGCCGCCTGGTCGGGTCAGCCGGAGCTGGCGCCGACGCTGGTACGCCATCACGTGCGGCCGGGTGAGCCGCCGCACCTGTCGGTCGGGCTGGGCCGGCTGGAGGCCGCCCGGCGCGGGCACACGCTCCTGGTGGTGGCTCCGGAGCGGCCCGGCGGGGGGCTGCTGGAGCGGGTGCACCACGCCCGGCGCGCGGGGGCGACCGTACTGTCCCTGGACGGCGGGGACCCGGACCTGACCGCTCTCGCCCACGACGCCCTGTCGGTGCCCGCCGCCGGCTCGGAGCTGGATCTGGACACGGTGCAGCACCTGGTCAGCGCGGCGGCCGGGGAGAACGGCCCGCCGGAGCGGCGGGGCCCGCGGCGGCTGCGCGACCGGCTGGCACGGCTGGCCGACCAGCTGGCCTCCCCGCCGCCCAGCCGCTGGTAGGCGGCGGGATCAAGGAGCGGCATGCGGGCGTGGCCTCAGGGCCGCGGCTTCAGGGGGTGGCGCCGCCTTCCTCCTCCTCGCGGGTCTTGTCGTTCCACTTGGGGTCGTTCTGCCATTCGAGGTTGCGCTCCTGCGCCGTCTCCATGGCGTGGGCGGCCTCCTCGCGCGTGGTGTAGGGGCCGAAGCGGTCCTTGGCCGGGCACTCGGGGCCCTCCTCGACCTTTTGGTGGACCAGGCAGTAGTACCACTCGCCCGGTTTCCCCACCTGACGCTTCTTGAACAGGGCCATCGCCTTCGGGCTCCTTCCGGCACGGTCTCCCGGCACCGCCGCTCGATACCGTTCGATACCGCTCCTCGTCGCCATGCTGCCCCATCGCCGCTGGATACACTCGCTTGCATGTCTGGCCAGTCGCTGCTCGTACCAGGCGAGCTCTCTCCCGTCCGTTCCGTCCCCGGAAACATCCGCCGGCCCGAGTACGTGGGCAAGCCCGCGCCCACTCCGTACACCGGACCGGAGGTGCAGTCGGCCGAGACCATCGAGGCCATGCGCATCGCCGGCCGGATCGCCGCGCAGGCGATGGAGGAGGCGGCGAAGCACATCGCGCCGGGGGTGACCACCGACGAGCTGGACCGGGTCGCGCACGAGTACATGTGCGACCACGGCGCCTACCCCTCGACGCTCGGCTACCGGGGGTTCCCGAAGTCCCTGTGCTCCTCGCTCAACGAGGTCATCTGCCACGGGATCCCGGACTCGACCGTCCTGCGGGACGGCGACATCGTGAACCTCGACGTGACCGCGTACATCGGCGGGGTGCACGGCGACAACAACGCCACCTACCTCTGCGGCGAGGTGGACGAGGAGTCGCGGCTGCTGGTGGAGCGCACGCGCGAGGCCCTGAACCGGGCGATCAAGGCGGTCAAGCCCGGCCGTCAGATCAACGTCATCGGCCGCGTCATCGAGTCGTACGCGAAGCGCTTCGGGTACGGGGTGGTCCGGGACTTCACCGGGCACGGCATCAACTCGTCCTTCCACTCCGGCCTGATCATCCCGCACTACGACAGCCCGCACGCCACGACCGTGATCGAGCCCGGCATGACCTTCACCATCGAGCCGATGCTGACGCTGGGCACCCACGAGTACGACATGTGGGAGGACGGCTGGACGGTCGTCACGAAGGACCGCAAGCGCACGGCGCAGTTCGAGCACACGCTGGTGGTGACGGACACCGGCGCGGAGATCCTGACCCTGCCGTAGGGGGCCGGCGGCGAGTTTTTGCCGCCCGGAGGGTTTTTACCGACAACACGTCGGGAACACATTGACTTAGGTAAGCCTAAGCAGGAGGATCGGGCGTGGCGGCGGCGTGCCGCCACGGCCCGCTCCTCTCCTCCGGAGGTCAGTCTTGGACGCGTTCTCCACGGTCATCCGTGTCGCCTCGCACGAGCAGCACACCGAAGCCGAGACCTCCTCGTTCATGAGCGACCTGCTCGGCGGCCGGCTCGGCGTGGACGCGTACACCCGCTACACCGAGCAGCTGTGGTTCGTGTACCAGGCGCTGGAGGACGGCGCCGAGTCCCTGCGGGACGACCCGGTGGCGGGCCCCTTCATACGGCCCGAGCTGATGCGCGTCGCCGAGATCGAGCGCGACCTGGCGCACCTGCTGGGCCCCGGCTGGCGCGACGCGGTCAGCGCGCTGCCCGCGACGGAGGCGTACGCGGCCCGGGTCGCGGAGTGCGCCGCCTCCTGGCCGGGCGGGTACGTCGCCCACCACTACACGCGCTACCTGGGCGACCTCTCCGGGGGTCAGATCATCCGGGACAAGGCCGAGCGCACCTGGGGCTTCGAGCGCAAGGGCGACGGCGTGCGGTTCTACGTCTTCGCGGACATCTCCAACCCGGCCGCCTTCAAGCGGGGCTACCGGGAGCTGCTGGACGCGATCGCCGCGGACGACCTGGAGAAGCAGCGCATCATCGACGAGTGCAAGCGGGCCTTCGACTTCAACGGGGCGGTCTTCCGCGAGCTGGGCGAGGAGTTCCCGCTGACCGCGTAGGCCCTGGCCGGGCGGGTGCGGGTGCGGGGGGGGGGGGGGGGGGGGGGGGGGGGGGGGTGCGGCTCCCCCCCCCCCCCCCCCCCCCCCCCCCCCCCCCTCCGCGTGCGTCACGCCGCCCATGGCGGCGGCGCCGGTCACGGGGCCTACGAGGCGAAGCGGACGCGGCCGCCGATCTCGATGGTGCCGTCGGGGCCGGGTGCGGTGAGGATCTGGGAGCCGGCGCCCTGGGTGATGTTCAGGGCGCGGTTCAGCTGGGCGGTGAGGAGTACCGCCGCCGAGCCGGTGGCCTCGTCCTCGGTGATGACCCCGTCCGGGCGGCGCGGGAAGCCCCGGGCCCGGATCCGGCCGGCGGTCTCGTCCTCCCAGGCCCACGCGTACAGCCAGCCCTCGCCGGGCGGCGGGGCGGGCAGGGCGTCGACCTCGGCGGGGGTGGCGTACTGCTCGGTGCGCTTGCCGGTGACCCACTCGGGGCGGGCCGTGATCCAGGTGAACTCCCCGTCGTCGCGCGCCCATACGGACCCGGCCGGCGGCTGGAGCTCCTCGATGTCCAGCAGCCAGGCGACCCCGACCAGCGGGTGTCCGGCGAAGGACATCCGCGTGCCGGGGGTGCGGATGTCGACGACCCCGCGCTCGGGGTCGTCGACGAACACCGTCTCGCTGTAGCCCAGTTCCGCGGCGAGGGCCTGCCGGGAGTCGTCGTCCGGGCAGGTGCGGCCGTCGCGGACGACTCCGAGCAGGTTGCCGAAGCGGCCGTCACCCGCGCAGAAGACCCTGATCACGTCTAGATCGTTCACGCGGGCATTCAAGCACGCCGCGGTGTCCGGCCTCCGTCAGCTCAGGACCGCCCGGCGGCGGCGCCCGAGGTAGACGGCGCCCGCACCGGCCGCGACCACGCCCGCGGATGCGCCGAGCAGGGCGCCGGCCGGGACCTCTGCCCCGGTGGAGGCGAGGTTGCCGCCCGCGGAGCCGCCGGCCGGCCCGCCCGCCGAACCGCCGCCCACCGAACCGCCCGCCGAGCCGCCCGTGGCGGTACCGCCCGTGGTGCCCGTGCCGCCCGTGGCGGTGCCGGTGGCGCTGGGCGTCGGGAGGGGGGCGTCCTTGTCCACGGAGACGGAGAGGGTCACGGGGTCCATGGGCTTGCCCGGCTTGTACTTCTCCGGCACGGAGCCGCCGTTGGCGAAGACCGCCGAGCCCTTCTCCGTGAAGACGGCGGGGACGGATTCGAGGGTCAGCAGGCCGCCCTTGGTCTTGTAGTCGCCCTTGGACAGGTCGAGCGTGGCGAACGGGATGTCGTTGGCCGCGCCCGCCGCCGTCTTGGCGTCCAGGACCAGGGTGCCGGTCCTGCCCGCGGTCTCGATCCGGATGTTGCCGAAGGTCAGGTCGAGTCCGTGGGCGGCGTACTCGAAGCGCACGGAGCCTTCGAAGGCGGCGTTCAGCTTCTGCTCCTTGACGTCGAGTGCGCCCTTGCCGAAGGAGAAGTCGAAGGTCTTGCCGTTCTTGGTGGCTCCGCCGCCGGCGGTGACGCCCTTCTCGCCGACGTAGTCGTGGAAGGAGGCCATCACCCCCCACGTCAGCTTGCCCCGGAGGATCTTCTGCGGGGCGTCGGCGGACGGGGTGGGTGCCGGGGCGGAGGAGGAGGGCGCCGACGGGGACGGGGAAGCGGACGCCGAGGGGGACTGGACGGGCGGCTTCCGGAGTTCCAGGGCGGCCGTCAGTTTGTCGCCGTCACGGCCCTCGTACTGGGGCGCGCCGAGCTGGTCGCCGAGCTCCTTGGTCAGCTTGGTGGCCAGGCCGCTCATGTTCATCCCGGCGAAGGCGACGGCCGCCGCCGGGACGTCCTTGGTGAGCGTGCCGTTCTTGGTGATGTCGACCGTCAGCTTCTTGGTGCCCGTGTCGAAGCGGAAGTTGTCCATCTTGATGACGAAGCCGTGCGTCGCGCTCTCGAAGGTGACGCTGCCCTTGAACTGCGCCTTCACGACGTGGCCGGCGTCCTTGTCGTACTGGCCGGTGGCCGTGCCGAAGCGGAAGGTGCCGTCCGCGTTCTGCGTGGCACCGTCCGCCGTGGTGATCCTGCCCTTCGCCATGCCCGTGACGTAGGCGCGGAAGCTCGCGAGCACCCCCCAGTCGAGGGTGCCGCCCACGACGGGTATCGGTGCGGCGGCGGCCTGGGCGGCCCCGGCGGCGGGGGCGACGCCCTCGGCCGCGGCGGGGAGGGCGAAGGCGGTGGCGCCGAGGGCGGCCGCGGTCAGTACGGCGGCCGCGACGGCGACCGGGCGGCGGTTGGACGACATGGCTGGGATCTCCTGGAGGTGCGGGACGAACGGGGAGGGACGAACAGGGAGGGAGGGGCCGGAAGGAGCGGGGGCTACGGCGCGGTCCCGGACGCCGCCGCGCGGCGCCTGCGCACCACCAGCAGGGCGGCCCCGCCCGCCAGGACCAGTACGGCCACGGCCACGGCCGCGTACAGACCGGTGTCGGTGGGGTCGCCCGCCGGGGCGGCGGTCGCGGGGGCCGGGGCGGCGGGGGACGGGGCGGCCGGGGTCGTGGGGGCCGGGGAGGCGGTGGAGCCGAGGTCGGGCAGGGCGGGCAGCCGCGCACCAGCTTCGAGGGCGACGGCGAGCGAGACGGGGTCCATCTCGGTGCCGGCCCTGTACATGGAGCCGAAGGCCTGGGCACCGCCTTCGGTGAGGGTGGCGGGGGCTTCGGTCAAGGTGGCGAGCTTCCCCTCGGTCTTGAGGCCCTTGGCGTCGAACTCGACGAGCGCCACGGCCGGCCTGGTCTGCCCGCCGGTGGTCACGTCGGCGGACAGCACGCCCTTGCCGTTCTCGACCCTGACGCCCACCTTGCCGAGCCCGAGGTCGAGATGGGCTCCGGTGAACCGGACGCTACCGGCGAACTCGGCGGCGAGCGCGCCCTTCTGGCTGTCGTACGTCCCCTTCCCCTGCGGGAAGCGGAACAGTGCGCCGCCGTCCTGGGCGCCTTCGGCGAGGGTCCACTTGCCCTGGCCGACGGAGCCGGTGACGTACTCGCGGAAGGTGCGGCGCACGCCCCAGTCGACGGCGCCGTCGGTGAAGGCCCCCTGCGCCCCCGGGCCGGCGGCCGGGGTGCCGGACGGCCGTGCGGGCGGGGCGGGCTGCGGGGCGGCCTTGACGTCGGCGGACAGGCTGACCGGGTCGAGCTGCGCGCCGGCCTGGTAGTAGCCGGCGAAGGCCTTGGCGCCCTGGTCGGTGAGGGTGGCGGGGATGCCGGTGAGGACGATGGGGCTGCCGCCGCCCTTCATGTCGATGCCGCCGAGGCCGAGGGTGGCGAAGGGCACCTGGGACTGGCTGCTGACCGCGCCGGTGTCCTTGGCCTTGCCGGTCACGTCCAGGTAGAGGGTGCCGCTGCCGCCGGAGATGCGGACGGTGGGGCGGCTGACGGTCAGGTCCAGGTCGTACGTGCCGTCGGGCTTCCGGTGGCCCTGGAAGGCCACCCCGCCCGAGAACGCGGCCTCGAACGTCCCCGACGCGGGGTCGTAGGAGCCGGTCGCGGAGTGGAAGCGGAACAGGCTGCCGCCGACGGTGGCGGCGCCGCTCTTCAGCTGGAAACCGCCTTTCGCGACCGGGCCCATGACGTAACTCTGGAAGGAGGATCTGATGCCCCAGTCGAGCCGTCCCCCCTGCACGGCACGGCTCTCCGCGCGGGCGGCGGTGGCCGGGAGCAGCGCCGCGAGCAGGGCCGCCAACAGGGTCCCGGCGAACGCGCGGACGGGTCTTGCGGACATGAAGTCCCCTCCAGGGTCTGGCGAATCCAGGGGCCGGCAAACGATTCCGGGAGCCAGTAAGTAAGGTTAGGCTAACCTAAACTATCCGGGTCGAGCGGGGAACCCCTCGGTCCGGCCCAGCCCCCGCCCCCGCCTCCCGGCCGGACGATCAGGACGGTGTCCCGGTGCCCACGCCCGCCGCCCCAACCCGCTTCCCCCGCCTGGCCGTCGCCCTGACGGCCCTCGGGCTCGCACTCGCGCTCTCCGCCACCGGCTGTGCCGGTACGGACGCCCCCGCGGGCCCCGCCGCCGGCCGCTCCGCACCCGCCCTCCCCGACCGGGTGGAGCCGATCGCCGCCGCCGCACGGCCCGCGCTGCCGGTGACGGTCGCCTCGGCCGACGGGACGCAGGTCACCGTCACCTCGGCGGACCGGGTCATCCCGCTCACCGGCGGCCTCAACGAGATCGTGCAGACCCTCGGCCTCGGCCCGCAGGTCGTCGCCCGGGACATCACCGCCACCTTCGAACAGGCCTCGGCCCTGCCGGTGGTGACACGTGGACACGAGGTCTCCGCCGAGAGCGTGCTCTCGCTGCGCCCGACGCTGGTCCTGGCGGAGACCACCACCGGCCCCGCCGAGGCGGTGCGGCAGATCCGCGACGCCGGGGTCCCGGTCCTGGTGGTCGCGCCCGCCAAGGCCCTGGAGGACGTACCGAAGCGGATCGAAGCGGTCGCCGCCGCACTGGGCGTCCAGGAGGCCGGCGCGCAGCTGAACCAGCGCACCGCCGAGCGGATCGCCGCCGCCCGCAAGGGCGTTCCGGCCGGTGCCGGGAAGAAGCCCCGGGTGGCCTTCCTCTACCTGCGCGGCGCCGCCTCGGTCTACCTGCTGGGCGGCTCCGACTCGGGCGCCGGCTCGCTGCTGGAGGCGGCGGGCGCGGTGGACACCGGCAAGGAGTCGGGGCTCGGCAAGGACTTCACCCCGATCACCAGCGAGGCCCTGGCCGCGGCCGCCCCGGACGCCGTCCTCGTCATGTCCAAGGGCCTCGAATCGGTGGGCGGCGTCGACGGCCTGGTGAGGATCCCGGGCGTGGCCCAGACCCCGGCCGGGCTGGACCGCAGGGTCGTCACCGTCGACGACGGGGTGCTGCTCAACTACGGCCCGCGCACCGACCAGGTGCTGTCCTCGCTGGTCGCGCAGCTCCACGGCAAGGGGGCCTGAGGTGGCCGCCTCCTCCGAGGCGCGCCCGGGGGGCCTGCCGTCCGCGGCTCCCCCGGAGCGGCGGCCGGCCCGCAGGGCGCCGCTGCTCACGGCCGGGCTCCTCGCCGCGCTGCTGCTGCTCGCGCTGGTCTCGGCCGGCGTCGGCGCGTACGCCATCCCCACCGGGGACGTGCTCGCCTCCGTCCAGCACCGGGCGGGCCTCGGCGGGGCTCCGCTCGACCGGGTCGGGGAGAGCGTGCTGTGGAACGTACGCCTGCCCCGGGTCGTGCTCGCGCTGCTGGTCGGCGCGAGCCTGGGGTGCGCGGGCGCGCTGATGCAGGGGGTGTTCGGCAACCCGCTGGCCGAGCCCGGGGTGATCGGCATCTCGGCGGGCTCCGCCGTGGGCGCGGTCGCCGCGATCGGGCTGGGCCTGACCTTCCTCGGCAACTGGACGGTCACCGCCTGCGCCTTCGTGGCGGGGCTGGTCACGGTCGGCTCCGTCTACCTGCTGTCCCGGAGCGGCGGCCGGACCGAGGTGGTCACGCTGATCCTCACCGGTATCGCCGTCAACGCCTTCGCGGGCGCCCTGATCGGGCTGTTCGTCTTCTTCGCGGACAGCGGCCAGGTCAACCAGATCACCTTCTGGCAGCTCGGCTCCCTCGCGCAGGCGACCTGGCCCAAGGTGCTCGCGGTGCTGCCGTGCGCGCTCGCAGGGCTGCTCGCGGCCCCCTTCCACGCCCGCAGGCTCGACCTCCTCGCCCTCGGTGAGCGGCCGGCCCGTCACCTCGGGATCGACGTCGAGCGGCTGCGCCTGGCCCTGGTCCTGGTCGTGGCCCTGCTGACGGCGGCCGCCGTGGCCGTGGCCGGGGTGATCACCTTCGTGGGGCTGCTGGTCCCGCACCTGCTGCGGATGGCGAACGGTCCCGGGCACCGCTTCCTGGTGCCCGGCAGCGCGCTGGCCGGGGCCGCGGTCCTGGCCGGGGGCGACCTGGCCGCCCGGACGGTGGCCCGGCCGGCGGAGCTGCCGCTGGGTGTGCTGACCGCGCCGATCGGCAGCCCGTTCTTCTTCTGGCTGTTGCGCCGCACCCGCCGCGGGCAGGGGGGCTGGGCGTGAGGTTCCCTTCACGCGGCCGGCGTGCCGTGCCCGCGCGTCCCGCCCCCGGGAGCGCCGTCGCGGAGGCCGACGGGCTGCACGTCCGGCTCGGGGACCGCGAGGTGCTCACCGGGATCGACCTGGCCGCCCGCGCCGGCGAGGTGCTGGCGCTGGCCGGCCCGAACGGTGCCGGGAAGTCCACCCTGCTGGCCGCCCTCGCCGCCGACGTGCCGGCCGCCTCGGGCACCGTACGGATCGACGGGCGCCCGGTGGACGGCTGGAGCGCCGCCGAGCTGGCCCTGCGCCGTTCGGTGCTCCCCCAGTCGGCCGCGCTGTCCTTCCCCTTCCCGGTCGCGGAGGTGGTCCGGATGGGCCGCGCCCCGTGGGCGGGGACCGGGCTCGCGGACGCCGACGAGGAGGCGGTGGCCGGGGCGATGGCCGCCACCGAGGTCACCCGTTTCGCCGATCGCCCGTTCTCGGATCTCTCCGGCGGCGAGCGGGCCCGGGTCGCGCTGGCCCGCGTACTGGCCCAGCGGGCCCCGCTGCTGCTGCTCGACGAGCCCACCGCGGCCCTGGACCTGCGCCACCGGGAGCTGGTGCTGCGGATCTGCCGGGAGCGGGCGGCGGCCGGGGACGCGGTGGTCGTGGTCCTGCACGACCTGGGGCTGGCGGCGGCGTACGCCGACCGGGCGGCGGTGCTGCACGACGGGCGGATCGCGGCGGCCGGGCCCCCGGCGGAGGTGTTCGAGGACGGGCTCCTGAGCCGGGTCTACCGGCAGCCGGTGGAGGTGCTGGCGCACCCCCGGACGGGCGCTCCGCTGGTGGTCCCGGTACGGGACGGCGGCGTTCCGGATCAGCCTCCCGGCCAGGCGGCACAAGGCCTCGAACCGGACGGTAACCACGGCGCGGCACGGAATGCGGACGGCGGCTTGACTCCCGCTTGACCCTCGCTTGAGCCGCTCATGGAAGGGCCGTGACGGGCTTGTGTCCGGGGCCGGAAGGTGAGAGCTGAATCACTGGACGAGTGGGTATCGGTCAGGTAAGCCTCGGTTAAGTTAGGTCCGCCTCACCAGCCCTCCCCCAGCCTTCACCCCCGCCAGGAGCCCACATGCGCCCCGCCCGCCTCACCGTCCTCACCGCGGCCGCAGCCGTCGCCGCGCTCACCGCAGTCACCGGCTGCGCCGAGAAGAGCGACAAGAGCGGCTCCGGCGCGATCCACGTGAACGCGACCGACAGCGCCTGCGAGGTCTCGAAGACCGAGTTCCCGGCCGGCAAGGTCACCATCGAGGTCGAGAACAAGGGCTCCAAGGTCACCGAGCTCTACATCCTCTTCCCGGACGACCGGATCGTCGCCGAGCGCGAGAACATCGGCCCCGGCACCAAGGCCACCATCACCGCCGAGATCAAGGCGGGCGACTACGCCTTCACCTGCAAGCCCGGCATGAAGGGCGACGGCATCCGCACCCAGGTCAAGGCCACCGGCAAGGGCGGCACCGAGAAGCGCAGCCCCGAGCTGGACGCCGCGGTCGCCGCGTACCGCAAGTACGTCCAGGAGCAGGCCGACGAGACCCTGCCGAAGGCCAAGGTCTTCGCCGACGCCGTCAAGGCCGGCGACCTGGAGGCCGCGAAGAAGGCCTACGCCCCCTCCCGCATCGGCTGGGAGCGCACCGAGCCCGTCGCCGAGTCCTTCGGCGACATCGACCCGAAGGTCGACGTCCGCGAGGACGGCCTGGAGGCCGGCCAGGACCCGGCCAAGGACTGGACCGGCTGGCACCGCCTGGAGAAGTCCCTCTTCCAGGACAACAAGATCGACGACAACGACAAGAAGCTCGCCGACACCCTGATCGCCGACCTGACCGACTGGCAGAAGAAGGTCGGCACGGCCGAGATCACCCCCACCTCCATGGCCAACGGCGCCAAGGAACTGCTCGACGAGGTCGCCACCGGCAAGGTGACGGGCGAGGAAGAGCGCTACAGCCACACCGACCTGGTCGACTTCAAGGCCAACGTCGAGGGCGCCCAGAAGTCCTACGAGCTCCTCAAGGCGGTCACCGCCAAGAACGACCCGGAGCTCGCCAAGCAGCTGGACACCCAGTTCGCCGCGATGAACACCCTCCTGGACAAGTACCGCGCCGACAAGAACACCTACGAGTTCACCTCGTACGACAAGGTCGGCGAGGCCGAGCGCAAGGAGCTCTCGGACGCCGTGAGCGCGCTGGGCGAGCCGCTCTCCAAGCTGGCCGCCGCGGTCGTCAAGTAGTCCGGATCCAGGCAGAGGCGGGAGAACCACGATGACCGACCAGGTGTCGGAAGAGACCACGGGTGCCGCAGACGCCCCCGGAGCGCCCTCGCGCCGTGCCGTGCTCGGCTGGGGCGGGGCGGGGCTGGCGGTCGGCGCGGCCGCGGCCGGCGGCGCGGTCGCCGCGTTCGGCAGCGGATCGGACATCTCCCCGGCGGCCTCCGCCGGGGCGGCGGTCCCCTTCCACGGCGAGCACCAGGCCGGCATCGCGAGCGCCGTCCAGGACCGGCTGCACTTCGCGGCCTTCGACGTCAAGACGAAGAGCCGCGACGAGCTGGTCGCGCTCCTCAAGGAGTGGACGGCCGCGGCCCGGCTGATGACGGCCGGCCTGCCGGTCGGCGACGTGTTCGAGGGCGCGCCCGAGGCCCCGCCCACCGACACCGGCGAGGCCCTCGGCCTCAAGCCCTCCCGCCTCACGCTGACCATCGGCTTCGGCCCGGGGCTGTTCGCCAAGGACCGCTTCGGCCTGGAGGGCAAGCGCCCCGAGGCCCTGGTGGACCTGGAGCTCTTCCCCGGCGACAACCTGGACCAGGCGCGCTCCGGCGGCGACCTGTGCGTCCAGGCCTGCGCCGACGACCCGCAGGTCGCGGTGCACGCCATCCGCCAGCTGGCCCGCATCGGCTTCGGCAAGGTCGTCGTCCGCTGGTCTCAGCTCGGCTTCGGCAAGACCTCCTCGACCACGCCCGAGGAGCAGACCCCGCGCAACATGATGGGCTTCAAGGACGGCACCCGGAACATCTCGGGCACCGACAAGGCCGCCCTGGACAAGCACGTGTGGGTCGGCGCGGGCGACGGCAGCGACTGGCTGGCCGGCGGCTCGTACCTGGTCGCCCGGCGCATCCGGATGAACATCGAGATCTGGGACCGCACCCCCCTGCAGGAGCAGGAGGACATCTTCGGCCGCGACAAGGGCGAGGGTGCCCCCGTGGGCAAGTCCAAGGAGCGCGACGAGCCGTTCCTGAAGGCGATGAAGCCGGAGGCGCACGTGCGCCTCGCGCACCCCGACACCAACAACGGGGCGACGATCCTGCGTCGCGGCTACTCCTTCACCGACGGCACGGACGGCCTGGGCCGCCTCGACGCCGGCCTGTTCTTCCTGGCCTACCAGCGCGACGTCCGCAAGGGCTTCATCCCGATCCAGCGCCAGCTGGCGAAGGCGGACGTCCTGAACGAGTACATCCAGCACGTGGGTTCGGCGATCTTCGCCGTCCCGCCGGGCGTCCGCGACAAGGACGACTGGTGGGGCCGGTCCCTGTTCGCGTAGTCCCCGCCGGAGAGGAAACGCCGTGTTCGGCAACTATCTGATCGGCCTGCGCGAGGGGCTGGAGGCCAGTCTGGTCGTCTGCATCCTCGTCGCGTACCTGGTCAAAACCGGGAACCGGGCCGCCCTGCGCCCGGTCTGGCTCGGCATCGGAATCGCCTGCGGGCTCTCGCTCACCTTCGGCGCGCTGCTGGAGTTCGGCACGCAGGAGCTGACCTTCGAGGCGCAGGAGCTGCTCGGCGGCAGCCTGTCGATCATCTCGGTGGGCCTGGTGACGTGGATGGTCTTCTGGATGAAGCGCACCGCGCGGCACCTGAAGGCCGAGCTGCACGGCAAGCTCGACTCGGCGCTCGCCATGGGCACCGGCGCGCTGGTCGCCACCGCCTTCCTGGCGGTGGGCCGCGAGGGCCTGGAGACGGCGCTGTTCGTGTGGGCGTCGGTCCGCGCGAGCGGCGAGGGTTCCTCGGCGCCGCTGATCGGCGTACTGCTGGGCATCGCGACCGCCATCGTCCTCGGCTGGCTGTTCTACCGGGGCGCCCTGAAGATCAACCTGGCGAAGTTCTTCAAGTGGACCGGCGGGATGCTGGTGGTCGTGGCCGCGGGCGTGCTCGCGTACGGGGTCCACGACCTCCAGGAGGCCGGCTTCCTCGGCGGCCTGACCGACAAGGCCTTCGACATCAGCTCGGTGATCGCGCCGGACAGCTGGTACGGGGTGCTGCTCAAGGGCGTCTTCAACTTCCAGCCGGACCCCACCGTCTACCAGCTGGTGGTGTGGTCCCTGTACCTGGCGGTCGTCCTGACGCTGTTCCTCCTCCCGGCCCGCCTGCGCACCCCGGCCGCGGCGCCGGCCCCGGCCGCGTCGGCGAGCGGTCCCGCCAAGGACTGACCGGTCCCGCGAAACGGCCCGGCCGCCTTCCCCCCGGGGGAGGCGGCCGGGCCGTTTCGCGCGGGACGGCCGCGCCGGGGGATGCGTCAGGGATGCGTCAGGGGATGCGGACGCCCGCGCCGCCGACCCGTACGCGGGGGTCGCCGGCGCGCAGCCCGACGGTCAGGACGCCGGGGCGGCCCATGTCCTCGCCCTGGTGGAGGGTGAGCTCGGCCTGCTCCGGGACCAGGCCGAGTTCGCGGGCGTACGCGCCGAAGGCGGCCGCGGCGGCTCCCGTGGCGGGGTCCTCGACGACGCCGCCGACCGGGAAGGGGTCGCGTACGTGGAAGAGCTCCGGGCCCGCGCGGTACACCAGCTGGACGGTGGTCAGGTCCAGGCGCCGCATCAGCGCCTCCAGCCGGGGGAAGTCGTACGCGAGGTCCGCGAGCCGGGCGCGGCTGGCGGCCCCGAGCACCAGGTGGCGGTTGCCGGCGAAGGCGATCCGGGGCGGGAACGCCGGGTCGAGGTCGGCGGCCGGCCAGTCCAGGGCGGCCAGCGCCTCGGCGAGGTCGGCGTCGGCGATCTCCTCGGTGTGCGGTTCGACGCTGGTCAGGGTGGCCCGCAGCCTGCCGTCCTCGGTGGTGACGGAGACCGGGACGGTTCCGACGGGGGTCGCGAAGAGCAGGTCCCCGGGCCCGGTCCGTTCGGCCAGCGCCACGGCGGTGGCGACGGTGGCGTGCCCGCAGAACGGCACCTCCGCCTTGGGGCTGAAGTAGCGGACGGAGAACGCCCGGCCGGGCTCGCCGCCGAGCCCCTCGGGCGGGTCCGTCAGGAAGGCCGTCTCGCTGTAGCCGAGTCCGGCGGCGATCTCCAGCATGGCGGCCTCGTCCAGCCCGGCCGCGTCGAGCACGACCCCGGCGGGGTTGCCGCCCTCGGGGTCCGTGGCGAAGGCGGTGTAGCGCAGTACCTCGGTGTTCGTCATGCGCTCATGATCATCCGCGGGCGGGCGGCCGTAAAGGTTCCGCCCGGCCCGCCCGCCCGGCCCGCCCGGTCAGCCGCGCCCGATGTACGGCATCGCGGTGGCCATCACGGTCGCGAACTGGACGTTGGCCTCCAGCGGGAGCTCCGCCATGTGCAGCACGGTGCGGGCCACGTCGGCGGCGTCCATCACCGGCTCCACGGCCAGCTGGCCGTTGGCCTGGAGGATGCCGGTCTGCATGCGCTCGGTCATCTCGGTGGCCGCGTTGCCGATGTCGATCTGTCCGCAGGCGATCCGGTACGGGCGCCCGTCGAGCGACAGGGACTTGGTCAGGCCGGTCATGGCGTGCTTGGTCGCGGTGTAGGCGATGGAGTTCGGGCGCGGGACGTGGGCGGAGATGGAGCCGTTGTTGATGATCCGGCCGCCCTGCGGGTCCTGCTCCTTCATCACGCGGAACGCCGCCTGTGCGCAGAGGAAGGAGCCGGTCAGGTTGACGTCCACGACCTGGCGCCAGGCCTCGTACCCGATGTCCTCCAGCGGGACCCCGGCGGGGCCGAAGGTGCCGGCGTTGTTGAAGAGCAGGTCGAGCCGCCCGTACCGCTCCCGTACCGTCCCGAACAGCGCGGCCACGTCCCGGGGGTCGCTGACGTCGGCCGGTACGGGCAGCACCTCCGCGCCCGCTCCGGCCGCGGCGGCCGTCTCCTCCAGGGGCCCGGTCCGGCGCCCGGCCACGGCCACCGACCAGCCGGCGCCGGCCAGGGCCAGGGCCACGGAACGGCCGATCCCGGAACCGGCTCCGGTCACTACAGCGGTCTTCTTCGCGGGTGCGCTCATGGGGCCGCAGAGTACGTCACAGCGGACATCCGGCCCGGGACGTTCCGACAGCTGAGAGCATGGGTCGGTCAGGGGTGCGTAAAGCAGATGAAAAGACTGGAGTTCCGCATGTCGGAGAGCGGCCCCTCTACGGCCCCCTCGCACGGGCCGTCGCCCGATCCGTCGCCCGTTCCGTCACCCCGTCCGGCCCCCGGGCCGCCGGCCGGCGCGGCGTCCCGGAAGGCCCCCGCCGCCGCCCCCCTGACGGCCGCGCGCCGCACCGGCCTGCTGGTCACCTTCATCCTGGGCGGCCTCACCGCCCTCCCCCCGCTGTCCATGGACATGTACCTCCCGGCCCTGCCCGAGGTCACCGCCGCCCTGCACAGCCCCGCCGCGACCGTCCAGCTCACCCTCACCTCCTGCCTCGCCGGCATGGCGCTCGGCCAGCTGGTCATCGGCCCGATGAGCGACAAGTGGGGCCGCCGCGGGCCGCTGCTGACCGGCATGGCCGTCTACGTACTCGCCACCGCGATCTGCGCCCTCGCCCCGAGCGCCGAACTGCTCATCGCCTTCCGGCTGCTCCAGGGCCTGGCCGGCGCGGCCGCCATCGTGATCGCCCGGGCCGTCGTGCGCGACCTGTACGAGGGCGTCGAGATGGCCCGCTTCTTCTCCACCCTGATGCTGATATCCGGGACCGCCCCGATCATCGCCCCGCTCATCGGCGGCCAGGTGCTCCGCTTCGCCGACTGGCGCGGGGTCTTCGTCGTCCTCACCGCCGTCGGCCTCGCCCTCACCCTCGTCGTATGGCGCAGCCTCGGCGAGACGCTGCCGCCCGAGCGCCGCCAGACCGGCGGGGTCGGCGCCGCGCTGCGGACCATGCGCGGGCTGCTCGGCGACCGGGTCTTCGCCGGGTACACCCTGGCGGGCGGCTTCGCCTTCGCGGTGCTCTTCTCCTACATATCCGCCTCGCCCTTCGTCGTGCAGGAGATCTACGGGGCCTCCCCGCAGGCCTTCAGCCTGCTGTTCGGCCTGAACTCCGTCGGGCTGATCGTCGTCGGCCAGATCAACGGCAAGCTGCTGGTGGGCCGGGTCAGCCTGGACAAGGCCCTGGCCACCGGGCTCGCCGTCATCACCGCCGCCTCCGTCGCCCTGCTGCTCATGTCCACCGGGGTGTTCGGGAAGGCCGGGCTGGTGCCCGTCGCCGCCGCGCTGTTCGTGCTGATGTCGGCGATGGGCCTGGTCCTGCCGAACACCAACGCGCAGGCCCTCATGCGCACCCCGCACTCCGCCGGATCGGCGTCCGCGCTGCTGGGCACCTCCTCCTTCCTGGTCGGGGCGGTCGCCTCGCCGCTGGTCGGGATCGCGGGCGAGGACACGGCGGTGCCGATGGCGCTCGTACAGCTCGGCTGCTCGCTGCTGGCGGTGGCCTGCTTCCTCGGGATGTGCCGCCCCTGGCGGACGCGGGAGCCCATGGCCGTGCCCGCGGCTCCGGGCGCACCCGGAGCGGGCCCCGGGGCGCCGTAAACTTCCCGGGTGAACGCCGCACCCGCCCCCACCACCGCCGAAACCCTCCGCAGCGCGCTCGCCGGGCTGCTCGACGGGCTCCCGCCGAAGCAGGCCTCGGCCGCCGTCGAGCGCCTGATCGCCAACTACCGCGGGGCCACCCCCACCGACGCCCCCGTCCTGCGCGACCGCTCCGACGTGGCGGCGTACGCGGCGTACCGGATGCCGGCCACCTTCGAAGCCGTACGGTCGGCCCTGGACGGGCTGGCGGAGGCCGCCCCGGACTGGACGCCGGCCTCGCACGTGGACGTGGGCGGCGGCACGGGCGCCGCGACCTGGGCGGTGGACGCCACCTGGGACGGGCCCCGCGCGACGACGGTGCTGGACTGGGCGGAGCCGGCACTGGCGCTCGGCAAGGAGCTGGCGGGCCGCTCGCCCTCCGGGGTGCTGCGCGCGGCCCAGTGGCACCGTGCCGTCATCGGCAGCGGGATCAGCCTGCCCGACGCGGACCTGGTGACCGTGTCGTACGTGCTCGGCGAACTGACCGAGCAGGCCCGCACGGCGGTCGTCGCCGAGGCGGCCCGGGCCGGGCAGGCCGTCGTACTGATCGAGCCGGGCACGCCCCAGGGCTACCTGCGCATCCGCGAGGCCCGCGAGCAGCTGGTGGCGGCCGGGATGACGGTGGCGGCGCCCTGCCCGCACGACGGGGCCTGCCCCATCGAGGTCGGGCAGGACTGGTGCCACTTCTCGGCCCGGGTCAGCCGCTCCTCCCTGCACCGGAAGGTCAAGGGCGGGTCCCTGCCGTACGAGGACGAGAAGTTCAGCTACGTCGCCGCGACGCGGTTCCCCGTGACGCCGGTCCCCTCCCGGATCACGCGCAGGCCGCAGATCCGGAAGGGGCTGGTCCTGCTGGACCTGTGCGGTCCCGAGGAGGCGGGGCTGTCCCGGGCCACCGTCACCAAGCGCCACGGCGGCCTCTACAAGGCGGCCCGGGACGTCGAGTGGGGCGAAGCCTGGCCGCCCGCCCCGGCCGGGGAGTAGCAGGGCCGGGCCGTCTCTTCCGGATCTCACCTGACCGGCGAGATCCGGAAGGGACGGCCTAGGGCCGCAGCTCCTGGGTGCAGCACTTCACGCTTCCACCGCCCTTGAGCAGCTCGCCCAGGTCCATCGGGATCGGCTCGAACCCCCGGTCGCGCAGCGGGGCCAGCAGCCCGGTCGCGCCCTGCGGGAGCAGTACGTGCCGCCCGTCGGAAACCGAGTTCAGGCCGAAGGCCGCCGCGTCCTCGTCCTCCACGACCAGGGCGTCGGGGAACAGCCTGCGCAGCACGGCCTGGCTGCCAGGCGAGAAGGCCGGCGGGTGGTACATGATCTCGTCGCCGTCGAGGACGCAGAGCGCCGTGTCCAGGTGGTAGTAGCGCGGGTCCACCAGGTCGAGGCCGATGACGGGGCGGCCGAAGAACTCCTGCGCCTCGTCGTGCGAGAGCGGGCTGGAGCGGAAGCCCCGGCCGGCCAGGATGTAGGTGGCGGTGACGGCGAAGTCCCCCTCGCCCTCGTTGACGTGCGAGGGCTCGTGGACGTCCTCGAAGCCGTGCGCGCGGAACCAGTCGAGGTGGATCTCCGCCTCGGCGGCGCGTTCCGGGTAGGCGAAGCGGGCGCCGAGCACGCGGCCGTCGACGACGAGGGCTCCGTTCGCGGCGTAGACCATGTCGGGCAGGCCGGGATCGGGGACGAGGGTCTCGACGGTGTGCCCGAGGGAGCGGTAGCGGTCCCTCAGGTCTTCCCACTGGGCGTGTGCGAGGGGCAGGTCCACCGGTTTCGTGGGGTCCATCCACGGGTTGATGGAGTACGTGACCTTGAAGTGTGCGGGTGGGCACATCAGGTAGCGCCGGGGTGTGGCGTCTCTGCGCAAAGAAGGCTCCTCACGACTACGACTACGGACTCACGGTGCTGTGCGCGCGTCGAGAGAATCGTCTCTCCTCAGGGGTGACCGCGCAGTGAACTGATCGGGTGAATTACCACAACGGCTGGAAGACGAGACGTCTCGGACTGCCTTGATAGGTTGGGCCGGTGACCAAAACCCCCGATGCCACCCGCCGCAGCGACCGCTCCCGGCGCGCCATCCTCGACGCCGCCCTCGTGCTGGTCGGCGAGGTCGGCTACAGCAAGCTGACCATCGAGGCCATCGCGGCCCGCGCGGGAGTCGGCAAGCAGACGATCTACCGCTGGTGGTCCTCGAAGGCCGAGGTGCTGCTGGAGGCCTCGCTGGCGCTGGCCGGGGAGGCGGGCGCGGAGGGCGGCTGGACCGGCTTCCCGGACACCGGGGACCTGGCGGCGGACCTCAAGGCCGTACTGCGGGGCACGGTGGACGAGTTCGCCGACGCCCGGTACGAGGCCCCCGCGCGCGCCCTCGCCGCCGCCGGGGCGGACGACCCGGAGCTGGGGGCCCGCTTCACGGAGAAGCTGCTGGAGCCGCAGCTCGCCCTGTACGAGGCCCGGTTGCGGGCGGCCCGGGACGCCGGGCAGCTCCCGGCGGACGCGGATCTGCGGCTGACGGTGGAGATGCTGGTGGGCCCGGTGACCTACCGGTGGCTGATGCGGACCGGGCCGCTGACGCACCGCTTCGCGGACGCGCTGGTGGACGGGGTGCTGGGCGGCGTGGGATACGTCACCGCCGGGCGGCCGGAGAGCCGGTGACACCGGCACGGCCGAGAACCATATGGCCCGATTTTGTGGTTATGTGGGGAACCCGATCGGGGAGTCCGTTCGGGGGGTGCGGTCACCCGGCGCTCCCGATGGTGGGACCATGGAATGGTCTGCCGGGGCAACGGTGAGGTGAGGGGATAGATGGGGTCTGAGTCCGGCCGCGTCAAACGCGGCGAGCTGAGCAGGATTTCCCAGTGGCTTCGCCGCCGCTCGAAGCCCGCCCCCGAGGACCCCGGCAAGGAGCGCGAAGCCCTCCTCCTGGCCGTCGCCGCCGCCGGACTCCCCCTCGCCCCCGCCGCGCATCCCGCCGACGGCTACCGGTGTTCGTGCGACCGCATCGGCTGTCCCACGCCCGCACGGCACCCCGTCTCCTTCGCCTGGCAGACCCAGTCGACCACCGACCGCGCGCAGATCGAGCGTTGGGCCCGCAACCAGCCCCAGGCCAACTTCATCACCGCGACCGGCATGGTGCACGACGTCCTGGACGTTCCCCTGGAGGCCGGCCGCAGCGCCCTGGAGCGCCTGCTGGCCGCGGGCATCGAGGTCGGCCCCGTCGCCGAGTCCGGCGGCACCGGCGACCAGGCCCGGATGCTCTTCTTCACGGCGACCCGCGGTACGCCGGAGGACGAGGACGAATGGTGGCCCTGCGAACTGGACTGCCACCCCGAGACGATGGACGAACACCCCGGTCTGCGCTGGCACTGCCGCGGCAGCTACGTCCTGCTCCCCCCGGCCGCCCTCCCGGGCGACCACTCGGTGAGCTGGCTGCGCGACGTACGCCACCCGCTCCCGGACCCGCTGACCCTCCTGGAAACCCTGACGGACGCCTGCGCCCAGTACGCGGGCGCGCTGGACCAGACCCCGGCCGCGGCGGCCTGGCCGCCAGTGCGCTAGGGGTGTCCGGCGGATCAGGGCCGGACACTGCCCCCCAGGCCGTCTCCTCCTTCACGCGCCGCTCGCGGCCGAGCCGCGCGAGCGGCGCGTGGAAGGGCGGGGCTCAGTGGATCTGGGTGACGACCACGTCGAGGGACCAGGCCTTCGCCGGCTTCGCGGGCGCCTCGGCCTCCACCGCGTAGCCCAGGTCCCGCAGGGCCGTCACCAGCTCCGCCGGCGACGCCGGGACGGCCCCGGCGAGCAGCAGGTCGCGTACCAGGCGGCCCTTGGTGGCCTTGTTGAAGTGGCTCACCACCGACCGCTTCTCCACCCCGTCCACCACCTGCGAGTGCAGCACCCGCACCGTGGCGGTGCGGCCCGCCGTCTCCCCCTTCGGCTTCCACGCGGACGCGTACGCCGACGAGCGCAGGTCCAGCACCAGCCCGTCCCCGGCCGCCTGCGGCATCACCTCGGCCATCGGCGTGCGCCAGTACGCGCCCAGCGCGCCCAGCCCCGGCAGCTTGACCCCCATCGAGCAGCGGTAGGAGGGGATGCGGTCCGTCACCCGCACCGCGCCCCACAGCCCGGAGAACACCAGCAGCGTCCGCTCGGCCAGCTCGCGCGCGGGCGCCGGGAGCCCCGCGAGGTCCAGGGCGTCGTAGAGCACACCGGTGTAGATCTCCCCGGCCGGGCGGGCCGGTGCCGAGAGCAGGGCGGCGTTCTTCGCGACCTCACCGCGCAGGCCCTCGCTGAGCCCGAGCACCTCGCGCGCCTTCAGCTCGTCCCCCGCGCACAGCTCGACGAGCTCCTCCAGTACGGCCGCCCGCGCGGGGGCCAGGCCCGGCAGCGACAGGGACGCGGGGTCGAGCGGTGCGCCGGAGCCGCCGGCGGCCTTTCCCTCGGAGGGCGGCAGCAGCACGAGCACGGTGGTTCTCCTTCAGACGACGCGGCGCAGGGGATGCGGCCCCCGAGCCAGGGTAGACGGCCCGCCGCCGCCCGGGCACGGGCGGACGGCCACGGCCGCGCCCACCGGCCGGCCGGGCCGTGGGCGGCCGTGGCCTCGTCCGCGACAGGCTCGACGCCGTCTCCCGCCGTCGTACGGAACCCTTTGCGCGCCGCGTTCCGCCGCGCGGCGGGTTTCGCGGCCCGCGCGGATCCGCCGGACACGGCCTACGCTCGGTCCATGCCACGCCGTCACATGCACATGGCCGGAGCGGACGGGGCGGTCCTGCGCGCCGCGCTGGGCGACCTGCGGACGCGACTGGGCGTGCCCGGGACCTTCCCGGCCGAAGTGCTCGCCGAGGCCGAGCGGGCGGCCGCCGCTCCCCGGCTGCCGTCCGAGGACATGACCGGCCTCCCCTTCTTCACCGTCGACCCGCCCGCCTCCGTGGACCTCGACCAGGCCATGCACCTGGCGAAACGGTCCACCGGCGGCTACCGCGTGCACTACGCCATCGCCGACGTCGCCGCCTTCGTCAGCCCGGGCGGCGCCCTCGACGCCGAGGCCCACCGCCGGGTGACCACCCTCTACTTCCCCGACGGGAAGGTCCCCCTGCACCCGGCCGTGCTGTCCGAGGACGCGGCCAGCCTGCTGCCCGACCGGACCCGCCCGGCCCTCGTATGGCGGCTGGACCTGGACTCCGACGGCCGGGTCGAGACCACCGACGTCCGCCGGGCCCTGGTCCGCAGCCGGGCCAAACTCGACTACGACGGCGTGCAGAAGGCCATCGACACCGGCACCGCCGAACCCTCCCTGGCCCTGCTGAAGGACATCGGGACCCTGCGCGAGGCCCTGGAGGCCGAGCGCGGCGGCATCTCCCTGAACGCCCCCGAGCAGGAAATCGTCGAGCGTGACGGCTCCTACAGCCTGGACTACCGGGCCCCGCTCCCGGCCGACGGATGGAACGCCCAGGTCTCGCTGATGACCGGCATGGCGGCCGCCGAGCTGATGCTGGCCTCCGGCACCGGGATCCTGCGCACCCTCCCCGCCGCCCCCGACGGAGCGGTCGGGCGGCTGCGCCGGGCGGCGAAGGCCCTGCGGATCGACTGGCCGCACCACGTCCCGTACGCGGCGCTGGTCCGCTCCCTCGACCCGCGCCTCCCGGCGCACGCCGCCTTCCTCCAGGAGTGCACGGCCCTGCTGCGCGGCGCCGGCTACACGGTCTTCACCGGCGGCCGGACCCCGGACCCCGCCCTGCACGCGGCGGTCGCCGCCCCGTACGCGCACTGCACCGCCCCGCTGCGCCGGCTCGCCGACCGCTACGCCGGCGAGCTGTGCGTGGCGGCGGTGGCGGGGGCGGAGCCCCCGGCGTGGGCGGTCGAGGCGCTGGAGGCGCTGCCGCACGAGATGGCGGAGGGCACCCGGCTGGCCAACTCGGTCGAGCGGGAGTGCGTGGACCTGGTGGAGGCGGCGCTGCTCAAGGACCGGGTCGGGGAGACCTTCGAGGCCACGGTCATCGACGTGAAGGAGCAGGAGCCGAAGGTCGGGACCGTCCACCTGGAGGAACCGGCCGTGGTGGGACGGGTCGAGTCGCCGGCGGAGCGGCTGCCGCTCGGGGAGCGGATCCGGGTCCGGCTGACCCAGGCCGACCCGGGCACCGCGAAGATCCTCTTCGCCCCGGCGTAGGGCCCCCGGCGCAGGGCCCCCGGACGGGCCCTGCGGGACCTCCCGCACGGCCCGCCGCCCCGGGGTATGGCCCTCGGGGGGCGGCTCTGCCATCATCTGCGCACCCCGCGGCGCCACCGGCCGCGCGAGCGCCCCGGGAGGCCCGGAGTTGGGTGCCGCCGAACGGCCCGTGGGGCCGTGTCCCGCCGGAGCCCCGGCGCCGGCCCCGCCGGTGCGCCGGCCCGCCGCCGTGCTGCGCCCGCACATCGTCAACTACACCGGCTTCGACACCCGTTTCGCGGCGCCCCGGCGGCGCCTGGAGCTGCCCACCGGCTTCGTCACCCTGGTCTTCACCTTCGACGAGGGCCTGTGGGTGACCCGCGGCGCCGAGCTCGCCACCGCCCGGCTGCGGCCCGCCGCCGCCTCCCGCGCCCTGATCGGCGGCCCCCGCACCGGCCCCGTGATCGGGGTGCACGCGGGCGCGGTGCACGGGCTGGAGGTGAACATGAGCCCGCTCGGCGCGTACCGGCTCTTCGGGGTGCCGATGGCCCACTTCGAGCGGAGCCTGGTGGACCTCGCCGACGTGTTCGGGCCGGGCGGGCGGCAGCTGGCCGAGCGGCTCCGGGCCGCGGACGGCTGGGCCGCCCGCTTCGACCTGCTCGACTCCGTCTTCACCGCCCGCCTGGACCGGGGCCCGGCCGCCGCCCCCGAGGTGCGCGGCGCGCTCGCCCGGCTGTGGACGGACACCGGCCCGGGTGCGCCGGCCCGGGCGGGGGCGGAGGCCGGCTGGAGCGCACGCCGGCTGCGTGCCCGGTTCCGGGAGGAGGTGGGGCTGCCGCCCAAGGCCGTGGCCCGGCTGTTCCGGCTCCAGCACGCGCTGCGCCGGCTCGCGGCCGGTACGCCCCCGGCCGAGGTGGCGGCCGCCTGCGGCTACCACGACCAGGCGCACCTGGGCCGGGAGGTGAAGGCCATGACGGGTCTGCCGCCCGCCCGGTTCGCGCTGCTGCGCGGCGGCCTCCCGCCGGGCTCGGCGCTGGACCGGGTGCCGGGCCGCATCACGAGCGTGCTGCTCCCGCCGCCGGCCTGACGTACCCCGGGGCCGATTTCTACAAGACAGGGCCCGGCCGGCTTGTCACGCTCGGCGTACGACTCCTCCTCCCCCCGGAGAGTCCCCACGCAGTGCGGCAGCCCGTCACGGGGGTGCGGGTTGCCGCAGTGCGGTCACCAGCGCGCGGGGGTCGTCGGCGTGGAAGCGGATCGTACGGGCCCTGGCCCGGGCGCCGAGCGGCCGGCGGAAGTCCAGCGGGCGGTTCAGCTCCAGGGTCACGGTCGTCTGGCTGCCCACGATCAGGTCGAGCACCCCGTCCTCGGAGAGGGTGACGAGCCGCCCCTCGGGGTAGCGGCGCTCCACCCGGGCCGAGGCCACCGCGTCCGGCGGGACGGTGAGGTCGAACAGGGCCCCGTAGCGGATCCGCAGCGAGCCGTCGGCCCGCAGCACGTGCGGGCGGGTCACGCAGGCCGCGTGCATGGCGAGGACCAGCAGCACCCCGTAGACGTCGAGGACCAGCACCACGCGGTGCACGGCGGGCCAGGGGATGAGCACGGCCAGCCCGACGGTCTCGATCACCGACACGAAGAGCAGTCCGTACATCATGGCCGTCTGCGGTCCGGTGTACCCGGCGGCGAGGTCGCCGGGGCCCACGCCGTGCCCGCGGCGCACGGTCCACCGGCCGAGGGAGGCGATGGCCCGCAGCTCGTGCAGCAGCAGCCGCAGGACCGGCTCGGGCACGACGGCCCGTACGGCCCGCCGCCAGGAGCCGGTGCGCCGCCGCAGCGAGCCCAGCACCCGGGCCTCCAGCAGCAGCGTCCCGAGCACCAGCGCCCCGGCGGCGGCCGTCGCCCACCCGGGCGGGCGCACCCCGGCCGCGAGGCACAGTACGAGGACCAGCTCGCCGGGTATGACGGCGCAGGCCGCGATCCGCGCGGCCCGTACGGCGCTCATGCCCGCCCCTTCCCGGTGAAGGCCGCCATCACCCGGCGTACGACCTCCGCCTGCGCGGGGGCGTAATCGGCGAGCAGCGCCTCCTCGAAGCCGGGGACGGCGGGCCCGCCGGACCGGATCGCGGCGAAGGCCTCGTCCGGTACGGCGGCGACCATCGCCTCGGCGAGCGGGCCGATCCGGGGGTCGTCGACGGGGGCGTCGGCCAGTTCGTCGAGCCGCTCGTACAGTGCGAGCACCGCGGGGTCGGCGGCCAGCCGCCCGAGGACGGAGTACAGCTCCTCCCCGACGGCGCCGGTGGCGTCGAGCAGGGTCAGGTGCTCGCGGTCCTTCGCGGCGGCCGGCGAGCCCGTCGCGGGGGTCCTCGCCAGCAGTGCGGCGAGCGCCGGGGAGACCGGCTCGCCCTCCCCCGGCCCGGCGGCGAGCAGCACGGCCAGCCGGCGCCGGCGTTCGGCCAGCTCGGCCTCCTGCCGCGCGAGGTCGGCGTCCAGTTCGTGGAGTACGTCGGCCAGCTCGCGCCCCGCGTCGTCGGCCAGGACGTCCCGCACCTCGTCGAGGCTGAGCCCGAGCTCGGTGAGCCGGCGCACCCGGGCCAGCAGCACGGCGTCGCGCACGGTGTAGGCCCGGTATCCGTTGGGGCGCCGGCGGGGCTCCGGGAGCAGCCCGACATGGTGGTAGTGCCGGATCGCCCGGGTGCTGAGCCCGACGAGCGCGGCGATCTCTCCGATCCGCATGCCCCTCAGTAGAAACCCTGCCGCTGCGTCAAGGTCAAGCCGCCACGGACAGCCGGTAGCATGGTCGGCACGACAGACGAGTCGGCCGGGCGGCCGCGTCGGGGTCCCCGGATCCCGCCGAGGAACGTCCGGGCTCCACAGGGCAGGGTGGTGGGTAACGCCCACCCGGGGTGACCCGCGGGACAGTGCCACAGAAAACAGACCGCCGGGGGCTTCGGCCTCCGGTAAGGGTGAAACGGTGGTGTAAGAGACCACCAGCGCCTGAGGTAACTCAGGCGGCTAGGTAAACCCCACCTGGAGCAAGGTCAAGAGGATCCGTCCCCGGACGGGTCTGCGCGAACGCTTGAGGGCTGCCCGCCCGATGTTCGCGGGTAGACCGCACGAGGCCGGCGGCAACGCCGGTCCTAGATGGATGGCCGTCTCCCCGGCGACCGCGAGGTCTCCGGGTGACAGAACCCGGCGTACAGGCCGACTCGTCTGTCGTTCTCCTTCTCTCCCCCGGGCCGTGCCCCGCCGGAGCGGGGCCCGCCGGGGCCGCGCGGCTACTTCACGGGCGCGCTGTACGTCTTGCCGATGAAGCCGTTCCTGAAGTGGACCGTCTTCGCGGTGATCTTGCCCTTGACCGTGATGGTCCCGGTGGCCTTCTCGCCCTTGGCGAGCTTGACGGTGTCGATCTGGTCCTCGGACGCCGCCAGCTCGATCTGCTTGCGCGTGCCGTCCTCGGCCATGACCTCGAAGTAGAAGACGTTGACGTCGACTTCCTTGGCGGCGTTGTTGACGATGGTCACCTGTACGGAGGTGTAGTCGCTGCCCTGGGCGAGGATGCTGGGCTTGAAGGCCGTGGGCGAGGCGGTCAGCACCACGTCGGCGTTCTTGTCGGCCGTCCCGGCCGGCGCCTCGGAGTTCCCGGGCGCGGGCTGCATCGGCGCCGCGCTGGGGACCGAGGAGGCGCCGGGCACAGAGGGCACCGCGAACCCGGTGTCCTTCTTGGTGCCGCTCTTGGAGGCACCGGTGATCGCCGCGCCGCAGGCGAAGAGGACCAGCGACAGGAGGACCAGGCCGCCGCAGCCGAAGCCGATGATCTTGCCGGCGTTGCTCTTCTTCGGGGGCTGCGGCGGGACCGGGTAGCCGTAGGGCGGCGGCTGCTGACCGTAGGGCGGTGGGGGCTGCTGGCCGTAGGGCTGCGGCGGCTGCTGACCGTACGGCTGCTGCGGCTGCCCGCCGTAGGGCTGCTCCGGCTGCTGGCCGGGGTATGGGGTGGTCATGGGGACTCCTCCGCTGGGTGGTTGCCGTCTGGCTCAGGGCCGGATGCCGAACACCCTCGGAAGGAGCGCCACGAACTTGGGACATGAGCGCCGCCCAGCTTAATAAAACGCCAAAGCGTGACATGGGAAGTCCCAAAAATGAGACGGTCTCCTCCGAATCAGCCGCGCTGACAGAGAGAAGCCCCCTTGAGAAGCACCGCCCCCGGCGGGCGGGTTCACCCCGCCCGCCCCGGCGACCCGAAGAGGATCGGCCCTTACCGGATCATCGGGCGCCTCGGCACCGGCGGCATGGGCACCGTCCACGCCGCCCTCGATCCCCGGGGAACGCGGGTCGCGGTCAAGGCCGTTCACCAGGCGCAGGCCCAGGACCCGGAGTTCCGGGCCCGGTTCCGCCGCGAGGTCGCCCTGTCCGCCCGCGTCCAGGGCCCCTGCCTGGTGCCCGTGCTGGCGGCCGACACCGAGGCCGAACGCCCCTGGCTGGCGGCGGAGTACGTACCCGGCCCGACCCTGGACCGGCACCTGGCCGCCCACGGCCCGCTCACCGGCGGCAGCCTGTACGCCTTCGCCGCCGGGACCGCCCAGGCGCTCTCGGCGATCCACCGCGCGGGCGTGGTCCACCGCGACGTGAAACCGCAGAACGTCATCCTGAGCCCGGCCGGCCCGCGGATGCTGGACTTCGGCATCGCCCACGCCGCCGACGGCACCTCGGTGACCCGGACCGGCGTCATGACCGGCACGCCGGGCTGGATCAGCCCCGAGCACTACCGCTCCGGCACGACCGGCCCGGCCGGGGACCTCTTCGCCTGGGGCGCCCTCGTGGCCCACGCCGCCACCGGCCGCCTCCCCTTCGGCACCGGCGCCCCCGACGTGGTCGCGTTCCGCGTCATGTCCGGGGACCCCGACCTCGACGGCGTCCCCGCCGCGCTCCGCGAGGTGGTGGAGGAAGCCCTCGCGAAGGCCCCCTCGGCCCGGCCGACGGCCGAGCGGGCCGCCGCGCGCTGCGCGGCCCTGCTGTCCGCGGAGGCCACCCAGCTCCTCGCCGCCGGTGTCGCGCCCACCCTGGCCGGCGACCCGATCGCCGCCCAGTGGCACCTGCCCGCCGTGGACGACCCCGCGTGGCCCTCCCCGCCGGCCCCCGGCCGGGGGCGCCTGCTGCTCGCCGTGACCGTGGGCGCGGCCGTCCTGGGCGGGGCCGTCGGCGGACTCCTCGCGCTGCCCGCCGCGACCCGCGACGACGGCCGGGCGGCCGGAACCCCGGCCGTCGCCTCCCCCGGGAACGCGGCCCGCACCACCGGTACCCCGGCCGCCCCCGCCCCGTCCGGCAGCGGCGGCCCGCCGTCCGACGCCAAGGGGGCGGCGGCGGACGGCGGGCCGACCCTCGCGACCTGGCGGCAGGCCCGCGCGGCGCAGACGCCCGCCGAGCACGACGCCCATCCGTCCATCGGCACGGGAGCCTGGCTCGACCCCTCCGACCACCCCGCCCAGCAGTTCGCCCTGACCTTCCACCAGCCCCGGGGCGAGGTCTACGTCACCTCCGGCGGTCCGGAGCTCGACGGCGGTTCGCTCCGAGAGGTCGCCCGGGCCGCGTGCCTGGGCCTGCGCCACCTCCGCACCGCCTACCCGGACCTCCCGTACGGCACCTTCGTGATCGTCGACACCGGTCGCGCGGGAGGCCCCGGCATCGCCTGGTCGGACGACTTCCGTACGAACACCACCTGTTCGGCCTCCCTCACAGACCGGGGCACCGACCGCACCAGCACTCCGCCGGCGGGGCAGGCCGCCGACTGGTACCCGGCCGCGGGAGGGCTGGCCGTCGCGAAGATCCCCTCCAGCGACGCGGACGAGATCCGCGTCGCCGACCGGACCGCCACGTCGCTCATCGGCGAGTGGAACGGCAGCCCCGCCGCCGGGTCCGGCGGCCGGCTCGGCCACGAGAACCTGGCCGTCGGCTTCGACCCGGCCGGCCGGGTCATGTACGTCTGGGCGGTCAAGCCCCTGTGGGACCGGGCCACCCGCGAGGACTGGGCGCTCAGGGCCGCGCGGCGGGCCTGCGCGGACCTCGCCTCCGAATCCGCGAGGTCGGCCGGCTGGCCCTACACCAGGTACGCGGTCTTCGCCGAAGACGCCTCCGGCGGCGGCGAGTTCCTGCGCTGGGGCACCGCCGGCAGCTGCGGGGACTGACGGCGTGAAGGCCCCCGCCCGTGGACGGGCGGGGGCCTTCACGCGCACGTGGCGCGGACGTCAGCGCAGGTGCGAGGTGTCGTTCAGGAGCCGGACCGAGGCGTTGCCGTCGGCGTAGTAGGCCACTGCCGACAGGGAGGCCGCGGAGAGCTCCATCCGGAACAGGGACTCCGGCGGGGCGCCCAGCGCGAGCCGGACCAGCGTCTTGACCGGCGTCACGTGCGTGACCAGCAGCACCGTGCGGCCCGCGTGCGCGGCCAGCAGCCGGTCGCGCGCCGCCGACACCCGGCGGGTGACGGCGGTGAAGCTCTCGCCGCCGCCCGTGGGGGCCGCCCTCGGGGAGTCCAGCCACGCCTGGAGGTCGTCCGGGAAGCGCTCCCGCACCTCGGCGAAGGTCAGGCCCTCCCAGGCGCCGAAGTCCGTCTCGCGCAGGCCCTCTTCGACCGCGACCGGCAGCCCGAGCCGGTCGGCCACGGCCTGCGCGGTCTCCCGGCAGCGGCGCAGCGGGGAGCTGACGACGGCCTGTACGGTGCCGCGCGCGGCCAGCGCCTCGGCGACGGCGGCGGCCTGGCGGCGGCCGGCCGGGGACAGCTCCGGGTCGGTGCCGCCGCTGCCGGAGAAGCGCTTCTGCGGGGTCAGGGCGGTCTCGCCGTGGCGCAGCAGCACCAAGGTGGCGGGGGTCCCCATGTCGGGTCCGCCCCATCCGGTCCCGGTGGCGGCCGGAGCCCCGTCGACGGCGGTCGCGGCCGCCGCGGGCGCGCCGGCCGGGGCCGGGACGCGGGCGGGGGACGCGGTCAGGGCCTCGGCACCGGCATCCGCGAAGAGGGTGTCCGCACCGGACGCGGCCGCACCGCGGGCGGCCCGCACGTCGGCGGCACCCTCGCCGGTCCGCGTACCACCGCCGGAGGCGAGGGCCGCGCGGACCGCCGCCGCGCCCTTCGCCGCGTCTCCCGGAGGCCCGGCCAGGGCACGGGCGGGGGCGAGGTCGGCCGTGGAGGCGGACGGCTCCCACTGCTTGCCGCGCTTGCCCGCGTCCATCGCCTCGTTGGCGAGCCGGTCCGCGTGCTTGTTCTTCTCGCGCGGGATCCACTCGTACGTGACCTGCGCACGCGGGAGGATCTTCGCCGCCTCGGCCGCGAGCGGCTTCATGTCGGGGTGCTTGATCTTCCAGCGGCCCGACATCTGCTCCACGACGAGCTTGGAGTCCATCCGGACCCGTACCACCGCGTCCGGCGCCAGCTCGGCCGCCGCCCTCAGGCCCGCGATCAGGCCCTTGTACTCGGCGACGTTGTTCGTGGCGACGCCGATGAACTCGGCGCGCTCGGCCAGGGTCTCACCGGTGGCCGGGTCGAGGACGACCGCCCCGTAGCCGGCGGGGCCCGGGTTGCCCCGGGAGCCGCCGTCCGCCTCCACGACGAAACGCGGCATCAGATGCCCGAGTCCGCCGCACGGACCAGGATGCGGCCGCAGTTGTCGTGGCGTACGACCTGGTCGCGGGCCGCGGCCTTGATCTCGTTGATCTCGGCCATGTCGAGCTCCAGCCGGCAGCCCTCGCAGCGGCGCTGGTACAGGCGCGCGGCGCCGACCCCGCCCTGCTTGACGCGGATCTTCTCGTACAGCGCCATCAGGTCGGACGGCATGGAGGCCACGATGACCTCGCGGTCCTTGGCGGTCTTCGCGGCCTCGGCGTCGAGCTCGCCGGTGGCGGCGTCGCGGCGCGCGGTGGCGTCCGTCAGCTTGGCCTCCAGCGCGGAGACGCGCCCGGTGATCTCGGTGACGCGCTCCTGCGCGCCCTCCAGCCGCTCCATGACCTCCAGGACGACGTCCTCCAGGTCGGCCTGGCGCTTGGCGAGCGAGGCGACCTCGCTCTGCAGGTTCGCCAGGTCCCGGGCCGAGATGCCCGCGCCGGAGTCGAGCCGCTGCTGGTCCCGGGCCGCGCGCTGGCGCACCTGGTCGACGTCCTGCTCCGCCTTGGTCTGCTCGCGGGCGGCGTCGCTGGCCTGCGTCTGGGCGGCGACGAGGAGGTCGCGCTGCTGGCTGAGGTCCTTGGTCAGGGAGTCGACCTCGGCGTGCTCGGGCAGCGACTTGCGCTTGTGGGCGAGCTGAGACAGCCGGACGTCCAGGGCCTGGACGTCGAGAAGTCGGATCTGGTCGGCGGGCTCGGCGTTCAGTTGGGGGCTCCAGAGGCACTAGAAGGGGGTGTGGCGGACGGCGCGTGCGCCGTCCAGGGGTCGGTGACCGTGCGCGAGACGTGGGTCCGCAGACCCCAGCCGTGGCGCTCGGAGATCGCGTCGAGCTGGGCGGCGGCCTGCTCGCACCAGGGCCACTCGGTGGCCCAGTGCGCGGCGTCGACGAGGGCGAGCTGGCTCTGCTCGCGGGCCTCGGACACCGGGTGGTGGCGCAGGTCGGCGGTGAGGAAGGCGTCCACGCCGGCGGCGCGGACCTGCGCGAAGAGGCTGTCGCCGGAGCCGCCGCTGACGGCGACGGTGCGGATCAGCGCGTCCGGGTCGCCGGCGGCGCGGATGCCCTGCGCGGTGCGCGGCAGCCGGGCGGCGGCGCGGGCGGCGAACTCGCGCAGGGTCTCGGGGTGGTCGAGCTCGCAGATCCGGCCCAGGCCCCGGCGGCCCGCCGGGTCGGTGGGGTCGGGTACGAGGGGGCCGGTGACGCGCAGGTCGAGGGCGCCGGCGAGGGCGTCGGAGACCCCGGGGTCCGCGGTGTCGGCGTTGGTGTGGGCCACGTGCAGGGCGATGTCGTTCCTGATCAGGGTGTGCACGACACGGCCCTTGAAGGTGCCCGCGGCGACGGTGGTGGTGCCGCGCAGGTAGAGGGGGTGGTGGGTGACGACCAGGTCGGCGCCGAGCTTCAGCGCCTCGTCGACGATCTCCTGTACGGGGTCCACGGCGAACAGCACCCGGGTGACCTCGGCATCGGGGTCGCCGCAGACGGTGCCGACGGCGTCCCACTCCTCGGCCCGCGAGGGGGGCCAGAGAGCGTCCAGCGCGGCGATGACTTCAGAGAGACGGGGCACGGGGCAAGGCTACCGTCCGTGGCGACCGGTGGTCCCCTGGCCGGGGCGGCAGCACAACCGCATCCCCCGCCACTGGTGAATCGGTGGTCGGCCACCCGTACGTGTGAAGCGGGCTGGGTCGTGTTGTTCGGCTGGAAGTGCGAAAACTAGCTTCCTCTCCGGAGGTGACGGCCCGGATGACTGTCTGTGCCACCGAGATCACGACGACCACCGCGCTCCCGGACCCCGAGGCCGGTGGGCCGCCCGAGGTCCCCGGCGCGCCGGAGGCTCCCGAGGCCCCGGCCCCGGCGGTCCCTGCCCCGCCGGCCCCGGCCCTGGCGGTCTCCGCCGACGGGACGTACGCGGCCCGGCTGGCCGGCGAGGGCGAGGCACGCTATCCGGAGCGCTGGACGCTGGGCGGTCCGGAGCCGTACGCGGTGCCGCTGCCCCTCGCGCAGCCGGAGGAGGCCGACAGCGAGGTGCTGGCGCTGGCCGACGGGCAGGTGCTGATCCACCGCCGGGTCGCCGACCGGCACGAGTTCTCCCTCCTCTACCCCTCGGGCGCGCCCTCCGGCCCCCGCACCGGGGAGTGCCGGCTCGGCTCGGTCGACGCCGAGGAGGGGCTGCGGGTCCGCCTGCTGCCGCCGTCCCCCGACGGGTGCGGGGCCTACGCCCTGGCGGTGGGGGACGGGGAGAGCACCGTCTGGCAGGTGGCCGGGGGCTCCGGCGGGCCCGAGCGGGTCGCGGTGGTCCCGGGCCGCTGCTCGGGCGGGGTCTGGCTGGACCGCGCGGGCCGGCTCCTGGCCCTGGACCGCGAGGCCGACGGCCGCACCAAGGCCGTCGCGGTGGACCTGGGCCGGGGCGGGGTGGTCAGCCCGCTGCTCCAGATCGCCGAGGACAGTGACGACCGGCTGCTGCTGGCGGCCCCGGACAGCGGGCTGCTGCTGATCCGCTCGGACGCCCCGGGCGAGCCGCGGCTCGGCTGGGGGGTGCTGGGCAGCGAGCGCCCGGTCCGCTTCCCGGAGTGCCTGAGGCTGGAGGACGCCCACCCCTTCGCGGTGCAGCCGGGCCAGGTACTGATGCCGGAGACCTGCGGGGTGGCGCTCCGGGTGGGCGGGGCCGGCCTCGCGCTGTGGCGTCCCGCCGACCGGTACGTCTTCCGGCTCGGCGCCCCGGAGGGCTGGCTGGGGAGCGGGCTGTGGAGCCCGGACGGGCGGCTGCGCCTGCCGTACGCCACCCCCGGGGTGCCCTGCGGCGTCGTCAGCCTGAGCCAGCCCGCCGCCCCGCCGCCCCCCGTGCGCGTGGACCCGCCCCCGGCGCCGGCCGCGCGGCCGGTGCCGCTCCAGCAGGCGCCGCTGGGCTGAGGGCCGTACGGGAGCGCGTACGAAGCCCCGTGATAGGGAGAGGGGATGAGCGACACCGAAGCCCCCGGCGCCGACAGGCCCTTCGACGCGGTCCTGTGCGACCTCGACAACGTCATCCGCTTCTACGACTCCAGCCTGCTGACCGAGCTGGAACGGACGGCCGGCCTCCACGTGGGCACCACGGCGAGGCTCGCGTTCTCCCCCGAGCTGGACGGGCCCCTGCTGCTGGGCCGGATCACCCGGGACCAGTGGGCGGAGGCGATAGCCGACCGGCTCCGGGAGGACTTCTACGAGCCGCGGGCGTGGGAGCTGGCCGAGGCGATGACCCGGTCCCCCTTCACGGCCGACGAGGCGGTGGTGTCCGTACTGCGCGGGGCGCGGGCCGCCGGGCTCTCGCTGGTACTGGTGACCAACGCCGCCCTGGACCTGGACGAGGACCTGGCGGCGATGGGGCTCACCGACCTCGCCGACCACGTCGTCAGCAGCGCCCGCGAGGGCGTCGCCAAGCCGGACCGGGAGATCTACGCGATCGCCGCCGAACGGGCGGGCGCGGCGCCCGGGCGCTGCCTGTTCGTGGACGACCGGCCGGAGAACGTGGAGGCGGCCGTCGCGTTCGGGATGACCGGGCTGCACTACCGCGGGCCGGCCGATCTGCACGCGGCGCTGGCCTTCCTGTCCTGAGGGAGCGCGGCGGCGGCCCTGGGGTCCCCTCCCCGGGCCGCCGGACACCCCCTAGCCGTGCTTGAGGCCGAGGACCTCGGCCGCCGCGAAGGTCTCGTTCGGCGGGCGGGAGTCGTAGTGCGGGGTGAGGAGCCCGTCGAGCTCCTCGAAGGAGAAGGCCTCCTTGGCCGTGTCGAACTTCGCGGCCACCCGGGGGCGTTCCATCACGACGACGATCCCGCCGTGCACGACGAAGAGCTGTCCGTTGGCCTTGGCGGAGGCCGGCGAGGCCAGGTAGCCGACCAGCGGGGAGACGTGCTCGGGGGCGAGGGCGTCGAGCTTGCCCTCCTGCGGGACCTGGAAGCCCGCGAAGACGTCCTCGGTCATCCGGGTGCGGGCGCGCGGGCAGATCGCGTTGGCCGTCACCCCGTACTTGGCCAGCGCCAGCGCGGTGGAGGTGGTCAGCCCCACGATGCCGCCCTTGGCGGCCGCGTAGTTGGGCTGCCCGGCCGAACCGCCGAGGAAGGCCTCCGAGGATGTGTTGACGATCCGCCCGTACACCGGGCCGCCCGCCGCCTTGGACCGCTCCCGCCAGTGCGCGGCGGCGAAGTGGGTGGTGTTGAAGTGGCCCTTGAGGTGGACCCGGATCACCGAGTCCCACTCGTCCTCGGTCATCGAGAAGACCATCCGGTCGCGCAGGATGCCCGCGTTGTTGACCAGGACGTCGAGCTTGCCGAAGCGGGAGACCGCGAGGCCCACCAGCTCCCGGGCCTGCTCGAAGTCGGCCACGTCGCCCAGGTGCGCCACCGCCCGGCCGCCCGCCGCGCGGATCTCCTCGGCCACCTCCTCCGCCGGGGCGGCCGAGGCCTCGCCCGAGCCGTCGCGGCCGCTCTGCCCGAAGTCGTTGACGACGACGCTCGCGCCGAGCCGGGCGAGTTCGAGCGCCTCGGCCCGGCCGAGGCCTCGGCCGGCGCCGGTGACGATGGCGGAGAGCCCCTCAAGTGGGAGTGACATCCGTAGCGTTCCTCTCAGCGGTCGGTGAGCAGCGGTCTCAGAGTTCGATGCAGGTGCGCAGGGCCACGCCGGTGCGCATCTGGTCCAGGGCGTCGTTGATCTCGGCCAGGTTCACCCGGTGGGTGATCAGGTTCTCCAGGTCGATCCGGCCGGCCCGCCACAGCGCGATGGTGCGCTCGTAGGAGCGGAGCACGTCGCCGCCGCCGTACATCGACGGCAGGATCTTCTTCTCGTCGAAGAACAGGGAGAACATGTTGACCTGGAAGTCGTCGTCGAGGGCGCCCGCGCCGACCACGACGACGGAGCCGCCGCGGCGCGTCATCTCGTACGCCTTCTGCGCGGTCGCGGACTTGCCGACGACCTCGAAGACGTAGTCGAAGCCCTCGCCGGCCGTGATCCGGTTCTTGGCGTCGGCGAACTCCTCCGGGGAGACGGCCTCGGTGGCCCCGAACCGCAGTGCCGCCTCCCGCCGCGAGGCGACCGGGTCGACGGCGGTGATCTGCGCGGCTCCCTGGACCTTGGCGCCCTGGATGACGGAGATGCCGACGCCGCCGCAGCCGATGACGGCGACCGAGGAGCCCGCCTCCACCTTGGCGGTGTTGATGGCCGCGCCGAGCCCGGTGGTGACGCCGCAGCCGATCAGCGCGGCGATGTCGAAGGGCAGGTCGTCGGGGATCGGGACGGCGCAGGCGGCGGGGACGACCATCTCCTCGGCGAAGGTGCCGGTGCCGGCGAAGCCGAAGATGTCGCTGGCCGCCCGCTTGAAGTTGGGGGTGGCGACGTTCCCGAAGGCCTCCAGGCACAGGTGGCCCTGGCCGCGCTTGCAGGCGGGGCAGTGGCCGCACGGCGGCAGCCAGCAGACGAGGACGCGGTCGCCGATCCTGTGGGAGGTGACCCCGTCGCCGACGTCCGTGATCACGCCGGAGCCCTCGTGGCCGGGTATGAAGGGGGCGGGCTGCGGCAGTACGCCGCTCATCGCGGAGAGGTCGGAGTGGCACAGGCCGGTGGCCTTGATCCGGATCCTGACCTTGCCGGGGCCGAAGCCCACGGCCTCCATGTCGTCGACGACCTCGAGCTTGTCCTGGCCTATCTCGCTCTGCAGTGCTGCGCGCACGGTGCGGCTCCTTAGTGGGTGCTACGAGTGTTCGACGACGGTGTCGGCGAGGACCGGCGCGTCGTCCCGTTCGGCGGCGGTCACCGAGACCAGTACGCGGCCCTCCTCCCGCCACATCCGGATGCGCAGCGTCTCCCCCGGGAAGACGATCCCGGCGAAGCGCGTGCGGTAGGCGCGGACCCGGGACACGTCCCCGCCGAGGACGGTGTCGACGACGGCCTTGAGGGTCATCCCGTACGAACAGAGGCCGTGCAGGATCGGCTTGTCGAAACCGGCCAGCTTGGCGAACTCCGGGTCGGCGTGGAGGGGGTTCCAGTCCCCGGAGAGGCGGTAGAGCAGCGCCTGCTCCTCGCGGATGTGCCGTTCCTCGGTGCGGTCGGGGGCGCGTCCGGGCAGCTCCTCCTTGACGGAGGGGCCGCGCTCGCCGCCGAAGCCGCCTTCGCCGCGTACGAAGATCTGCGCGTCGCTGGTCCACAGCGGCCCGTCGGCGTCCGCGACCTCGGTGCGCAGCACGATCACCGCCGCCTTGCCCTTGTCGTAGAGGGCGGCGACCTTGGCGGAGGAGGTGGCGTTCCCCTTGACGGGGATGGGCCGGTGCAGCTCGATGGACTGGCCGCCGTGCAGGACGTTGGCGAGGTTGACCTCGATGCCGGGGGCGGCGAGGCCGCCCAGCATGGCCATGCCGGCTCCGGCGACGGTGGCGAAGCTGGGCAGGACGTGGAGCTTGGACTCCAGGGTGTAGCGCAGTTCGTCGGGGTCCGTCGCCAGGCCCTGCCCGTGCAGCGACGCTCCCGCTCCGAGGCCGAGGTGGTAGAGCTGGATGTCCTTGTGGTCCCAGCCGATGTTCCCCCGGCGGGGTTCGGCGGCCAGGGCCCTCGCGGCATCGATCGGCATGAGGATGCTGCTCCTTCGGTTCCTTGGAAGACCTCGGCACGGCCGTCCGCACCGTCGGCCGCACCGAGGTCGTATGCGGAGCCGGACGCCGGACGCGTTCTAGAACGCGTTCTAGCGTCGGCTGAAGGCATGTATAACGCACGCCCAAGCACTTGGGAAGACTCCTGACTTCACGTCAGATCACCTTTGGCCGAGGCGTGTTGCCCCCTGCCTCGGACACCGGCGGTTACGCTTCGCCGGTGGACGAAATGCCCGTGACGCACCGGCCCGCGCGCTCGCTGCGCGTCCTGCTGGAGCCGCCGGACCCGGCCCTCGCACTGCTGCTCCGCCTCCAGCCGGACATCGAGGTGGTGGACTCCCCCGTGGCCCGGCCCGAGGTGGCGCTGGTGGAGGAGGTCGCCGCGGTGACCGCCCTGCTCGCCGAGGATCCCGAATGCCGGGTCCTGGTCACCGCCCGCTCCGCCCACCCCGGCCTGCCGGAGGCGGCCCTGGCGGCGGGCGCGGCGGGACTGGTCCTGCGGGACGGCCCCGTCGAGGACCTGGCGGACTGCCTGCGCCGGGCCTCCATGGGCGAGACGGTGATCGACCCCGCGCTCGCCGGTCCGTAGGCGCACGGGTGCGCGTACGGCCCCCCGCCGGTGACGGCGGAGGGCCTCGGGGCGTCCTGCGCGGGCTCAGCCCGCGGGCTTCGTCCAGTCGTCGACCGTCCGCGAGGGGTCCAGCGCCACCGGCAGCCGCTCCAGCCCCCGGAAGGCGGGGAACGGCCCCTTCAGCCAGTCGCCGCCGTGCGCCGACGGCATCGCCAGCACCATGTCCGGGAAGCGGTCCAGCAGCGCCGTCAGGCAGATCTCCAGCTCCAGGCGGGCCAGCGGCGCGCCCAGGCAGTAGTGCGCCCCGAAACCGAAGCCGAGGTGGTTGCCCTGGAGCCCCTCGCGGGTGATGTCGAGCTTGTCGGGCTCGGAGAACTTCTCCGGGTCGCGGTTCGCGGAGGCGATGGCGATCTGGACGACCGCACCCCGCGGAATGAGCGTCCCGCCGATCTCCACGTCCTCCAGCGCGTAACGGAAGGTGGAGGTTTCCACCGATCCCTCGAAACGGACCATTTCCTCGATCGCCTGTGGCAGGAGTTCCCGGTTCTCCTGGACGGCCTTCAGCTGCTCCGGATTGGTCAGCAGGCTGTAGACGCAGTTGCCGATCTGGAGGGTGGTCGTCTTGTGGCCGGCGAAGAGCAGCACCCAGATCATCGAGACGAGTTCGTCGTCCGTCAGCGGTTCCTCGTCGTGCGGGGTCTCCGCCAGCACGCTCAGGAAGTCGTCGGTGGGATTCTCCCGGGTGCGGTGGATCAGGTCCGTGAAGTAGTCGCGCAGCCAGTGCTCGGCCTCGACCAGTTCGTGCTTCAGGTCCCGGCTGAAGCGCGAGCGGGTCACCTGGGCGAACCACCGCAGCACCTCGACGCGCTCGTCGCCGACGATGCCGAGCAGCTCGCAGATCACCATGACGGGCAGCGGCAGCGCGAAGGCCGCCATCAGGTCGACGGGCTCGTCCGTCGGACACCGGTCCAGCAGGTCGTCCACGAGCTCCTGGATGTGCGGGCGCAGGTCCTTGACGTGGCGCGGGGTGAAGGCGGTCTTGGCGATGTGGCGCAGCCGCGTGTGCCGGGGCGGGTCCGCGAACAGGAGGTTGTCGTCGAGCGCCTCGCACGCGTCCCCGAAGAGGGCGTGGTAGGTGTCGATGGCCTCGTGCATGTCCTTGCCGATGCGGTGGTCGGCGAAGACCGCGTGGGCGTCCTCGTACCGGGTGACGAGGTACGTGTCGACCCCGTGGCCGGGGGTCAGCCGGGCGATCGGGGCCTGTTCGCGCAGCGACCGGTAGACCGGATAGGGGCACTGCCGGTATTCCGGCGTGCCCTTCGTCACCGCTGCCACCGCGTCTTCGAGCGCGGGTCCGTCCCCCACTGCCACGGTCGGTTCAGTCGTCACGGCCCATACCTCTCGGGTAACCCGGAATTGACAGTCGGCTCCTTTCCCTGGGGCGAATGAAGACAAAACCGCGTTGACCCGTTCGGAGCCGAATCCTCCCCCTCGGGAATGTCCGGGCGGCGGCGGCCCGGTCCCGCCCTAAGGGCTGTCCCGTAATCCCCGGCGGGCGCACGACGTCGGCTACGGCACCTCGCTGCGTTGTCGGAACGCCCGAATACGCCCAGTACGGGGGCGCCCCTCCGCCTTGCGATGCACCGCATCCGACGCCGTGCGCCGATCCACCGGGGATTACGGGACAGCCCTTAAGGTGTGCGCTGATCCCGTTCCGCGATCCCGTTACGCGGCCCGAAGAGAGGGAATGCGCGCATGCCGGAATACGGTGGCGGCGGTTTCACCGCCAGTGGTGCGTCACTGACCGACTCCACGGCCCCGGAGGACGACGGCAGCCGGGCCGTGATCGACGTCCACCACCACTTCTGTGCCCCGGCGTGGCGGGAGTGGGGTGAGGCGCGGGGGCTGGTGAACCCCCGGGCGCTGCCGCCGTGGGCCCACTGGGACGCGGAGTCCGCGCTCGCGATGATGGACCGGGCCGGGATCGCCACGGCCGTGCTCAAGCCGATGCTGCCCGCGCGGTACGAGAGCTCCGCGCAGCTGCGGGAGGCCGTCACGGTGACGCTGCGGGCGGCGGTGGAGGCCGTCGAGGCGCATCCGGGGCGGTTCTTCTTCCACACCCCGCTCTTCCTGGACGACCCGGAGGTCTCCTCCTGGGCGCTGCGCCACGGGCTGGACGAGCTGGGCGCGGTCGGCGTGAACGTCACCGCCAACTACGGCGGGGTGTACCTGGGGGATCCCGTGTACGACGGGATCTTCGCCGAACTGGACGAGCGGGCCGCGGTGGTGGACACCCACCCGCACAACCTCCCGGCCGTACCGGCGGGCCCGCCGACGGGTGCGGGCGGGCCCGGAGCGGCGGGGGCCTCCGGCGGGCCCGGAGCGCGCGTGGCGGTCGACGGCCCGGGGGCACCGGGGCCGGGGGATCCGTACGGGGCCGGCGGGCCGGGGGCCCCGGGGCGGCCCCGTACCCCCGCGACGGCCGGCGGGCCGGGGGCCGGGGGGCCGCCCGGGGTCACCGTGCCCGGGCTGCCGAACTTCCTGTGCGACTTCCTCCTCGACACCACCCGCGCCGCCGCCAACATGATCCGCAACCGGACCCTGGACCGCTTCCCGCACCTGTCGGTGATCCTGCCGCACGGCGGCGGCTTCCTCCCGCACATCGCGACCCGGCTGGAGGCCTTCGCGGGCTCCTTCGACCCGCCGGTCGAGCCGGCGCTGGTCCGGGACCACCTGCACCGCTTCTACTACGACACCGCCGGCCCGATGTCCCCGGCCGGCACCCTGCTGGCCACCGTGGACCCCGCCCGGATCCTGTTCGGCAGCGACTGGCCGGCCTGCCCCGCCGACATGGTCGCGGACGTCGCCGTCCCCGCGCTGGCCGCGGACCCGGCCCTGACGCCCGCGCTGCGCCGCGCCGTCAACCGGGAGAACGCGCTGCGCCTGATGCCGCGGCTCGTGCCGGCGTAGGAGCCCTATTTCCGCAGCAGGGTCACCACCGCCGCGCCGCCCAGTCCGATGTTGTGCGCGAGCCCCACCCGGGCGCCGGGGACCTGGCGGGCGCCCGCCTCGCCGCGCAGCTGCCACACCAGTTCCGCCGCCTGTGCGAGCCCCGTCGCCCCGAGCGGGTGGCCCTTGGAGATGAGGCCGCCCGAGGGGTTGACCACCCACCGTCCGCCGTACGTCGTCGCGCCGCTCTCCACGAGCTTGCCGGAGGCCCCGTCCGCGCACATGCCGAGCGCCTCGTAGGTGAGCAGTTCGTTGACGGAGAAGCAGTCGTGCAGTTCGACGACGTCGACGTCCTCGATGCCGAGTCCGGAGGCCTCGTAGGCCTTGCGGCCCGCGGCGGCCGTCATCGGCTTTCCGACGACGTCGATGCACGAGCCGCCGAAGCTCTCGGCGGTGTCCGTGGTCATCGCCTGGGCGACGATCTCGACGGCCTTGTCGTGCAGTCCGTGCGCCACGACGAACCGCTCCGAGACGACGACGGCCGCCGCGGCGCCGTCGGAGGTGGGCGAGCACTGGAGTTTCGTCAGCGGGTCGTGGATGGTCTTGGCCGCGAGGACCTCCTCGACCGTGTGGACGTCCTGGAACTGCGCGTTCGGGTTGTTCGCGGAGTGCCGGTGGTTCTTGGCGCCGACCGCCGCCAGCTGGGCGGGCGTGGTCCCGTACCGCTCCATGTGCTCGCGGGCGGCGTTCCCGAAGATCTGCGCGGTGGGCGGGGACATCTCGAAGCCGTGCGCCGCCGCCATGATCCCGTAGTGCCGGGCCACGGGAGAGGTCTTGAAGTCTCCCCCGTCGGCGCCGCCGCCCAGCGCGCCGCGCTTCATCTTCTCGAAGCCGACGGCGAGCACGCAGTCGGCCAGGCCGCCCTGGACGAACTGCCGCGCCATCAGCAGGGCGGTGGAGCCCGTCGCGCAGTTGTTGTTGACGTTGTAGACGGGCACGCCGGTCAGGCCCAGTTCGTACACCGCGCGCTGCCCGGCGGTGGAGGGCTGGAAGCAGTAGCCGGCCGGCACCTGCTCGACGAGCCCGTAGTCCACGCCCGCGTCGGCGAGCGCCGCGCCGCCGGCCTCCTTGACCATGTCCCAGTACTGCCAGTCCCGCGACTCCGGCTTCTCGAACTTCGTCATGCCGACGCCCACGATGTACGACTTCATCTACGCTGACTCCTCGTCCGTTGGTCGTTCAGTCCCTGGGGAGGCCGAGGATCCGCTCGGCGACGACGTTGAGCTGTACCTGCGTGGTGCCCCCGGCGATGGTCAGGCAGCGGGACATGAGCATCCCGTGCACCGCCCGCTCCCCCGCGCCCTCGCGCACCGCGCCCGCCGGGCCGAGCAGTTCGAGGGCCAGTTCGGCGGTCCGCTGCTGGTGGGGGGTCTGCACGAGCTTGCGTACGGAGGCCCCCGCGCCCGGCTCCAGCCCGGACACCTGCTGGAGGGTGGTCCGCAGCCCGATGCAGGCGAGCGCGTGCGCCTCGGCGGCGAGCGCGCCGATGCGGGCGCGGTGGGAGTCGTCGAGCCCGGCGGAGCGGGCGATGAGCGCCTCCAGGCCGGTGTCGAAGGTCATCTGGTCGGCCATGTGGACGCGCTCGTTGCCGAGGGTGTTGCGGGCGACCTTCCACCCGCCGTCGGCCGCCCCGACCAGGGCGTCGGCCGGGAGCACCGCGTCCTCGAACCAGACCTCGTTGAAGAGGGCCTCGCCGGTGATCTCCTTCAGCGGGCGGATCTCGATGCCGGGGGTGTTCTTCATGTCGACGACGAAGTAGCCGAGCCCCTTGTGCTTGGGCGCGGCCGGGTCCGTGCGGGCCAGCAGGATCCCGAAGTCGGCGGTGTGCGCGGAACTCGTCCACACCTTCTGGCCGTTGACCTTCCAGGAGCCGTCGGCGGTCCGCTCGGCGCGGGTCCGCAGGGAGGCCAGGTCGGAGCCCGCGCCCGGCTCCGAGAAGAGCTGGCACCAGGTGGTGTCCCCGCGCAGGGTCGGCAGGATGTGGGCGGCGCGCTGCTCGTCGGTCCCGTAGGCGAGCAGCGAGGGCACGACCCAGGTGGCGATGCCGAGGTCGGCGATCCTGACCCCGGCCGCCTTCAGCTCCTGCTGGACGACGAGCTGTTCGACGGGCCCGGCGCCGAGTCCGTACGGCGGCGGGAGGTAGGGGGCCGCGTACCCGGTGGGGGCCAGCGCGCGGCGGGCGGCGGCCGGGCCGAGGCCGCGCGCGGCCCCGATGGCGGTGCGGGCGGCCGCCCGGTACGCCTCGGCCTCCGCGGGGAGTTCGAGGCGCAGCTCGCGCCGGGCGCCGGCCGCGGCGAGGCGTACGGCGCGGATCCGGTGGCCGTCGCCGGGGCCGAGGAGCTGGCGGGCGACGAGGGCGCGGCGCAGGTAGAGGTGGGCGTCGTGCTCCCAGGTGAAGCCGATGCCGCCGAGGACCTGGATGCAGTCCTTGGCGCAGGAGTAGGCGGCGTCGAGGGCGGTCGCGGCGGCGAGGGCGGCGACGAGCGAGCGGGCGCCGGGCTCCTCGTCCGCGCTGTTGGCGGCGTCCCAGGCGAGGGCGCGGGCCTGTTCGAGGCGGACCAGCATGTCGGCGCACAGGTGCTTGACGCCCTGGAAGCGGCCGATGGGGCTGCCGAACTGCTCGCGCGTCTTCGCGTACTCGGCGGCGGTGCGCACCGCCCAGGCGGCGGTGCCGCAGGCGTCGGCGGCGAACAGGGTACGGGCCAGGTCCTGGACGAGCGCGGCGTCCAGCTCCAGCAGCCGGCCGGGCGGGACGGTGACGGCCCGCGCCCGGACCTCGGCGGTGGGGCGGGTGGGGTCGGCGCTCTCGTGGGTGCGGATCTCCAGCGCGGCGGCGTCCACGGCGTACCAGCGGGTCCCGCCCTCCGCCTCGGCGGCCAGCACCACGAGGTCGGCCTCGCCGGCGCCGAGCACGGGCGGCGCGTCCCCGTCCAGCCGCCACCCGCCCCCCTCGGCGGCGACGGCGGTGACGCCGCCCGACCCGAGGGCGACGGCCCCGACCCGCCCGCCGAGCGGTTCGGCCCCCGCCCGGTCCAGGAGTACGGAGGCCAGCGCGCTCGGCAGGAAGGGCCCGGGCAGCGCCGCCCGGGCGGCCTCCTCCACCACGACGGCCAGGTCCAGCAGGGTCCCGCCCTCCAGGTGCGGCGCCAGCAGGCCGGACGCGGCCAGCCCGTCCCAGTAGCCGGGCCGCGTGCCCGCCTGGGGCGGGGCGTCGAGCAGCTTGCGCACCTCCTCGGGCGGTACGGCCCGCGCCGCCCAGCCGCGCACGGCGTCGGCCAACTCCCGCTGCTCTTGCGTGATTCCGATGCCCATGCGCGGCAGACTAGAACACGTTTCAATCTGACGGAAGGTCAGACGACGGGTCTTCTCGGTACGGCCTCTTGCGGCGGGAACCGGGGTGCTGTGGGCTGTCGCCATGAGCCCGGACTGCCCGCGCTGCGGGAGAGCGCTGACGGCGCTGAGCGTCACGTACACCCGCAACCGCTGGGGCGGGGCACCGCCGTCGCCGAGGCCCGAACAGTGGTGGAGGTGCACCGGATGCGGCTGGCTGGGCTACCGCCGGGGGGCGGATCTCCCGCTGCACCCGATGCGGCTCCTGGAGGGCGGCGAGGGAACCTGCTTCTTCTGCGGCGAGGAGGAGTCCAACGTCGTCAGCGAGGTCTGGGAGACCGGCACGGGCGAACTGCGGGACTGGCTGGTCTGCCTGAGCTGCGGCACGAGCAACCCGCGCCGCGTCAGTCCTCCCGGCGGGAGCTGAGCGCCCCTCGCCCGTCCGGCCGGCCCGTCAAGCCGGCCGGCACGTCAGCCGGCCGGCACGGCCGCGAGGGCGGCGCGGGCGATCGCCACGGCTTCCTTCCGGCACTCGGACGGCGGGGCGGGCGACTCGCTCCCCCCGGTCTCGCTCCCGCTCGCCCCGCTTTCACCCGGCCCGCTTTCACCCGAATCGTCCCCGCTCCACACGGAGAGCCTGAGGTTCCCGTCACGGACCACGAGTTCGCAGCTGTCCTTCCACAGCGTCTCGTCGCCGAGCCCCACCTTCGTCTGCGCTACCGTCCGCACGGTCGCCTCCACCGTCCCCCGGTCCGAGGCGAGCCGCTTGCGCTGCTCCTCCGGCCCGTCCCGGCCGCCCTCGCCGTCGAGCTTCAGGGCCCACTCCACGATCACGCGGGGCTTCCCCCCGCCGAACCAGTAGCAGCGCACCGAGGTGGTGGGGCCTCCACCGCGCTCCGGCAGGGTGGTGTCCAGCGTCGGCGCCCGGTCCACCCCGGGCGGCAGCGGCAGCTTGGCGGCCGCGTTGTCGCAGCGGTCCAGCTTCGTGTGCACCGCCTCGCCCCACCACCCGCCGGACTGCTGCCCGTACGCCCACACGCCGGCGCCGGCCGCCACCACTGCGACGGCCGCCACCAGCGGCCCGGCCACGCGCAGCGCGCTCCGGCGCGGAGACCGCCCGCGCGCTCCGGGAGCCAGGGCGCCGACGGTGACGGGCGGTTCCTCCGGCAGGGGCACGAAGGCCGGCCCGGCGGCAGGCCGGGGATCCGCGGCCGGCCCCGGCCCGGACCCCCGGTCCGGCATCCGCACCCGCTCGGGTTCCGGGACCACCCCGGGGTACGTCACCGGCTCCGGCGCCCGGCCGTGCCCGGGCTCCGGGACCACCTCGGCCGCGATCGTCGCCGGGTCCGCCGGCCCGGCGGCCGTACCGGCCGGGGCGGGAGTGCCGGACAGGAGCCGGTCGATGGCCGCGCCCTGGTCGGCGATCATCCGGTGCACCGCCGGAGGCCACGGCAGGCGGCCCGCCGGGGCGACCGGCCCGAGGAGGCCCAGCAGCTCGGCCGGGGACGGCCGGGCGGCCGGGTCCTTGGCCAGGCAGCGCTCCACGGCCACCCGCAGCCCCGCCGGGACCGCGCTCAGGTCCGGCTCCGCGTGCACCACGTCGTACAGGGTCATGAGGGTCGACGACCCCGCGAACGGGTTGCGCCCCGTGACGGCCAGGAACAGCACCGAGCCCAGCGAGAACACGTCGCTGGCCGGGGTCAGTTCCCGGCCCTCGGCCTGCTCGGGCGACATGAACGGCGGCGAGCCGATCACCAGGCCCGTGTGCGTCAGCCGGGTGTCGACACCGCTCTCGGCCGCCCGCGCGATGCCCAGGTCGATCACCCGGACCCCGTCCTCGGCGAGCAGCACGTTCTCGGGCTTCAGGTCCCGGTGGACCAGCCCCGCCCGGTGGACCTCCGCGAGCGCCGACGCCAGCCCGGCCGCGAGACGGCGTACGGTCTCCTCGGGCAGCGCCCCGGCCGCCGCGACGGCCGCCCCCAGCGAGGGCCCGGACACGAACACCGAGGCCAGCCAGGGGGTCTGCGCGTCCGCGTCGGCCTCCATCACGGCCGCCGTATAGGCCCCCGACACCCTCCGGGACGCGGCGACCTCCCGCCGGAACCGGGCGCGGAAGCCCTCGTCGTCGGCGAACCGCGCGAGGACCTGTTTGACGGCGACCAGCCGCCCGTCCGGCGCGGTGCCCAGCAGCACCCGGCCCATCCCGCCCTCGCCGAGCACGCCCAGCACACGGAACGGCCCCACGTACGACGGACCCGACGGCCCTAACGGCTCCATGCCTCTCCCGCCCTCCCCAGGTACGGGAGGGGATCATACAGAGCCGTCAACTCCCTCCACCGGTACGGGGACCGCATACCGGCCCGCCAGCACGGCCACCGCCCCGGCCACCGCCCGCAGCTCCGGCGGGCCGAGCACCTCCGCCTCCGCGCCCAGCCGGAGCAGGTCCCCCACCGCGACGGCCCGCGACTCCACCGGCAGCTCCACCTCCGCCCAGCCGTCCCCGTCCGGCGGCCCGGCCCCCTCCAGCGCCCGCATCCCCGGCGCCCCGAACTGCACCGACAGCAGCCGCGACACCCGGTAGGTGCGTACGCCCTCCCCCGCCGGCGCGGCCACCAGGTACCAGATGCCGCCCTTGAGACCGCCCCGCCCCGCACCCCACCCGAACGGCCCACCCGAACGGCCCAGCCGACGGCGCCAGTCGGGCGAAAGCACGGCCCTGCCCGGCCCATGCCCCATAACCGGGCGGGACAGGGGGCGTTGAGGCGGTCATGGCTCACCTCACCCTCGCCCGCGCCCTGTCCGGCGCCGCCCTGGCCCTCGCCATCGGCCTCGCCGCCGCCCCCGCCGCCCAGGCCGCCCCCACCGCCGCCGCCCGCCCGGCCACCGGCACCCAGGCCGGCCCCCTCAGCCTGGACAACCTGCTCTCGCTGCGCTTCCTCACCCCGACCGTCCAGGACGCGAAGCGCCAGCTCTCCGGCCTCGTCACCGGCCTCTCCCCGGCCCCGATGAGCTCCACCGCCCTCGGCGGCCTGCTCAAGTAGCCGGGAAGGGGACTCCACGAATGAAGCTCACCCGGACCCTCGCCGCCATCTGTACGGCCGCCACGGCCGCGGTCGTCCTCTCCGCCGGCGCGGCGACCGCCGACGACGACCTCCTCTCGGCCCTCGACAACCCCGCGATCGGCGCGGCCTGCCTCCCGTCCGGCCAGGCGGGCGTGGGCAACACCGTCAACGGCACGCAGAACATCAGCTGCAACCAGAGCACTTCGCAGGACATCACCAACCCGGCGGCTCCCGACGACGGAGGGGTCAGCGGGCAGGAGGTCGTACTGGAAACGCAGACCCTCGCACCGGGCGAGGACACGGTCATCGCGCAGTGTCCGGCCGGGAAGGTGGTCACGGGCGGCGGCTTCGCCAAGCCCGAGGACGTGAACGTGCTGACCAGCGGAGCCGTCCCGGGCCCCGACCAGACCGCGTGGGGTGTACGCGCGTCGAACCCCTCGCAGAGCAACACGCTCTTCGGTGCGTACGCCGTCTGCGTGGACGGCTGACCCGGCGGCGCGGCGACGCGGCGGCGGTACGGACCCCGGCATGGTGCCCTACCGGGCAGTAGGGCACCATGGGCCGCCACACCCGCTCACCGCCGGAGGAACACCCATGGCAGCCGCCGCCCCCAAGCCGGAGACCCTCGCCGCTTTCGAGGCTGCCAAGGGGTTCATGCCCGTACGCGAGGGCCTCGCCCTGTACGAGGCGGCCGCCGGGGCCGCGGCCCTCGGGCTGCCGCTGCTGGAGGTCGGCACGTACTGCGGGCGTTCCACGATCCTGCTGGCCGACGCGGCCCGTGAGGCGGGCGTCCCCGCGATCACCGTCGACCACCACCGGGGCAGCGAGGAGCAGCAGCCCGGGTGGGAGTACCACGACCCGACCGTCGTGGACCCGGAGATCGGGCTGATGGACACCCTGCCGACCTTCCGCCGCACCCTGCACCGGGCCGGTCTGGAGGAGCACGTCATCGCGGTCGTCGGCCGCTCCCCGCAGGTCGCCGCGGCCTGGGGCGGCAAGCTCGGCTTCGTCTTCATCGACGGCGGCCACACCGACGAGCACGCCACCGGCGACTACGAGGGCTGGGCCCCGCACGTCGCGGAGGGCGGCACCCTCGTGATCCACGACGTCTTCCCGGACCCGGCCGACGGCGGCCAGGCCCCGTACCGGATCTACCTGCGCGCCCTGGCCTCCGGCGCCTTCGAGGAGGTCTCGGTGACGGACTCCCTGCGCGTGCTCCGGCGCACCGGCGAGGGCATCTGAGGGGTGTCCGGCCCGCGGCGGGAGCCCGCCGTGGACCATAAGACGACAATCACACCACGCCCCCGGATGGCCCATGGTCCGTACGAGCCCCGGGCGGGCGTTCTAGCATCGCGACGTGCGCTACGACGACAGCCCCCCGCTTCCCGAGTCCCGGTCCTCGATCAGCCCGGACCGGCCCTGGTTCGCGCGCCGGCCCGCCCTCACGGTGGCGCTGGCGGCGCTCGCCCCCACCTGTCTGGCGGGCTGGGTGCTGACCCAGGTCCTGACCGGCTCCGAGCCCGGCGAGCGGCAGCCCGAGGGGATGCCGCTCACCGCCTCGCACACGACGGCGGGGTCGGACGCCAAGTCCAGCGCCTCCCCGACCCCGGCCCCCGGCACGGCCGCGAGCCCCGGCACCCCCGCCGCCCGGCCCCCCGCCCCCGCGAAGGGCCCGCTCACCGGCCGGACCGTGGTCATCGACCCCGGCCACAACACGGGCAACTTCCAGCACTCGGCCGAGATCAACAAGCTGGTGGACATCGGCACCAGCCGCAAGGAGTGCGACACCACCGGCACCACCACCAACTCCGGTTACATGGAGGCGGAGTTCTCCCTCGATGTCTCCCGCCGGGCGCGCGCCCTGCTGGAGGCCAAGGGCGCCAAGGTGGTCTTCACCCACGAGGCCGACCGCTCCTGGGGCCCCTGCATCAACGAGCGGGCCCGGATCGGGAACGAGGCGGCAGCCGACGCCGTGGTCTCCGTACACGCCGACGGCGCCTCCGCCGGCAACCGGGGCTTCCACGTCATCCTCCCGGCCCGGGTAAAGGGCGGCGCGGCGGACACCGCGAAGATCGTCGGCCCCTCCCGCGACCTCGGCGAACGCATCGCGAGCAACTTCGGCCGCACCACCGGATCCTCACCCGCAAACTACCTCGGCAGCGGGACCGGGTTGGTGGTCCGCGACGACCTGGGCGGGCTCAATCTCTCGACCCGGCCCAAGGTGTTCCTCGAATGCGGCAACATGCGTGACGACAAGGACGCGGCGCAGCTGATGAGTCCGGAGTGGCGGCAGAAGGCCGCGCAGGGCATCGCGGACGGCATCACGGGCTTCCTGGGCGGGTAGTTCACCGGTAGTCGTCCCGGGGCGGCTCGCCGCCCCGATCCTCTCGGCCGCGCGAAGCTCCGTACCATGGGGGCGCCCGCTCCGCCCCAGCCAAGACCGAGAAGGACACCCCCAGACGTGAACATCCGCTCCCTCACTCGAAGTGACGGCGTGGTGATCGGAGCAGCGGTACTGCTGTTCATCGCCTCGTTCCTCGATTTCTACTCCGCCACCGGCCTGGACCTCCCGAGTGCGTGGGACACCGACGTCTACGGGCTGGCGCTGCCGACCGTCTTCCTGACCGGCTTCATCGCCGCCGGCCTGCTCGTGGGGGCCCGCTTCCAGCCCGAGGGCCGCAAGCTCGGGAGCCTGACGCTGACCGCGTGGGGCACCGTACTGGCCGTGGCGGCGGCCTGGGCCGCGCTGTGGTCGCTGATCACCAGCCCGGCCAGGGTCGACCTGGGCGCGGGCAGCATCATCGCCTTCCTCGCCAACCTCGCCCTGGCGGGCGTGGCCGTCGCCGGTACGAAGATCCCCGCGCTGGCCGGGCCGCTCGTGCCCGAGCCGCGGCCCGTCGCCCCGCAGCCGTACGGCGGCCAGCCCGGCGCCGGGTACGGCTACCCGGGCCAGCAGCAGCCGCAGGGCTACGGGACCACGCCGCAGCCGGTCCCGCCGTACGGGGGCACCCCGGCGCCCGGCCCGCAGGACCCGGCGCCGGCCCCGGCCGCGGACTTCACGCCCTTCTGGTTCGCGGTGCCGGTGGCCCGGCCCCTGTACGGCGAGGACGGCTCCCCCGCCCCGATCGCGGAGCTGGCCCCGGGCACCTGGTACCTGGCCGTCGACCAGCGCGGCCCGTCGGCGCTGGTCGCGCAGACCCAGGACGGCCGCCGAGGCGTCCTGAACGACACCTCCGACATCCAGCGCGGCTGACCCGGCCCCGCCACGGTGCACGGCCCCCCGCCCCCTCACGGGCGGGGGGCCGCCGCATTTCCGCCGCACTTCCCGGCGGGGCGCGCGTGCCCTACAGTCGCCAGACGTCAGCTGACGCACCGTCAGATAGGCTCGCGGAGGGGACCGTACATGCGCCTCGGACTCGCACTCGGCTACTGGGGCCGCGGCCCCGGCCCCGCCCACCTCGACCTCGCCACCGAGGCCGAACGCCTCGGCTACGACTCGGTGTGGACCGCCGAGGCCTGGGGCTCCGACGCCTTCACCCCGCTGACCTGGATCGCCGCCCACACCTCCCGCATCCGGCTCGGCACCGCCATCGCCCAGATGGCCGCCCGCACCCCCACCGCCACCGCCATGCACGCCCTCACCCTCGACCACCTCTGCGGCGGCCGGATGATGCTGGGCCTCGGCCTGTCCGGACCGCAGGTGGTGGAGGGCTGGTACGGGCGCCCCTTCCCCGCGAGCCCGCTCACCGCGACCCGGGAGTACGTGGACGTCGTCCGCCAGGTGCTGCGCCGCGAGGCCCCCGTCACCCTCGACGGCCGCTTCCACAGCCACCCCTACCGCGGCGAGGACGGCACCGGCACCGGCAAACCCCTCAAGCCCATCACCCACCCGCTGCGCGCGGACCTCCCGCTGCTGCTGGGCGCGGAAGGGCCGAAGAACATCGCCCAGACCACCCGCATCGCGGACGGCTGGCTCCCCCTCTACTGGTCGCCGACCCGCACCGACGTCTACCAGGCCTCGCTGGCGGACCTCCCCGACGGGTTCATGATCGCCCCGATGGCCCGCGCCAAGGTCTGCGACGACGTCGCCGAGGGGCTGCTCCCGGTCAAGGCGATGCTCGGCTTCTACATCGGCGGCATGGGCCACGCGGCCCGCAACTTCCACGCCGACCTGATGGGCCGCATGGGCTACGAGGCCGAGGCCCGGCGCGTCCGGGAACTGTTCCTGGCCGGGCGCAGGGAGGAGGCGGTGCTCGCCGTCCCGGACGCGTTCGCGGACGAGATCTCCCTCGTCGGCCCCCGCGAGCGGATCGCGGAACGCCTGGAACTGTGGCGCAAGGGCCCCGTCACCGACCTGCTGGTCACGGCCCCGGACCCGCACACCCTGCGGGTGCTGGCGGAGCTCAACGGCTGAGCAGCCGCACGTTAGCGAAGCGTTTGCACCGGGCCGGAGCATGGTGCACGACCACCGAAGCACAGCTCCACCAAAGGGGAACAGTCATCAGCACCAACCGGATCAAGGCGGGCGTCCTCGCGGCCGCCACCGTCGCCGGCCTCGCAGTGGCCACCGCACCGGCCGAGGCCGCCGACCACTGCAACGGCGGCGGCGGCGCCGTCTACATCTGCGAGTACGGGGTGACCAAGCACAAGCTGCCCGACGGGGGCAAGCAGCAGTTCCTGATCGGCACCGACAGCGCGGTGTGGACGCGCTGGACCGACTCCGACGGCGACTGGACCCACTGGTCGTCCATGGGCGGCGCCTTCACCAGCAGCGTCGTGATCATCGACCGCTTCAGCGGCGGCGACCCCTGGCAGTTCAGCCTGTCCGTCCAGGGGACCGACGGCTTCCGCTGGGTCAGGACCCGCAGCCACGAGGGCGCCTGGGACAACTGGCACCGCATGCCCGACCCGGACTAGTCCGTCGCCTCCGGTACGGCGTCGAGGAGCCCGCGCAGGTCCAGCGGCATCACGGCGATCTCCATCGTCCCCCCGCCCTCCAGGGCGCAGGCCACGATCCGCGACCCCGGGTTGATGGAGATGCCCTCCCGTACGGAGGGCGCCCGTACGGCGGTGGCCCGGGCGCCCGCCAGGGACACGGCCGGACCCCGCCCGGGCTGCCAGCGGGCCGCGCCCGGGTCCGCGTACAGCCGGCCGGAGCGCCAGCGGCCCTCGCCCGCCGGGGTCCGGGACATGCCCGGGATCCCGGCGGGGCTGCCGGCCGCGATCCGCTGACGGTGCTTGCGCCGCAGCAGCCAGCCCAGGCCGCCGGCCGCGAGGGCGAGGAACAGGAACTCGATCACACCGGCCATTCAAACAGCCGGGCGGTCCGGCACGGCCCTCAGCCGGTCAGCTGCGAGGTGCTCGGCACCTTGTCGGTGACCACGGCGCCCGCGTTCTTGCCCGCTTCCTTGACGCCGTTGATGACGTTGTTGAAGGCGTCGATGTCGGCGTCGCCCGCGTCGCCCTTGCGGAGCTTGGTGCCCAGCCCCTTGAGGGACTCGATGCCCGCCGTGAGCGGGCCCATCGCCTTCGACAGCAGCGGGTCGCCCTTGGCGTTCTCGGCGGCCGCCTTCAGCCGGTTGTACGCGAAGGCACCCGCCAGACCCGCCTTGATCAGCGCGAACGTACGCCCCTTCGCGCCCTTCTTGAACTTGCCCTCGCGATACGGCTTGACGATCCACTGGTACGTCGCCCCGGCCGCGAGCCCGGCGTTGGCGACGAACCGCGTCTTGGCGAACTTCTGCTTCTCGGCCGGGGTGGTCGGCGAGGGCGTCGCGGCGGCCAGCTCGTCGGCCGCCGCCGCGTCCGGCTCCGCCACGGCCAGCACCGCCAGCTCGGCGGCGGAGGCCGAGGAGACCTCCTCCCGCTGCCCCCGGTCGCCGCCGCTGCCGCACGCGGTGGCACCGGCCAGCAGCGCGGTGGACAGCACCACCGCCGTGAGGGCTCGACGGATACGGACGGTTGCGGGTACGGCCACGGTTGCCTCCGGGGACTGAGGTGTCCCCCGCAGCCTCACCCCGGGCACCGGGCGCCACCACCCGGGGGACCCGTTCGGGGGTCCCCCGGAGCGTGCGGCAGCTCAGCGGCAGCAGTCCGGCTCCAGGCCCGCCGGCAGGCCCAGCCCGCCGAAGACCTCCCCGGTGGCCTCGTCCCCGCCCAGCGCCGCCACCGCGAGCAGCAGCGAACCCGCCGTCCAGGCCGTCTGCTCCACCGGCCACACCGCCCGGTCCTGGAAGACGTAGCCCGTCCAGTACATGCCGTTCTCGGCGCGCAGGTGCCCGATCGAGCGCAGGATCTCCAGCGCCCGGTCCGACTCCCCCATCACCCACAGGGTCAGCGCCAGCTCGCAGGACTCCCCGCCCGTCACCCACGGGTTCGGCAGCACGCACCGCACCCCGAGGTCCGGGACGACGAACTCCTCCCAGCGCCCCTCGATGCGCGCCTTCGCCTCCGGGCCGGACAGCGCCCCGCCCAGCACCGGGTAGTACCAGTCCATCGAGTAGCGGTCCTTGTCCAGGAACCGCTCCGGGTGCCGGCGTATCGCGTGCGCCAGCGCGCCCGTCGCCAGCTCCCAGTCCGGCTGCGGGTCACCGCGGTGGTCCGCGATGGCCAGCGCGCAGCGCAGCGCCTGGTGGATGGAGGAGGAGCCGGTCAGCAGGGCGTCGGTGACGGCGGTGCCGTCCGCCTCCCGCTTCCAGCCGATCTCGCCGCCCGGCTGCTGGAGCGCGAGGACGAACTCGACGGCCGCGACGACCGCCGGCCACATCCGGTCCAGGAAGGTGTCGTCGCCGGTGGCCAGGTAGTGGTGCCAGACGCCGACGGCTATGTAGGCGACGAAGTTCGTCTCCCGGCCCGCGTCCTGCGGCACGGCCGTGTCCACGCCGTCGGGCCGGTCCGCGTACGCCGCGTACCAGGAGCCGTCCTGGTTCTGGTGCCGGGCCAGCCAGGCGTAGGCCCGCTCGGCCGCCTCGTGCTCGCCCGCCGTGTCCAGGGCCATCGCGGCCTCGGTGTGGTCCCACGGGTCGAGGTGGTGGCCGCGGAACCACGGTATGGCCCCGTCCTCGCGCTGCACGGCCAGGATCCCGGCGACGGTCTGCGCGGCCTGCTCGGCGGTCAGTACGCCGTCCAGGACGAGGTGCTCGGGTACGGTGCGCCCCGGCGAGCTCACTGGGCGGAGCCGGCTGCGCCGACGGGCAGGTGGGGCTTGGTCGCGTACGCCACGAAGCTCTTGCCGATGACCGGGTTGAGGGCCTGCTCGGCGAGCCGGGTCGCGAGGGGCTTCTTCATGATGTCCCAGACCAGGAGCTTGTGGTACGCCTTGACGGGCAGCGCCTTGTCGTTGTCGACGCCGAAGGCGCACTTGAGCCACCAGTACGGGGAGTGCAGGCCGTGCGCGTGGTGGGTGCCGTACGGCTTGAGGCCCGCGGCCTCCATCTTGGCGAGCAGTTCGTCCGCCTTGTAGATGCGGATGTGGCCGCCCTCGACCTCGTGGTAGGCGTCCGACAGCGCCCAGCAGATCTTCTCCGGGCCGTAGCGCGGGACGGTGACCGCTATCCGGCCTCCGGGCTTGAGCACGCGCACCATCTCGGCGAGGACGCCCTTGTCGTCGGGGATGTGCTCCATCACCTCGGAGATGATGACGACGTCGAAGGACTCGTCCGGGAAGGGCAGGGCCAGGGCGTCGCCCTCCATGGCGGTGGCGGTGGCGCCGGCCGGGGCCTCACCGGCCTCCTTCATGGCGGCGAACCACTTGGCGACCTCGCGGATCTCCTCGCCGTTGCGGTCGACGGCGACGACCTGGGCGCCGCGCCGGTAGCACTCGAAGGCGTGCCGGCCTGCGCCGCAGCCCAGATCGAGCACACGGTCGCCTGCGGCGAGCGGGAACCGGGAGAAATCGACGGTCAGCACGGGGTCCTGCCTTCGCGGTCACGGGGGTGAAGGGTGGTGCGGATGTTGCGGATGCTGCGGATGAGACGAGGTACGTACGGTGCTTGCGGTGCTCGGTGGCGCGCCGTTCACCGGGTCCGGGCGGCGGCGGCCTGCGCGATGGCGGCTCTGTAGTGCGCGGCGGTGCCCTCGGCGGCCTTGGCCCAGGTGAACCGGGTCAGGACCCGCTCCCGCCCGGCGGCACCCAGGCGGGCGCGCAGATCGGCGTCGCCCAGCAGCCTGCCCAGCGCACCGGCCAGCGCCCCCGCGTCGCCGGGCGGCACGGCCAGGCAGGTCTCCCCGTCGGGACCGGACACCTCGGGGATGGCCCCGCCGGTGGTGGCGACCAGCGGGGTGCCGGTGGCCATGGCCTCGGCCGCCGGGAGCGAGAAGCCCTCGTAGAGGGAGGGCACGCAGGAGACCTGGGCGCTGCGCACCAGGTCCACGAGCTCGGCGTCGGTGATGCCCTTGACGAAACGGACCGCGTCCTGGAGCCCGTACGTCTCGATCGCGCGGGCGACCGGCCCGCTCTCGGCGCGCTTGCCGACGACGACGAGGTGGGCGTCGGGCTGCTCGGTACGGAGTTTGGCGAGGGCCTCGACGAGGTGGACGAGCCCCTTGAGCGGGACGTCGGCACTGGAGGTCGTCACGATCCGCCCGGGGACTTCCGCGACGGACGGGTCCGGCGACCAGAGGTCGGTGTCCGCGCCGATGTGCACGACGTGGATGCGGTCGTCGCGCACCCCGAGGTGCTCGGCGATCTCCTGCCGGGACGAGCCGGAGACCGTCAGCACGGAGGGCAGCCGGCGGGCCACCCGGCCCTGCATGCGCGTGAACGCGTACCAGCGCCGCACGGAAGCGCGCTTCTTGCGGTCCTTCGCGGCGGCGAGGTCGAGCTTGCGGTCGACGGTGATGGGGTGGTGGATGGTGGTCACCAGGGGCGCACCGAGGTCGCCCAACAGGCCGTAGCCGAGGGTCTGGTTGTCGTGGATGACGTCGAAGTCGCCCGCGCGGGCCTGGAGGTGGCGCCGGGCGCGCAGCGAGAACGTCAGCGGCTCGGGAAAGCCGCCGGTCCACATCGTCGCGACTTCCAGGGCGTCGATCCAGTCCCGGTACTCGTCGCGCTTGGGAGTGCGGAACGGATCGGGGCTGCGGTACAGGTCCAGGCTCGGCAGCTCGGTGAGCGTGGCGCCGGTGTCCAGCACCGGATAGGGCTGCGCGCCGATGACCTCGACGGAGTGCCCGAGCTTCACCAGCTCCCGCGAGAGGTGGCGGACGTAGACGCCCTGGCCGCCACAGAACGGGTTCCCCTTATAGGTGAGGAGTGCGATGCGCAACGGGCGGTCGCCGTCGGTGGCGGAACCCGCGAAAGGGCTCGCCACCATGGCCTCTGCGGTCACTCTCGGCCCCCTTCTCCCTGCACTTTCGCCGGAGCGTAACCGCTCGGATAATGTAGAACAAGTTTCAGAGTTGATCCTCTGAAGACCATTGAATCTACCGGCCGGAAACCACACCGTAAGAGGCGGAGCAGGTGATTCGCGCCACGGCTCGGACGCCTGACATGCTGACCCCCGGACCATCCCGGAATCAGCCGCCGCAACGATACGGAACGCCAGGAAACGGAACGCCAGGAACGGGACACATGACAGCGGAAGCGAAGACCGTGACGCCTCCCCTGACGGAGCGCCAGGAGGCGCGCCGCCGTCGGATCCTGCACGCGAGCGCACAGCTGGCCAGCCGGGGCGGCTTCGACGCCGTGCAGATGCGGGAGGTCGCCGAGTCGTCGAACGTCGCGCTGGGCACCCTGTACCGCTACTTCCCGTCCAAGGTGCACCTGCTGGTCGCCACCATGCAGGACCAGCTCCAGCACATGCACACGACCCTGCGCAAGCGCCCCCCGGCGGGCGAGGAGCCGGCGGCCCGCGTCGCGGAAACCCTGATGCGCGCCTTCCGCGCCCTCCAGCGGGAGCCGCACCTCGCGGACGCGATGGTGCGCGCCCTGACCTTCGCGGACCGGAGCGTGTCACCCGAGGTGGACACGGTGTCGCGGCTGACGACCGCGATCATCCTGGACGCCATGGGCCTCGACGCCCCTCCGACGGCGGAACAGCTCTCGGCGGTCCGGGTCATCGAGCACACCTGGCACTCGGCCCTGATCACCTGGCTCTCGGGGCGGGCGTCCATCGCCCAGGTGAAGATCGACATCGAGACGGTGTGCCGGCTGATCGACCTGACGGGGGCGGGGGCGGGAGCCGGAGCGGGGAAGGCCTGATCTCGGCGGGGCGGGGGTGGGGCATCCCCTTGGGGCGGTCTCATGGCCGGTTTGGGGGTTTCCCGTCAGTCCCATCGTCCTTCCGTGTCGGGCTGGTCCCTCAAGGGCGCTCCTTCGGTCGCGTCACTGCGTGATCGCCTTCGGCGACCCTTGACCGACCGACCCGCCCCGGAAAGCCGAAAGACTGCCGGGAAACCCCCAAAAGAACGGCA
>NZ_JBVJWV010000021.1:0-133820 GCF_055602105.1 Streptomyces sp. NPDC037421
CCCCCCCCCCCCCCCCCCCCCCCCCCCCCCCCCCCCCCCCCCCCCCCCCCTCCCCTCCCCCCCCCCCCCCCCCCCCCCCCCACCGGGGGAGTAGGCCGGGAACGCTGCGCAGGGGTGACGCCGGTGACGGGGGAGCCGGTCTGGCTTGACCGTATGGAAACGCGGAGCGAACGCCCGGGACCACCGTGGCGGCAGTGGATGGAGCGGACCGGGCGGGGCCCGGCCTGGCGGTCCGCGCTGCTCGTGGCCGTCGTCCAGCAGGCCGGCTCCGGCCGGGCCGCGCAGGTGCAGAGCGGGCGGGTGGCGCTGGACTGGTCCGCGCGGATCCTGCTGCTGCTCGGGCCCGCCCTTCTGGTGGTGCGGCACCGCCACCCGGTGGCCGTGGCGTACGGGGTGCTCGCGATACTCGCCGGCTGTGAACTGGTCGGGTCCGCCGCGAGCAGTGGGCCCGCGAGCGGGAGGAGCGGGCGGCGGCCGCCCGGCGCCTCCGCGTCAACGGCCGCGCCCGGCTGCTGCGGGACGCCCCGTTCTTCGACACGATGACCGTCAAGGGCCACCGGCCCACGCTCGCCCTGCTGGTGGAGACCGAGGAGATCTGCTTCCACCGCTCCCGAGCCTTCCTGCGCTCCGGCCTGTGGCAGACGGACACCTGGGACCCCGGGGCGGCGCCCTCCCGGGCGAGCGTCTCCAAGGCCCTGGAGAAGCCGGAGAAGTCGCTGGAGGAACCGGAGCGCTACCACGGCCCCCAGTGCGCCCGGAACGACCTGTACAGCTGACACACCGGGCCCGGGCGACGCCCCGCGGCCCCGGCCGCGTGGCAGGCTGGAGGGCATGTGCGGCCGATACGTCTCCACCCGCAGCCCCGAGGACCTGTCGGGCCTCTTCCAGGTCCCCGGTCCCGCCCCGGACCCGGTGCTGCCGCCCAGTTGGAACGTCGCCCCGACCGATCAGGTGTGGGCGGTGCTGGAGCGCGCCGACCGGGAGAGCGGGGTCCTGGAACGGCAGCTGAGGGCGCTGCGGTGGGGCCTGGTGCCGTCCTGGTCGAAGGGGCCGGGCGGCGCGGCGAAGATGATCAACGCCCGGGTCGAGACGGTGGGGGAGAAGCCCGCCTACCGCCGGGCCTTCGCCAAGCGGCGCTGCCTGCTGCCCGCCGACGGCTTCTACGAATGGGAGTCCGTCCCGGCGGCCGGGTCCGTGAAGGCGTACAAGCAGCCGTACTTCATCAGCCCCGAGGACGGCACGGTGATGGCGATGGCGGGCCTGTACGAGTTCTGGCGCGACCCCGCCGTCACCGACGGGGACGACCCCTCCGCCTGGTGGGCGACCTGCACCGTCATCACCACCGAGGCCACCGACGCCGCCGGCCGCGTCCATCCCCGGATGCCCCTGGCCCTCGCCCCCGCCGACTACGGGGCCTGGCTCGATCCCGCGCACGAGGACCCCGACGCGCTGCGCGCCCTGCTCGCCGCCCCCGCCGGAGGCCGCCTGGAGGCCCGCGCGGTGAACACGGCGGTCAACAACGTGCGCAACAACGGCCCCGAGCTCCTCGAAGACGCCCAACTATCCTGAACCAACGACCCCTTGCACCTCACGGACAGGACACACATGACCTCCGGCACAGCGAACGCCGCCTATGAGATCCGCCCCGGCGTTCCCGACGTCGCCACCTACCGCCGGCTGCGCGGCGAGACCGGGCTCGGCGCCAAGAGCGTGGAGGGCTCCGCCCTCGGACTGCCGAACTCCTGGTACTGCGTCACGGTCCGGCACGGCGGCGAAACCGTCGGCATGGGCCGGATCATCGGTGACGGGGGCTGCTTCCTGCAGATCGTCGACATCTGCGTGCTCCCCGAACACCAGGGCCAGGGCCTCGGCAAGCTGATCATGGCGGAACTCTCCGCCGAGCTGGAACGGCGCGCGCCGCAGGGCACGTACGTGTCCCTGATCGCCGACGGGGACGCCCGGCACCTCTACGCGAAGTACGGCTTCGCCGAGACCGCACCCGCGTCGGTGGGCATGGCGCGGCTGTTCTAGAGCCCGTGGGTCACGCCCCCGCCGCCGGCACCACCACCGGCACCCGTTGGACCAGGTTGTTGCCGAAACCCCCGCGGTTCCAAGCCTGTTCGAGCGGCTGGGTGCGGCCCGCCGCGTCCGTGGCGCGGACCACGAGCGTGTGGCTGCCGGGAACGGCCGTCCACGGGGCGCGCCAGGCCTGCCAGGCCCAGTCGCCCGGCTCCCGCGCCGCCACCTCGGCGTCCGCCCACGTACGGCCGCCGTCGCCGCTCACCTCGACCCGGGTCACCGGCCCGTGCCCCGACCAGGCGCGCCCCTCCAGCCCCACGGGCCCCGGCCGCACCACCCGGACGCGGGACATGAAGTCGGGGAACCCCGGCGGGACCATCAGGGCCCTCGGCGCGATCCGGGTCACCGGCTCGCCGGGCTCCTCGGCCGTGCGCCGGTACCGGTAGGCCACCGCCTGCTGGAAGCCGGTGAAGGGCTCGTCGGTCAGGGTGATGTCCCGCAGCCACTTCACATGGGCCATGCCGTACCAGCCCGGCACCACCAGCCGCAGCGGGAAGCCGTGCTGCGGCGGCAGGGGCGCGCCGTTCATCGCGTACGCGAGCAGCACCTCGGGATCCGCCCCGGTGGCGACCGGCAGGGGCAGGCTGCGCCGGTAGTCCTGCTCCACGCCGCGCTCCACCCCGTGGTCGGCGCCGGTGAACACCGCCTCCACCGCCTCCGGCAGCACCCCCGCCTCCGCGAGCACGGTCCGCAGCGGCACCCCCGTCCAGTCGGCGGTGCCCACCGCCTCGACCAGCCACGGCTGGCTCACCGGCCGGGGCGTCAGCCGCGCCCGCCCGTTGCCCGCGCACTCCATCGTGACCCGGCGGGTGACGGGCGCCAGCGCCCGCAGCGCGGCCAGGTCCAGGGACAGCGGCGTCCGCACCCGGCCGCCGACGCCGAGCCGCCAGCCGCCGGCGCCGGGGTCGGCGGCGGGGATGTCGTAGTGGACCAGTACGTAGTGCAGCCCGGGCGGCGTCACCTCGTACCGCAGCGCCTCCAGCGGCAGCCCGTGGTTGCGCGCGGCGAGGGCCAGCTCCTCGGCGCTGATGCCCTCGCCCTCGGCCGCCACCCGCCCCGGCGCGCTGAAAGCGCCGAGACCGGCGGCACCGCTCAGGGGCGCCTCTTCCACTCCCTCATGGTCGCGCGCCCGGACCGTCGCCGCCCGGCGTGCGTGCGATCGCCTCGCGCAGCGCGGCCGCCGAGGTGAAGCGGTGGCCCCGGATGCCGAGGGCGCGGGCGGCGTCGACGTTCTCCTGCCGGTCGTCGACGAACAGGACCCGGCCGGGTGCCGCGTCCAGTGCCCGCAGGCACCACTCGTAGGCGCCGGGCGCCGGTTTGGCGTGGCCGATGCGGCAGGACAGGCCCCGCACCTCGAAGTGCGCGAGCCAGGGGTGGTGGCGCTCGTAGTGGACGGCGAGCTCCTCCGGGATGTTCGACAGGAGCGCGATCCGCCGCCCCGACGCGGCCAGTTCCCCGATCAGGTCCACCATCTCCGCGTCCACGGCGCTCCAGCTCGCGATGTCGGCCTCCACGAGCGCGGCGACCCGCTCCGGGCCGAAGCCGGTCCCGAGGGCCCCGGCCACCAGGCGCCAGTACTCCGGTCCGTCCACCGCCCCGCTGTCGTAGGGCGGCCGCAGTGCCCAGTACGCCTCCCAGAACGCCTCCTCGGGCACCCCGGCCGCCTCGACCAGGCGCGCCTTGCCCTGCGGTGACTGGAGGCGGGCGATGACGCCGAACATGTCGAAGAGCAGGATCCCGGTGTCGTCCATCGCCTCACACCTTCCGTACGGTGACGCCGGCCGCGGCCAGGGCGTCGGCCTCGTCCTGCGGCGCCCCCTGGTCGGTGACCACGGCGTGCAGCGCGGAGGCGGGCAGCACGTGCGCGAGGGCGGTGCGCGAGAGCTTGGCGGACTCGGTGACGGCGATGACGCGGCGCGCGGAGGCGATCGCGGCGCGCTTGACGGCGGCGTCGGCCAGGTCGTAGGCGGTCAGGCCGTGTTCCGCGCTCAGGCCGCAGCAGCCGATGACGGCGGTGTCGAAGCGCAGGGCGGCGAGGGAGGCCTCGGTCAGCGGCCCGGTGAGGGCGAGCTCGCCCTTGCGCGGCGCCCCGCCCGGCAGCAGCAGTGTCATGCGGGGCGCGTCGGTGAGGGCGTTGGCGGCGTGCAGGGACAGCGGCATGACGGTGAGCCTGCGGTGGTGCAGGGCGCGGGCCACCTCCAGGCAGGTGGTCCCGCTGTCCAGGACGACCGATTCCCCGTCCGTCAGCAGGGTCGTGACCTCGGCGGCGATGCGCCGCTTGGCCTCCAGCCCGTCGCGGGCGCGCAGCGGGAAGGGTGTCTCCTCCCCGCGCAGCAGCAGGCTCCGCGCCCCGCCCCGGTAGCGCTCCAGCACCCCCTGTTCGGCGAGGGCCTCCAGATCGCGGCGGATGGTCATCTCGGAGGCGCCGGTGAGCTCCGCGAGCTCCGTGACGCTGCGGCTGCCGCTCGCGCGGACGGCGTCGGTGATCTGCCTCAGGCGGTCTGCACTCATACCCGAATTGAACATCGACGGTGTTCGAAAGGCAAGTATCGAACATCAAGGGTGTTTGTTATGTTCGATTGCATGCAGCCAATCGCACCCGGACCCGGACCCGGACTCCAAGGGCCGCCCCCTTCCGCACGCCTGCGGAAGGGGCGGCGGGCCACCTTCGCCTACTTCGCCCTCAACGGCTTCCTCATGGGCATGTGGATCGTGCACATCCCGGTGGTGCAGCAGCGCACCGGCGCCGGCCACGCCCTCCTCGGCTGGCTCCTGCTCCTCCTCGGCGCCGGTGCCTTCGCCGGCATGCGGATGGCCGGACCGCTCACCGACCGCTTCGGCGCGCACGTGACCGTCCCCGCCGGCGCCGCCCTGTGCGCCGTCGCGCTGGTACCGCCCGCCTGGGCGGGCGACGCGCCCGTGCTGGGCGCCGCGCTGCTGCTGCTCGGCTTCGGCAACGGCTGCCTCGACGTCGGCATGAACGCGCACGCCGTCCAGGTGGAACGCGGCTACGGGCGCCCCGTCATGTCCGCCTTCCACGCCGTGTTCTCCGTCGGCGGCGCCCTCGCAGCCCTGGCCGGCGCCCTCACCCTGGGCCTCGGACTCCCGGCCGCCGCCACCCTGGGGGCCACCGCACTCGGCGGTCTCGTCCTCGCGCTCCTCGCCGCCCCCGCCCTGCTGGAGCCGGACCCCGCACCGGCCGGCACCCCGGCCGGGCGCCCCGCCCGCCGGGCCTCGCCGCGCGTGCGGATGCTCGCCGTACTCGCCTTCCTGCTGATGCTCTGCGAGGGCGTCGCCAACGACTGGAGCGCGCTCCACCTGGAGGACTCCCTCGGCGCGCCCGCCGCCACCGCCGCACTCGCCTACGCGGCCTTCGCCACCGCCATGACCGCGGGGCGGTTCCTCGCCGACGGCCTGACGGCGCGCACCGGACCCGTCGCGGTCCTGCGTTACGGAGCCGCCCTCGCCGCGGCCGGCCTGGCCCTGGCCGTGGCCGCGCCCGGCGTCCCCGTGGCCCTCGCCGGCTGGGCCCTCTTCGGCGCCGGCCTCTCCGGCTGCGTCCCGCAGCTCTTCAGCGCGGCGGGCGGCGCGGACCCGGGGGCGGCCGGGGCCAACGTCGCCCGGGTCGCGGGCCTGGGTTACCTCGGCATGCTCGCCGGCCCCGCGGTGATCGGCCCGCTGACCCGCCTCGTACCGCTCGGGCAGGCCCTGCTGCTGCCGGTGGCCTGCTGCGCCTTCGCGGCCCTCGCCGCCCGCGCGCTCCGGCCGCCGGAGCCGGCCCGGTCTCAGCCGATGGTGTCCGAGAGGTAGCCGCGCAGCGCGCGCTTGAGCTCGCGCACCAGCGCCGCCCGCTCCGCGCCCTCGGCGGCGACCACCAGGGGCACCATGGCCTGGAAGATCCGGATCCCCACGAGGGCCGTGCGCGAGCGCTCCGCGGCGGGCAGCCGCGGCGAGCGGGCGGCGATCATCGCCTCGACCCGGGCCAGCAGGGCCGCCTGGACCGGCCGTGCCGCGTCGGCGAGTCCGGCGGGCATGTCCGTACGGGCGAAGAGCGCCTTGAAGCCGGGGTTGGCGACGTTGAAGGCGAGGATCGGGTCCACCATCTTGTCCAGCAGCCCCTCCAGGGGCAGCGAGGTGAAGAGGGCCTCGTCGAAGGCCTCCTGGTGGGCCGCGCGCAGCTGGGTGACGAAACGGTCGGCGAGCGCCTGGGCGACGGCCTCCTTGTTGGAGAAGAACTGGTAGAGCGAGCCGGGCGAGATGCCCGCCTCGGCCGCGATGGCGATCGTGGTCGCCTTCTCGTAGCCCGCGCGGGCGAAGACCGCCGCCGAGGCGTCGAGGATCTGCGCCATCCGCTGCTCGCCGCGGGCCTGTCGCCGCCGGGCCGCCGGCCGCGCGTCCGGGGCGGCGGCCCCTTCCGCGGCACCCGAAGTGCCCGCCGTGCGCGCCTCTCCCGCCATGTGGTCCTCCGTCAGATCTCAGCCCGTGGGCACCGGTTGAAAATGCGAATGATGATTCGTAATCTCGCCACTGTCGCGAAAGAACGCGAATCATCATTCGTAAATCTTACCGGTAGGGGGAACCGTGCTCGGCAGGTTCATCGCGGAGCGGGCGAGGTGGATCGTCGTGGCAGGCATCGCCGTCGCGCTCCTCGCCGGCGCCATCGGCGCAGGCACGCTCAACGCGCTCTCGCTCAACCGCTTCGAGGCCCCGGGCTCGGAGTCCATGCGGGTGCGCGACGTCCTGGCCCGGGACCACCACACCGGCAGCCCCAACCTGGCACTGCTGGTGACGGCCCGGCAGGGCACCGTCGACGACGCCCCGGCCGAGCGGGCCGGACGGGAACTCACCCGGGAACTGGCCGCCCGCCCCGGCGTCGGCCGGGCCTGGTCGTACTGGACCGCCGGCAGCCCCGAGACCCTGCGCGGCGCCGACGGCCGCCAGGCCCTCGTACTGGCCTGGGTACCCGGCGACGCCGACCGCGTACGCCGCGAGATCCTCCCGCGACTGGCGCCGGAGTTCACCCGCACCACCGACGTCCTCAAGGTCGAGGTCGGCGGCGGCGACGAGGTCTTCCGGCAGACCATGCAACAGGCCCGCCAGGACTTCCTGCGCGCCGAACTCCTCATCCTCCCCCTGGTGCTGCTCCTGCTCTGGCGGGTCTACCGGCGGATCTCGGCCGCACTGCTCACCGTCGGCATCGGACTGTTCGCCGTGCTCGGCTCGCTCGCACTGCTGCGCGCCGTGGTCGCCTTCACCGACGTGTCCGCCTTCGCCTCCAACATCGCCCTGGTGATGGGCATCGGACTCGGCGTCGACTACGGCCTCTTCGTCGTCTTCCGCTACCGCGAGGAACTGCGGCGCGGGCCCGGCGTCGCGGAGGCCGTCGCCCGCACGGTGCGGGGCGCGGGCCGGACCGTACTCTTCAGCGGAGTGACGGTCGCCGCCTCCCTGTCGGTGCTCCTGGCCTTCCCCTTCCCCTTCCTCAGCTCCTTCGCCTACGCGGGAGTCGCGGTGGTACTGGCCGCCGTGACCGGCGCGACCGTACTGCTGCCCGCCGCCCTGGCGCTGCTCGGACGCCGCGTGGAGCGGCCCGGACCCGTCCGCCCCGAGACCGAGGGCTTCTGGTTCAAGGCCGCGACCCGGGTGATGCGCCGCCCGCTGGCCTACGGCGGAGCCGCCCTCGCCCTCCTGCTGCTCCTCGGCGCGCCCTTCCTCGGCGTACGGTTCGGGCTGCCCGACGACCGCGTGCTCCCCGCGTCGGCGCCCGCCCGGCAGATGTACGACCAGGTCCGTGCCGGCTTCACGGCCGAAGAGGCGGACGCAGTCCAGCTCGTCGCGGCCGCGGCGGACCCGGGGGCCGTCGCCGGGTACGCCGCCGGGCTCTCCCGGATCGAAGGCGTCGCCCGCGTCGACTCCTCCGCCGGGTCCTTCCGCGAGGGGAAGCCCGCAGGCCCGGCGCCGGCCGGGGAGTTCACCGCCGCCGACGGCGGCCAGCGGATCAGCGTCGTGCCCGCCTCCGCCCGGCTGGAGTCCGACGCGACGGGCCTGGTGCGCGAGATACGCGCCCTGCCCGCGCCGTTCGCCGTCGAGGCCGGCGGATACCCGGCCGAACTGACCGACTACCGCGACGGGGTGACGGACCGGCTGCCGCTGGTCGCCGTGCTGATCGTGGTGGTGACCTTCGCCGTGCTCTTCCTCATGACCGGAAGCGTGATCGCCCCGCTCAAAGCCACCGTGCTCAACCTCCTGAGCCTGTCGGTGATGTTCGGCGTCCTCGTCGTGGTCTTCCAGGAAGGGTTCCTCTCGGACCTGCTCGGCTTCACGCCCACCGGGGTGATCGAGCCCAGCATCCCCATCCTGATGTTCTGCATCGCGTACGGGCTCTCCATGGACTACGAGGTCTTCCTCCTCGCCCGCATCAAGGAGGAGTACGACCGCACCGGCGACGCCCGCGCCTCCGTACCCCTCGGCATCGCCCGCAGCGCGCCCCTGGTCACCGCGGCCGCCCTCGTCCTCGCGGCCTCCTTCGCCGCGTACGCCACCGGCCGGGTGGTCTTCCTCAAGCAGCTGGGCGTCGGCATGGCCCTGGCGGTGGCGGTGGACGCGACCCTGATCAGGGGCGTGCTCGTACCGGCCCTGATGCGCCTGGCCGGCCCGGCCAACTGGTGGGCCCCGGCGCCCCTGCGCAGGCTGCACGACCGCATCGGCCTCTCCGAGCACGGGCAGAGGGGTCCGGCAGCCGTGTCGCGGCACCGCACCGGGGCCGGCCCGGGTCGATAGTGGGGGCTGTGAGCGACTCGGTGCGGGATTCCGGGGACCAGGGCGCCGCCGAGGCGGCCGCCTGGTCCGGACGTGAGGGAGCGCGGGCCTTCGCCGCGCTGGAGGCGGCCACGGACTGGCTGCTCGGCTACCCGTTCGTCTTCCGGGCCCTGGCCCGCAGGGGGATCGGCGCCGGGACGGTCCTCGTGGACTACGGATGCGGTCCCGGCAAAGTCGCCGGGCACGCCGCCCGGCTGCTGGGGGCGCGCGTGGTGGGCGTCGACACCTCGCCCGAGATGCTGGCCCTGGCCCGCGCCTCGGACACCGGGGCGGCCGAGTACCACCTCGTCGAGGGCGGCCGGGTGGCCGCCCTGGCGGACGGCGGCGCGGACGCGGTCATGTGCAGCCACGTGCTCGCCTCGCTGCCGGACGAGGAAGCGGTGCTGGCCGTGTTCCGGGAGGTCCGCCGGCTGCTGCGCCCCGGCGGCCCGTTCGTCCTGCTGGCCACCGACCCGGCCTGCACCGGCACGGAGTACGCCTCCCTGCGGATCGGGGAACCGGGCGCCGTGTACGCGCCGGGCCAGGAGCTGACCGTACGGCTGAGGCGCACCGACGGCTCCTGGCAGGAGGTCCGCAACCACGCCTGGCCCGTCGGCCTCCTGCCCGGACTGCTGGAGCGGGCCGGCTTCCGGGAGGTGGTCCAGCACCGTCCGACGGTGGCGGAGGCCGGGGAGGCGGCCGATGCCGGGCTGGTGGACAGTCGCCCCTGGACGGCCGAGCGGGAGGCGCCCCCGCTGGTGGTCACCACGGCCGTGGCCGCCTGAAGGGCCGGAGAGAGCCCCGATCCGAACAGGCTTATTTCATGCAATAGTTCGACTTGGAGGCGATCACATCGAAAGTCGGACAATCACGTGACTCGTGTGGCAGCCTGCTGCGCACGGCAGGGGGTGCGAAGGCGCCCGGCCGTGACCGGGGAGGTCAGATGCGTGGATCACTGCTGCGTAAATCCCGTGCGGTGCTGACGGGTTCACTGCTGGCGCTCGGCGTCGTCGGCCTGAGCGCCGCTCCGGCCAGTGCCTGGACGGGAGGGAACGTCTGGGTCAACTTCGGCAGCTGGAACTGCCCGGCCGGCGGCTCCGTCGTCGGGGTGTACTGGGGGGTGGACGCCTATTCGAGCGGCCCGGCCGGCGGGGACTGGGGCGACAACGTCATCTACCCGCGCGTCCGGGTGGGATCGGGGGCGTACAACACCCTGAGCTACCAGACGATGTGCAAGAAGTGGGGCTGGTACACGTACCGCGGTGTGGTGAGCCAGCGGACGCTGACCCCGTACAAGTCGGGCCTGAGCTACACCTACTGACCGCCGCCGGCGCCCCCCATCGCAGGGGGGCGCCGCCGTTCGCCGCGGCCGGGGGTCAGCGCCTGAGGATCCGGCGCGAGACGCGGTCGCCCAGGAACTGGGCCGACTGCACCAGCACGATCAGGACCAGTACGGTCACCACCATCACGGACGTGTCGAAGCGCAGGTACCCGTACGTCATGGCCAGGTTGCCCACCCCGCCGCCGCCGACGGTGCCCGCCACCGCGGAGAAGTCGATCAGCGCGACGAGCATGAAGGTCAGGCCCAGCACCAGCGGCCCGAGTGCCTCCGGTACGAGCACCGTGAGCAGGATCCGCAGCGGGCCGGCCCCCATGGAACGGGCCGCCTCGACGACGCCCGGCTCCACGGCCAGCAGGTTGGACTCCACGATCCGGGCGATCCCGAAGGTGGCCACGACCGTCATCGGGAAGATCGCGGCATCGGTGCCGATCATGGTGCCGACCACCGCCCGGGTGACGGGGGCGAGGGCCACGATCGCGATGATGAAGGGGATGGGCCGGATGACGTTGATGAACGTGCCGAGCACCGCGTGCACGGCCCGGTTCGGCAGGACGCCGCCCTTGCGCGTGGCGTAGAGGGCGAGCCCGACGGCGAGGCCGCCGACGCTGGAGAGCGCGAGGGTGATCAGCACCATGTAGACGGTCTCGCCGGTCGCGTCGAGGACCTTCGGCCAGAAGGTGCTCCAGTCGGCCTTCACCGCACACCCGCCTTCCGGGGGCCGGACAGGGCGAGGCCCGCTTCGACGGCCTCGACCGCCGCCCGCTCGCCGCGCAGCTCGATGGTCACGCTGCCCAGCGGACGCCCGCGGACCTCGCCGACCCCGCCGTGGACGAAGGTGAAGTCGACGCCGTGCTCGCGCAGCAGCGGCGAGAGGCCTTCCACGACCGGTACGCCGTCGACGACCGGTACCGTCACGAGCCGCCCCGGATGGCGGGCGCGCAGCCGCTCCAGGAGCGGGCCGTCCGGTTCGCCGTGCAGCGCCGAGCGGACGAAGGCCGCCGTGGTGGGGTGCTGCGGGCGCGCGAAGACCTCGTACACCTCGCCGGTCTCCACCACGCGGCCGTCCTCCATGACCGCGACCCGGTCGCAGAGGCTGCGTACGACCTCCATCTCGTGGGTGATCAGCACGATGGTGACGCCCAGTTCGCGGTTGACCCGGCGGAGCAGGGCCAGCACCTCGCCGGTGGTCTGCGGGTCGAGCGCGGACGTGGCCTCGTCGCACAGCAGCACCTTGGGGCGGGTGGCGAGCGCGCGGGCGATGCCGACCCGCTGCCGCTGCCCGCCGGAGAGCTGTTCGGGGTAGCGCTTGCCGTACCCGGAGAGCCCGACGAACTCCAGGGTCTCCTCGGCGCGGGCCCGGGCGGCGGCGCGGTCCAGGCCGGCCAGGCGCAGCGGGTAGACGACGTTGCCGAGGACGGTGCGGGAGCGGAAGAGGTTGAACTGCTGGAAGACCATGCCGATCTCCCGGCGTACGGGCCGCAGCCCGCGCTCGCCGAGGGCGGCCAGGTCGTGGCCGTCCACCAGAACGCTGCCGGAGGTGGGCTCCTCCAGGCCGTTGACCAGGCGCAGCAGGGTGGACTTGCCGGCCCCGCTGTGTCCGACGACCCCGAAGACGGTGCCCGCCTCGACGGTCAGGCCGACGTCGTCCACGGCGACGGCCCCGCCGGGGAACTCCTTGCGCACGGCCCGGAATTCGACCGCCGGGTGGGGGGCCGCTGCCGGGTGCCCTGATGCCGAGGCGGTCACTTCGCCAGCTGCTTCGTGATGCGGGCGAGCTCGGCCCGGAGCTCCGGGGCGGGCAGGTCGATGTGGTGGGCGGTGCCGTTGCTGGTGCGGCGCACCTCGTCCTGCACGGCCTGGGAGGCGTACAGCTTCACGATCTTCGCGTAGTCCGGGTCGTCCTTGCGGTCCGCGCGGGCTGCGATGACGTTGAGGTACGGAACGGATTGCGGGCTCGCCGGGTCGTCCTTGAACAGGGCGGTCTTGGCGTCGATGCCGGAGAGTTCGGCGACCCCGTCGTTGATGATCGCGGCGTCCGCGTCCTTGAGGGTGCGCGGGGTCTGCTGGGCGTTCACCGGGGTGATCTTGATGTGCTTGGGGTTGGCGGTGATGTCGTCGGGGGTGGCGAAGAGCCCGGCGTCCTTCTTCAGCTCGATGACCTTGGCCTGTTCCAGGACGCGCAGTCCGCGGCCCTGGTTGGCGGGGTCGTTGGGCAGGGTGACCGAGGCCCCGTCGGGGAGGTCGGCGAGCCGCTTGTGCTTGCCGGAGTAGAGGCCGAGCGGCACCACCGTGGTCGCGGCGACGGGGGCGATGTCGGTCTTGTTCTCGGTGTTGGACTGGGCGAGGAAGACCAGGTGCTGGAAGGCGTTGAGCTCGATGTCGCCCGCCGCGAGCGCCTTGTTGGGCAGCGAGTAGTCGTCGAAGACGACCGTCTCGACGGTGAGGCCCTCCTTCTTGGCCTCCTTGGCGAGGACGTCCCACTCGGGGGAGTCTCCCGAGACGCCCACGCGGATGCGCTTGCCCTCCGAGCCCCCGGACCCACAGCCGGAGACGAGCAGCGCGAGGGCGGTCGCGGTGGTGGTGAGGGCGAGGGCGGTGCGGCGGCGGCGCGGTGAGGCAGCAGACATCGTGGGATCCAGAGGTAGAAGAACGCGTCAAGCGAGGTACCTCTGAACAGTAGGCACGGATCCGGGTTTTATCTTGATATGAAAGATCGTATTCACGATCCTGCAACGAATGAAAGGTTCAGGGTGTGGGTGGGTAATGCTCACCGAGTACCGCGCCGAAGAGCGTCGACACGTCGCGGGCGCTCAGCCCCTGCTCGCGCGCCTCGCGCATCCACTCCCCGAGGCCCGTGCGCAGCGGGGACTCGGGCGCCGTCTGCGGGGTGGCCAGCGAGCGGGTGATGAACGTGCCGGAGCCCTGGCGCACCTCGACGAGGCCGGAGCGCTCCAGCTCGCGGTAGGCCTTGAGCGTGGTGTTGGGATTGACCTTCGTGGTCGCGGCGACCTGCGCCGCCGTCGGCAGTTTGTCGCCCTCGGCCAGCGCCCCCATCCGCATGGCCTGCTCCACCTGCTGCACGATCTGGAGGTAGGCGGGCAGGCCGCTGCGGCGTTCGATGCGAAACACGACCACCGTGCCCGCCTCCTTGCTGCTTCTCGGTCCTTCGGGGTTCCGGGGTTCCGGTTCCGGGCTTCCGGGCTTCCGGGGTTCCGGGCTTCCGGGGTGACGTTCCAGCCTAGGCCGTCCGCGGGGGTGCTCCGGATCAGAGCGCCGAGTGCCGGGCCCACCGCAGGAACGCGCCCACCAGGAGCGCGGTCAGCCCCAGGAGGATCCCGGCCGCGGTCCACTGCATGCCCGCCATCTGGTCGGGGCCGAAGTACGCCCAGACCGAGTTGACGATGCCGAGCGAGGTCCGGCAGCCCTCCGGGGAGCTGTCGTGCACGCAGGTGCCCCAGCCGTAGAGCTTGCCGGAGGCGGTCCCGATCCACTGGTCCACCTGCACCACGTGGTCGAGCGCGGCCGGCTGGGCGGAGCCCAGCGGGTAGGCGAGCGTCCGGGGCGTGGCGAGCCGCTCCCGAAGCAGCTCCGCCGCGAGAAGGGCGGCGTACGAGGTGAAGAACGTCGCCACCATGGCCGGCAGCGACCGGCGGGCCAGTGCCCCGATCGTGATGCCGAGCACGGTGCAGAACAGGGCCGAGGCCACCAGGACCGGGCCCGTGGCCCCGAACGCCGGGCCGTTGAGCCAGTTCCCGGGGGCGAGCGGGCCTGCGGAGTCCAGCCACCAGGAGTAGAGCAGGCTCAGGACCGCCGTCGGCACCGCGGCCAGCGCCAGGGCGAAGCACAGCTTCCACAGCAGCCAGCGGCCGCGCCGGACGGACTGGGTGGCGACCAGCCGCGCCGTCCCGTGCTCCCGGTCGGCGGAGATCAGCGGGGCGCCGAGCAGGACGCCGAACAGCACGGGGAGGAAGGCGAGCGTGCTGCCGAAGGAGTCCAGGTCGTCGCCGGCCCGGTCGTGGACGGCCCGGTCGATGGTGTGCGGGGAGGTGACGGGCCAGCCGGTGGCGTGCAGCGCGTCCAGCATCTCGGCGCGCTGGTAGAGGATCCAGGCCGCTCCGACGACCGTCAGGGCGGCGCAGGTGATCACGGCGGTGCGGTGCTGGCGCGCCAGGAGCCAGGCGAGCCCGCGCAGTCGGCGCGGGCGGGCGGCCGCGGTGGCGGTGCGGGACGCGCCGGCGGTCGGTGCGCTCATACCGCGCACTCCTCTCGGTGCAGCGGGACGGCGGTGGGGGAGAGCAGCGCGGGGGCCCCGGGTGAGCGGAGGTAGGCGAGCAGCACCTCCTCCATGCTCGGCTCCGCCTGCTGCCACGCCTCGTCCAGCGGGCCCTGGCGCCGCACCAGCGCGGTGAAGTGGCGCCCGGAGGTCCGTACCTCGATGACGGTGTGGTCGTTCAGGGAGGCGGGCGGCCCGGCCTCCGTGCTCACACCGCTGACCAGGGTGTGCATGGGGACCAGCTCGTCGGCCTCCCCGGCCATCCGGACCCGGCCGTCGGCGAGCACGAGTACGTAGTCGCACATCGGCTCGATCTCGCTCAGCAGGTGGGAGGACATCACGACGGTGGTCCCGTGCTCGGCCGCCTCGGACAGCAGCAGGGCCCCCATCTCGTCCCGGGCCACCGGGTCCAGATCGGCCATCGGCTCGTCCAGCAGCAGCAGGTCGGGGCGCTTGCCGAAGGCCAGCGCGAAGGCCACGCGGGTGCGCTGGCCGCCCGACAGGTCCCCCACGCGGGCGTCCGGCGGGATCATCCCCGCGCGGACGATCCGCTCGGCCACCCCCTGGTCCCAGGCCGGGTTGAGCTCCTGGCCCAGCCGCAGGGTCTGCGCCACCGTGAACCGCTTGAACAGCGGCTTGTCCTGCGCGAGATAGGCCCACAGCGGCATGGAGGCGCGGGAGCCGGCGGGGGTGCCGAAGATCCTCAGGTCACCGGCCGAGGGCTGCGCGAGGCCCGCCGCCATGCTCAGCAGGGTGCTCTTGCCCGCCCCGTTGGGCCCCACCAGGGCGGTGACGCGGCCGGCGGGTATCCGGAAGGAGCAGTCCCGCAGCGCCCAGCCCCGCCGGTACTTCTTGCCCAGCCCGCGCGCCTCCAGGGCCCATCGGCCGTCGGCCGCGCCGGAAGTGGTCGTGCTTCGCACAGCCTCCCCCCTTTCAGTGAATCCACTAGATGAGTAAGGGAATAGTGGGGCGAGGGTGCGGCCCTGTCAAACGGCGGACGCCACGATCAGGAGGAAACCGGCCCGGGATCCGCCGACGCCGACACCTGGTGCAGGCGCAGGGCGAGTTGGAGCTCCAGGCAGCGGTCCGGGGACTGCCAGTCGGGACCGAGGAGACGGCCGACGCGGTCCAGGCGCTGCACCACGGTGTTCACGTGGACGTGCAGGGCCTCCTTCGCCCTCGCCTGGCTCATGCCCGTCGCGAAGTAGACCCGCAGCGTCCCCACGAGATCACTGCCGCGCCGGGCGTCGTAGTCGAGCACCGGCCCGAGCACGGTCCGTACGAAGCCCGACAGGTCCGCCCGGTCGCCCAGCAGCACCCCGAGGAACCCGAGGTCCCCCAGCGTGCTCCCGTCGCCGGCCCGGCCCAGCGCCCGCAGCGTCGACAGGCAGCGCAGCGCCTCCGCGTGCGCGGCGTGCAGCGCGCCCGGGCCGTCGCCGGCCCGCGCCGCACCCACCGTGACGGGCGCGCCCACGCTCCGCCCGAGGGCTGCGGCGAGCCGGGCGGCGTCGGCGCCGGCCGCCTCCGAGGGGGCCAGCAGCACGGCGTGGTCGTGGTGGACCCCCGCCAGGCCCCGGCGCTCGCGGGCGTGGTGCGCGGCAGCCGTGAGCAGGCGCGGCCGGGGCGCGGCATCGCTGTGCAGGACGAACAGGGCGTGCGGGCGGGCCAGGTCCACGCCCAGCCGGCGGGCCCGCACGGCCAGGCTCCCGGGATCGGCGGACGGGCTCAGCAGGTCCCCGAGCAGCTCCCCGCGGATCCGGTCCTCGGTCTGCGCCACCGAACGGCTCAGGAGCAGCAGCAGGGCCGTGACCGTCGCCGCACGCTCGAACAGGCGCCGCCCGGCTTCGTCCAGGCCGGGGCGGCCGGTCAGCGTGATGCTGCCGAGGAGTTCGGGACCCGCCAGCACGGCGCACACCCAGGTGCCGCCCTCCGCGACGGCCCGGCCGCCGGACCGCGAGGCGGCCACGGCCCCGGCCGGCGGCGGGCAGGGCCCGGCCTGCGCGCGGGCCAGCTCCGTACCGTCGGGGTCGTGTACCAGGGTGCCGCCCTCCAGCAGCGCGCCGATCGCGGCCGCCACCTCGGCGACGTCCCCGCCGCGCAGGACGAGACCCGTCAGCCGGTCGTGCGCCCGCTCGGCCCGGCGCAGCGCGTCGCTGTTCTCCTGGATGGTCCGGGACGCGGCGCCCAGTTCGGCCAGGGCCCGGCGGGTCTCCTCCAGCAGCCGGGCCCCGTCGATGGCGATGGCGGCGTGGTCGGCGAGCGAGGACAGCAGCGCCACCTCGCGCGGGCTGAACTCGCGCGGGCTGCGGTCGGCGGCGAAGAGCACCCCGATCACCTTCGGCCCCAGCCGCAGCGGGACACCGAGGATGGCGTGCAGGTCCTCCTCGCCGACGGCGCTGTCGATGGGGCCGGTGTGCCGGAAGCGCGGGTCGCGCTGGTAGTCGCCGGTGGCGTACGGGCGGGCCGTCTGGGCGACGAGTCCCCCGAGCCCCTCGCCCATGCCGAGGCGCAGCTGCTGGAACGCCGCGGACACCGAGCCGTCGGTGACCCGCATGAAGGTGTCGCCCGCCGCCTCGTCGATCAGCGACAGGTACGTGACGTCCGTGTGCAGCAGCTGCTTCGCGCGGTGCGTGATGGCCCGCAGCACCGAGTCCAGGTCGCGCAGCGCGGCCAGGTCCCCGGCGGTGTCGAACAGCGCGGTCAGCTCCGCCTCGCGCGTGCGGTGCCGGCCCAGCGTCCGGTGGACCTCCAGTGCCACCCCCGTCGCCTCGTCGAGGGCGGCCAGTTCGGCCTCGGAGGCCCCGGCGGCGCGCGCGGCCGCCGCGGGCCGCGCGAACTCCTCCGCCGGCGCCCCCTGGGCCAGCAGGCCGAGCAGCTCCCGTATGCCTTCCGTCACGGTGGTGAGCATACGGGCGGAGACCCGGTCAGCCCTTGACGGGGACGGGCCCGGCCGTACGGGAGGGCCGGTCGAGGCTGCGGCCGCGCGTCTCCCGGGCGGCCACGGCGGTCGCCGTGGTGATCAGCGCCGCCGCGCAGAGGTAGACGGAGACCGGCACGGAGGACCCGTACTCCTTGAGGAGCTCCACGGCGATGACCGGGGCCAGGGCACCGCCGATGATGGAGGCGACCTGCGACCCCATGGAGGCCCCCGAGTAGCGGACGCGGGTGTCGAACATCTCCGAGATGAACGCCGCCTGGGGCCCGTACATCGCCCCGTGCATCAGCAGCCCGACGGTGACCGCGACGGCGATCACCGGGAAGGACCGTGTGTCCAGCAGGGCGAAGAAGGCGAACGCCCAGCCCGCCATCCCGACCGATCCCACGAGGGTCACCGCACGCCGCCCGATCCGGTCCGACAGCGCGCCCCACAGCGGGATCGTCACGAAGTGCACCGCAGAGCCGATCAGTACGGCGTTCAGCGCGTCGCCCTTGGGGAGGTGCAGGTGCACGGTCACGTAGACGAGCAGGAACGCCGTCAGCACGTAGTACGAGACGTTCTCCCCCAGCCGCACCCCGATGGCGGTGAGCACCCCGCGCCGGCCCGACCGCAGCACCTCCACCACCGGCGGCCGCTGCCGGACCCCCGCCGCCTCCTCGGCCTCGGCCCGGGCCCGCGCCTCCAGGAACGCCGGCGACTCCGACACCGAGACCCGTATCCACAGCCCGACGACCACCAGCACCCCCGACAGCAGGAACGGCACCCGCCACCCCCACGCGAGGAACGCCTCGTCGGACTGGACGGCGGCCAGCAGTGCCAGCACCCCGGTGGCCAGCAGGTTCCCGCCGGGCGCACCCGCCTGCGGCCACGACGCCCAGAACCCCCGGTTCCGGTCGTCCCCGTGCTCGGCGACCAGCAGCACCGCCCCGCCCCACTCACCCCCGAGCGCGAACCCCTGCACCAGCCGCAGCACGGTCAACAGCACGGGCGCGGCCCCGCCGACGGCGGCGTGCGTCGGCAGCAACCCGATCGCGAAGGTGGCCCCGCCCATCATCAAGAGGCTCACCACGAGCAGCCGCTTCCGCCCGATCCGGTCCCCGTAGTGCCCGAACACCACCCCGCCGAGCGGCCGCGCGGCGAAGCCGACGGCGTAGGTGAGGAACGCGAGGAGGGTGCCGACGAGGGGGTCGCTGGCGGGGAAGAACAGCGTGTTGAACACCAGGGCCGCGGCGGAGCCGTAGAGGAAGAAGTCGTACCACTCTATGGTCGTTCCTATGAGGCTCGCGGCCACGACTCGTGACAGCGAGCCTCCTGCGCTCTTCTGGACGTCGGAGGCGCTCATGGTCACCACTTCCGGAGGGGGGACGGGGTGACCACAGCGTAGGAACTTGCAGGCCGGCGGCCCATGTTGGTGAACCACACACTGGAAGCGGTGGACGTGGCTTGACTCGCCATCGGTTGCCGCCGGCTGATCTGCGAGTGCCCCGGCTGCGCGGCGCGGGGGCGTCTTCTGGAGAACCCGTGCGGACTTGGTGCTGACCTGGTGCTGAGTCGAGGCAGTGGTTTTCGCGACTGAGGGTGACGGAGGGGAGGTTCTCGCGTCGCCGAAGAGGGCCGGTCGGAATCGAGACCGAGGGCATCGAGGAGCTCCAGGCAGTCGGGCCAGGATCGAGCACGGCTCGCGACTCGGATCGCCGCCCGGTCGCGCTCCTCTTCCAGCGTTCCAGGGAGTCGCGGCGCGGGGTGGGCTCGGATGCCTCGCCGTCTACTTCTCATCCCCTATCGCCACCGCGCCCCGGGCAGCGGGTTCCCGGGCTCGTCCACCATCCGTGCGGCCACCAGGGCTCGGCCCCTGCTGCCGGCGTTGGCGGGCGCGTCCGGTCAGGCAGTACCTACCCCTGCACCTGTCGACCGGCCGGCGGGTCTGGGTCCACAGGGAAGAGGGGCCGGGCGCCTGTCGTCTCCAGGAGGCGCTGGAGCTGGGGTCTGGGGGCCGCCAGGCGGATGACGGTGCCGGCCTCTTGGGCTGCGCGGCGCGCGGCGAGGAGTGCGTTCAGCGCTGAGGAGTCGCAGAAGGTGAGGCCGCTGCAGTCGACCGCCACGGGCTTGGCCGCCGAAGCGTGGGCGAGGGCCTCGGAGAGGGCGAGGTGCAAGGCGGGTGCCGTAGCGATGTCGATCTCTCCCGTGGGCCTGATCGTGACGGCGTGGTCCAGGATCTCCACGTCGATGCGGTTGCCGCCGGGATGCCGGGGAAGCTGTCCGGCCATGGCGATCACTCCTTGCGTCTACGAATGCGCCCGCTCCGGACGCCGGGGGCAGGGGTCACGTGCTGCGCTGATCGCGGATGTCCTGGCGGAGCCGGTCGGTGTGCCGGGTCATGGCGTCAATGCGCTCGGCGAGCTCGTTGTCCTCGGGCCGCAGGTGGGCGCGGGTGCCGGTCAGGGGGCGGACGAGGCGGGCGGTGTCGTTGTCGGCGAGGGCCTGGTTCAGGTCGCCGATGGCGCCTTCGGCGTCGTCGGCGAGGCCGGTGAGGGCGGTGACCTGGCCGGCGAGGCGGCGCAGGTCGGCGGCGTTGTCGCGGGCCCAGGCATCCACGCTGCGGTCGGCGGCGCGGGCGTCCCGGGTGGCCTGGACGCGTTCCTCACCCGTGCTCCCGGCCTTCCCCGGCCGCAGGCGCAGGTAGCGGCGCTCGGCGGCCTGGCGGCTGGCGACTCCGAGGGGGGCGGCGAGGTCGGCCCAGCTGGCGCCCTCGCTGCGGGCGGTTTCGATCAGGCCGGTTTCCCAGCCGTTCAGCTGCTCGCGGACCTCGCGCAGCATCAGCAGGGCGGCCAGGGCAGGGTGGGGGCCCGCGCCCACTGCCGGCGCCGCCGCCGAGGTTTTCGTGGAGGCTTGCTGCGCTTCCCTGAGGGCCTGGTCGATGGTCTCCAGCGCCGCAGCGGCGGCCAGGAAGGTGACGGGTGCGGTCGGCTCTGCGGGTTCGCTCATGACGGCCTCCGTGGCATGTCATCCTCCAGATGACGTCGTGCTTGTCATCGTTTCGATGACATGTTACAACGGGAGCACGTTGAAGCGCATTGGCAGTTCCTGCCTGAACCAACTGGAGGTGTTTCGCGATGTTGATGCGCACCGACCCGTTCCGCGAGATGGACCGGATCATTCAGCAGCTTTCGGGCGCGTCGGGCACGTGGTCGAAGCCGTCCGTGATGCCCATGGACGCCTACCGCGACGGCGACACGTACGTGATCGCCTTCGACCTCCCCGGCGTCAGCACCGAGGCGATCGACATCGACGTCGAGCGGAACATGCTGACCGTCAAGGCCGAGCGCCGGCCCGCGGAGAAGTCCGACGGCGTGCAGATGGAGCTCTCCGAGCGGCCCCTCGGTGTCTTCTCCCGCCAGATCGTGCTGGCCGACACCCTCGACACCGAGCACATCGAAGCCGACTACGACGCGGGTGTCCTGACCCTGCGGATCCCGATCGCCGAGCGCGCCAAGCCGCGGAAGATCGCCATCGGCGGCGAATCCGGCCGCAAGCAGATCTCCGGCTGACCGGCCCGGCAACCACTTGGTACCAGCAGCGGAGGACGGGGAACCCGATCCCCCTCCGGCACCCCGTCCTCCGCACCCTTGTCCGTTCACCCCTCCTCCGGAGGTGACGTGAGATGTCGATGCGCCGGGAAGCCTTCCTGGACCACGTCCAGGAACACGGGGAGTACCAGACCCGGGAGGAAGCCGAACGCGCGGCCCGCGTCGTCCTGGCCCTGCTCGGCGCCCACCTGGTCGGGACCGTGCGGGCGGAGCTCGCCGCCCGGCTCCCCGAGACCTACGCCCTGATCCTCCTCAACCCCCTCCAGGCCGCGGAGCCGCTCTCCCCGGAACGCTTCGTCCGCGCGACCGCCGCCTGGATCGACGGCGCCACCGAGAAGACCGCCCTGTGGGACATCGGCGCGGTCCTGTCCACCGTGGCCGCCGCGGCCGGAGACGTCCTCACCCGCGAAGCCCTGCTCCAGCTCCCGCCCGGCTACGACCTCCTCTTCGGCCACCCCCAGCCCACCTGACCGCCGGCCGAGGACCGACCCAACGAAGAGAAAGGCAACCACAGCACCATGTACGACCAGCCTCGACCGCACCAGGCCCAGCCCGCCATGACGTTCGAGCAGATGCTGGAACGCGTGCGCTACGAAGGCGCCTACCCGACCCGCGAACGCGCCGAAGAAGCCGTCCGCACGGTCCTCGCCGCTCTCGGCCGCCAGCTCGTCGGCGACGAACGCGTCGACCTCGCCCAGGCCCTGCCCGTCGAAGCCGCCTTCGCCCTGACCGCCCAGATCCCCGCCAACGAACGGCTCACCGGCTGGGCCTTCATCAAGGACATGGCCACCCGCACAGGCACCAGCCCGGCCATCGCCCGCTGGGACACCGGCGCCGTCCTCGCCGTCGTGACACGGCTCACCGGTCCCGACCTCCTCAACCGGATCCTCCGGCAACTTCCCGATGGCTACGCACTCCTCTTCGGCCAGGCCGAACTTCGCCAGCCTCAGCCCGCAGTGTGATGCCGGCCCGGGCGACGCCGGCCGGTAGGGGGCCGGTCGAACATTTGCCGGACGAACGACATCAGGCACGGTGAACCCATCCGAACCAGTCGTTCGGCCGTTCAGCCGGGCAGCGCGGGAGCTCGTAGTTCGACCTCGTACCCGCCCTCCGGGGTTGGTCCGGCGGTGAAGGTGCCGTGGAGCAGTTCGGCGCGTTCCTTCAGGCCGACGAGGCCGTGGCGGGCGCTGGGCAGGGCGACGGTCGGGCGGGTGGGGGCGGTGTTGGTGACGGTGACGCCGAAGTGGTGGGCGTCGTGCCACAGGCGTACGTCGGCGCGGGCGCCCGGGGCGTGTTTGCGGACGTTGGTGAGGGCTTCCTGGACCGTGCGGTAGACGGTGCGCTGGGCGGTCGTGCTGATGCCGGGAGGGAGCTCTCCGGTCAGGGTGGTCTCGATGCCGCTGTTGGCGATGAGCTGCTGGAGGTCGGCGAGGGTGGGCTGGGGCGTGAGTTCGGTCGCCTTGCCGCCGGAGGCGCGCAGCAGGGTCACCATGTGGCGGAGTTCGTCGAGGGTGTTCGCGCTGAGGGTGCGGATGGTGCGGGCGGCCTCGCGGGCGTCGGGGCTCTTCGCGGCCATCTGCAGGGCTCCGGCCTGGACGGCGATGAGGCTGACCTGGTGGGAGACGACGTCGTGCATCTCGCGGGCCAGCTGGGCACGTTCGCGGGCGAGGACGGTCTGGGCGTACAGGGCGCGTTCGTGTTCCCGGGCCTCTTCGACTTCGACGAGCTGGCGGGCCACGTCGCGCCTGGCCTGCACGAGCTGGCCGAACAGCACCGGGGTGACGGCCGTAGCCAGCGTGTAGACGAACTGGACGAGCGTCCAGGTCCGGTCGCCCGTGAACGTGTGGGACAGGGGCCAGACGAGGGTGTCCGCAGCCGCGTTCAGCAGGGCGCAGCCGGCCAGCAGCGGGCGGTTGCGGGTGGATGCGGCCAGCGTGTACAGGGCGGCGATCGGGGCGACCGCCACGTCCATGAACAGGGCCATGGGCAGCGTCAGCAGGAAGACGGCCAGGGGGAAGCGCCTGCGCAGGAACAGTCCGGCCGAGCCCACGGCGGCACACGCCCACATCAGCGGGGTTGCTTCGCCGAAGAGGTTGATCCATGCGTCGAGCGCGGCCAGTGCGACCAGGCCCGCGTCGATGGCCCAAGACGGTACCCGCCGCCATAGTGCCCGGCCCGTGCTCATCGGCCGTTGTCCCGGGTCGTGCCGTCGTCGCCGCTGGTGAGGAGGCCGGCGCGCTCGGCGAGCAGTGCGGCCCGGACGCGGCTGGTGACCCGCAGTTTGGTGAGGATCGAGCTGACGTGGTCCTTGACGGTGCCCTGGCTCAGGTGGATGCGGGTGCCGATGTCGGCGTTGGACAGTCCGTCGGCGATCAGGACGAGGACGTCGCGTTCCCGGTCGCTGAGGAGGCCGACGCGTGCGACGTCCGAGTCCTGGGGTGCTCCCGCTCCCGGATGGCTGCGCAGCAGCGCGCGTGAGGCCTTCGGGGACATCACCACCCCGCCCGCGGCCAGGGTGCGGACCAGTTGGGCGAGCTGTTCGGGCTCGGTGTCCTTGAGCAGGAAGCCGGAGGCTCCCGAGCGCAGGGCGGTGAGGATGTACTCGTCGGTGTCGAAGGTGGTCAGCATGGCCACGTGCGGTGGTTCGGGGAGTTCCTGGATCTGCCGCAGCACCGTCAGGCCGTCCACGTCCGGCATGCGGATGTCGAGGAGAACGACGTCCGGCACCTCGCGGCGGACCACGTCGGCTGCCTGCGCCCCCTCCGCGGTCGCCACGACCTCGATGCCGTCGGACGCGTTCAGGATCATCTGGAAGCCGGACCGCACCAGGGCCTCGTCGTCCACCACCACTACCCGGATCACCGGCGTTCCGCCTCACACTCTCGTCTGCCCTGTCCCGCTTCGCGGTGACCCGTACACCCGTACACCCGGGCGCTCCGCGCGCCCGTACGGTGCTCGCCTGACGCCGACCGTACGCCCGGCAGGGTACGCGGTGGCGTGATCACCCCTGCGCTGTGGACACCCGGCGGGCCGGCTCCAGCCGTTCGGGGGGTCCGCTCCGGCCCGTCGGCGGGCCGGCGGGCGAGGCCCGGCCGCAGGCCGTCGAGCCTGCGGCCGGGCCCGAGCGCAGGGGTCAGGACGGGTCGCCGTACTGGAGGCCGCGTCCGTTGGTGCCGACGTACACGCGGCCGAAGACGTCGGGGTCACCGGTGATGACGCCGGTGCCGCCGATGCTGCCCCACTGGTGCGCGTCGTCGTTGACGCGGAGCCAGGTGGCGCCCTGGTCGGTGGAGCGGAAGACGCCCGTGACGTCCTTGACGGTGCCGATCAGGTACAGGGCCTGGTAGGAGGCGCCCGGCGCGGGCTTGCCGAAGCCGAGGGCGGAGACGGACTTCACCGGGGCGAGCCGGGTGAAGGTGCGGCCGCCGTCGGTGGAGTGCAGGAGCCCCTGGCCGCCGCCGGCGATCCACAGGTCCCCCGCGACTCCGGGGACGGCCTTGAGCCGGCCGTCGGCGGGCAGGCCGGCGGCGCGGGTGGTGAAGGAGGCCCCGCCGTCGGTGCTGGCGTACAGGGTGCCGCCGGCCAGTGCGTAGAACGTCCCGGCCGAAGAGCGGTCGGCGATGACGACGGCGCCGGTGCTCAGGCCGCTGACCTTCGACCAGCTCGCCCCCTTGTCGGTCGACCGGTACGGGGCCTGGCCCGCCTGGGTCCAGATGATGGCCGAGCCGTCGGCGGAGAGCGCCACCCGGCCGCTGTCGGCGCCGGCCACCGGTTCGGACGCGAAGCCGTTCCAGCTGCGGCCGCCGTCGGTGGAATAGGCGCCGTCCTGCGCGCCGCCCCGGCCGACGCGCACCATCATCGAGGGGTTGGACTGTGCGAAGTCGATGGATGTGCTGTTGGTCATCATCGGGTTCTTCAGCCGCCCGGGGGGCACCTCGGTCAGGGAGTCGTGGCGGAATCCGCCCAGGTCGCCCATGGCCGTGATGACGTGGGCGCCGCCCGGCGGGGCGATCGCGTCCAGCAGGGCGGTCTCCTCCAGCCCCCGGGCGCCTACGCTCCAGTGGCTGGTGCCGCCGCTGTCGGAGGCGTTGGCGTCCCTGCTGCGCAGCATGCCGCTGCCGGTGCCGTACAGCACGTGCCCCGAGTCGAAGGGGTCGATGGCCAGGGCGGTCATCCAGTGCCCGGTGCCGGTGCCCACGTACGGGGCGGCGGATGCGTCCCGCACCGACTTGTCGGCCAGGGCCTTCCATGTCGTGCCGCCGTCGGTGGTCCGGTAGACCTCGTCCTCCGGCCACCAGCGGCCGAGGGTGGTGACCATCACCGTGGAGGGATTGCGCGGATCGACGGACACGCCGGAGAACCCGTAGCTGCCCTGGGACGGGGAGATGTTCTTCCACGCGCCGCCGGCCGGCGCGTGCTTCCACACCGAGCCCGCCGTCACGCCGTTGGGGCCGAGGGCGTTGGTGTACGTCAGGTACAGGGAGCCGTCACCGGAGAGCACGCCGTGCTGCGGCATCTGTCCGGTGGGCTGACCGGGGACGGCCTGCCAGGTGCGGCCGCCGTCGGTGGAGCGGTAGAGGGAGGTGGACCTGTCGGCGACGCCGACGTAGACCGTCTTGCTGCCGGCCGGGCCGTACGTCACGAAGGAGATGCCCGCGCCGCTGCCCGCCCCGTCCTTGACGGGGAACGACGAGACCTGGCTCCAGGTCGCGCCGTGGTCGTCGCTGCGCCACAGGCCGTTCTTGCGCGTGCCCAGCAGCAGGGTGCCGTTGTCCGCCGGGTCGACCGCCAGCCGTTCGCCCGCCCCCCGGCCGTCCTCGTTACCGCCCAGCTTGAAGGGCAGGTCGGTGCGCTGGAACGTACGGCCCCGGTCGGTGGAGCGCAGGATCGCGCCGTTGCCCGCCCAGTCGTTGGTGTAGGTGCCCGTGGCGAGGTAGAGCCGGTTGGCGTCGACCGGATCGGTGGCCAGCGCGTCGATGCCCAGCAGGTTCCAGTCCTTCTCGCCGAGCCAGTCGGTCAGCGGGATCCACTGCTCGGCCCCGGTGTCCCAGCGGTAGGCGCCGCCCATGTCGGTACGCGCGTACAGCAGGCCCTTCTCCCGGGGGTTGAACACGAGTCCGGTGACGTAACCGCCGCCCACCACCTGGGCGTTTCGCCACGTGTACGGTCCGGATCCGGGAGCCTTGGTCTCGGCCGTCTTCACCAGCTTCCACTGCTGGTTGGTGCTGCCATGGCCGCGGTACTGGATGACTGCCGCGCCGTCGGCCGTGGAGCCACCGGATACGTCCAGGACCTGGCCGCTCCTGCGGGAGGTGAGGACGACGGCGTCGGAACCGCCCACCTCGTCCATACGCCATTCCTGGGAGGTGGAAGAGCTGTCGGTCTGCTGCTCGGCGGCGGCCGCCTGGGCGGTCGAGTCGCCGGCTATGCCCAGTACTTTGCCGCTGTTGCGGTTCACCAGCTCGTAGTAGCCGTCTCCGGTGGGTCGCAGTTTCCACTGCTGGTTGGCAGTGTTCTGGTCGGTCCACTGCTGGATGCGGGTGCCATCGGCGGTGGAGAAGGCGTTGACGTCCAGCGCCTTGCCGCTGCGTACGGAGACCAGCCGGTAGTAGGCGTCGCCGTCGACCGTCGCGGCCTGCGAGTCGTCCTGCACGTAGAGGAGGTACGGCACGAGGACGGCGGGCACACCGAGCAGCAAGCCGGTCCCGGTCCAGCGACGGCGGTGGCGTCCGCGGCGCCCAGCGTTCGGGGGGTTCTTCATGGGGGGTGTTCTCCTTGCGTATTCCTGTGGATCGGGGCGGGTCAGCGCTGCAGAGTGAGGAGACCCGGCCGGTACGGCAGCCGGTCGTAGGGGCCGCCTGCCGTGGGTGCCTTGCCCTGGTACAGGAACCGCAGGTTGCAGGGGTCGATGGTCATGGTCTGGTCGGGGTTGTCGCGGACCAGGTCACCGTGGCTGATGTCGTTGGTCCAGGTGGCACCGCTGTTCGCCCTGCCCGCGAAGGGGTTGCTCTCGGTGGCGGCCTGGGGGGTCCACGGACCGTTCAGGCTGGAGGCCGTGAAAGAACGGAAGTAGCGGGCCTCGTTCGCGCCCCTCGCCTCGACGATCATCAGGTACTGGTTCTGGCCCTGGACCTTGTAGACCTGCGGGGCCTCGAACAGCCTCTCGGGCGTGTCACTCATGACCGTCGTGTACGAGGAGCCGAAGCTGCCCGGGAAGTTCCCGATCGGCATGGTCGCCCGGTAGATCTTGCCGTTGTCACCGGCGAAGAAGAGGTACATGTTCTGGTCGTCGGCGATCAGGGTCTGGTCGATCGGTCCGGTGGGGGAGTCGGTGCGGGGGATGCTGCCGGTGAACAGCGGCTGCGGCGCGGACCAGCCGTCGGGGTTGGCCGGGTCGTTCGACGTGCGGTAGATGAAGGGCCACGCCCCCCACTGGTACGCCAGCACCCAGATCTTCTTGGGCGCGAAGTAGAACAGCGTGGGGGCCACCGCGGCCTGGCTCATCCCGGTCTGGCGGGCCGACGCCATGTCCGACCAGTTCGTGAAGGGCCCGGACATCATGGAGCCGTACGAAGAGCCCGAGAAGTTCGACCCGTAGACCAGGTGCTTGCCGTTGTGGGTCACGTGGGTGAAGTCCTTCAGAGAGGCCCACCCGTTCGCCGGCTGTGCCAGCGCACCCGTCGACGTCCACCGGTACGTCGACGGAAGAGCGCACGTGCCCGACGGCGCGGGCGTCGCCGGGGCCGGAGCCCCGGACGGGCCGGTCCACTTCTGGTTGCCGCCGGACCAGCAGGAGTGCAGCTGGATCCCGGTGCGGTTGGCGGTGGCCGCGCCGACGGCGTCGAGGCACAGCCCGGACTGGACCCCGGAGATCGTGCCGTCGGTGTTGATGTTCCACTGCTGGCCGGCGCCGCCGTTGCAGTCCTCGATGACCACCGCGGTGCCGTTGCGGGTGCCCTTGTCCTTGGCGGCCAGGCACTTGTTGCCGTAGACCGTCAGCTGCTTGCCGGCGGTGTGGGTCCAGCGCTGGTTGGCCCGTCCGTGGCAGTCCCACAGCTGCGCCTGGGTTCCGTTGGCCGTGGTGGAGCCCTTGATGTCGATGCAGCGGCCGGAGGCGACGCCCTTGATCGTGCCGGGGCCGCTCCCGGAGGAGGTACCGGGGGCTGTCTTGAAGGCGTTCACGACGGCGGTGTGGGCGGCCTTGGGGTTGCCGTCGCCGTCGAACAGCAGGGGGTTCTCACCCTTGCGCCAGGAGTCGCTGTCGCGGATCCCCCAGACCGTGATGCCGGTACACCGAGCCACGGAGAGGCAGGCTTTCACCGCGCTGGTGTAATGGGCCGGCGACGCCTGGGTGATGTCCAGCTCGGTGATCTGGACGTCGACGCCCAGTGCGGCGAAGTTGGCCAGGGTGGTCTGGAAGCTCGCCGGGGGGCCGCCGGCGCCGAAGTGGCTCTGGAACCCGACGCAGTCGATCGGTACGCCTCGTGACGTGAAGTCCTTGACCATGCTGTAGACGCCCTGGGTCTTGGCGTCCGACCAGTTCTCGATGTTGTAGTCGTTGTAGCAGAGCTTGGCGGAGGAGTCGGCTGCCCGGGCGGTGCGGAAAGCTTCCTCGATGAAGCCGTTGCCCAGCACGTTCTGGAACACCGAGCTGCGGTGCTGGGTGGAGCCGTCGGCGAACGCCTCGTTGACGACGTCCCAGGAGTGGATCCTGCCCTTGTAGCGGGTCATCAACGTGGTGATGTGGTTGTTCATCACACCGCGCAGCGCGTTCGCGTCACCGATGGAGCTGACCCAGGACGGGAGCTGCGAGTGCCAGACGGCGGTGTGGCCGCGCAGGCGCTGACCGTGTGCCGCGGCATGGTTGACGACCTGATCGGCCGGGCCGAAGGTGAAATTGCCGCGGGACGGTTCGGTGGCGTCCCACTTCATCTCGTTCTCCGGGGTGACCATGTTGAACTCCCGGTCCAAGACGGCCGCGTACCTCGGATCGCCGAGCCTGCCGGCGGCCACGGCGGTGCCGAAGTACCTGCCCGAGGGCGCCGCCTGCGTGCCCAAGGGCGTCGCGGCTCCGGCAGAGCCGGGGAGGAGCGTCAGGACACCGGCCACCAGCGCCGCGGCCGACAGTCCGATCGTCAGTGTCCGGCGACCCCGACCGCGCCGGTGCAGGCCCTTCATGATGCTCCTCGGTGGTCTCGCTCCTGTGTGCTGGGCGTGCGGCGTTCACGGGTATCTCGCGTCATGGGGCGCCTTCTTCCGGGGATGTGCCGATGGGTGGTGGGGCACCCGTCACGTCGGCTCGCATGGTGAGCGGCGGAAAGAACCCCACGAAGTGGAGGCTTCCGAACGCGGGACCGCGTAACAAAAAAGGCGCGCGATTCCGACGATCACCCCGTGATGCATCTCGCAGGCGAAAAGTGTTACGTCCGGCCCGTCGGTCCGGTCGTCCATGGGGAAGGGGAGGCCGTGCCGCTCCACGGTGCTGTTCGTAGCGGCACCGGCCGGCGGTCGGCCTGCTGCTCAGCGAGCGGTGCTCAGGACCGGGCCTCGCGGACGACGAAGGAGGCCTGGCCGGCGAAGGCCCGGGTACCGTCGGAGCCGTCGAGCCAGATGCCGCCGTCGCGGTGGCGAATGACCGATCCCGGGTAGTTGCGGGACTCCAGGGTCACCGACCCCGCGACAGCCCCGGGGCGCGGACAGAAGGTGGCGTCCTTCCGGAACAGTTCGCTGCCGTCGTCGGTGCTCAGCCGCAGCCTCAGGTAGTGGTGCCGGAGGTAACGGCCGTCCGCCGCGCGGAAGGTGACGCACCGTGTGTCGGCCAGCCCCCGGACCACCGTGAACGTGACGCGCTGCCGTGCCTGCGCGCTGCTGGACGCGGAGACCGGGCCCAGCGACGCGAAGTCACCGGAATACGTCAGGTAGAGGTCGGGCTGGTCCACGGACTCCAGTGATCGTGCACCCAGCGGAACGGTGCCTCCTGCGACGGCGGACGGACTCGCCGACGGCAGTCCGGCGGACGTGGGCGTGCCCGACGGGATCGGTGTGGGGTTGCCGGTCGTGGGACCGACGGCGGGAGCGGCGCTGACGTCGGGCATCCGGGGCGCCGGTTCCGGCCAGGCCGCGTAGGTGGCGGCCCCCGCGACGAGGACCGCGCCGACGGCGAGGCCCGCCAGCTGCTGAGCGGTCACGGCGTGCAGCTTGCCCGCCACCGCGCCGTGCAGACCGCCTCCCTTGACCGCCGCGCCGGCGGCTACGGGGACCATGGCCGACCCGGCGGCGCTCGCGGCCGCACCGGACAGCAGGCCCTTGGCGGTCAGCGTGGCGATGAGTCCGGCAGGGACGGCCAGGGGTGCGAGGCTGAGGAGCAGCAGCTCGGCAGGGACCCGGTTCGTCGCCGTCGCCGTGCACACCGGGCAGTCGCGGGTGTGCCGCGCGATGCGCTTCCGCCACACCGATGTACGCAGACCGTCCCATCCGGCGACGGTCTCCCCCAGCTGCGGGCACCGCGGGTGGGCCGCCAGCGCGGCGACGATCGTCCGGCTCAGTTCCAGCTGCTCGCGCATGCGTTGCAGGCGCACTCCGGCGTGGGCGACGGTGAGGCCCGTCGCGGCGGCGATGTCCTCACGGCTCAGCAGCCCGGCGCGCTCCTGCCACCACAGGGAGAGAAGCACCTGGTGGTCCGGGTCGAGCCACCGGCCGGCTTCGGCGATCTGACGGCGCTCGTCCGACACGTGGAGACGCAGGATCGCAGCGTCCTCGGGTTCGGGGCCGGCATCCGGTATGTGGAGTGCCTCTTCCATGACCGCGGTCCGGCCGGCGAAGACGCGCTGCCGCTGCCAATGGGTCTGTATCTGGCGGAGCGTGATCGACACCAGCCAGGAGCGGAAGCTGTCGGGAGCGCGCAGGGCAGGCAGATCGCGCACCACGCGCAACAGCGTCTCCTGAACGACGTCGTCGGCGTCCGCGTGTCCGCTCACGGCTCGCCGGACGATGTTGTAGATCAACGGCAGGTAGGCGGCGATCAGCTCTTCACGCGCCCGGTCGTCCCCGGCCTGCGCCGCGATGACCAGGCCCGCGTGGTCCGCGTCCATGAGCCCCATGCCCACCCTCCTCGTTACGGCGTCAGACCCTACGCCCGCGAAGGTGTGCGGCCAAAGCCCGTGCCTCGGGCCGCGAGATCGTACGCCCTGGCCCGCCGGTCGGCGGGGTGGTCCCGGCCGGTCGGCGGGGGCGTCACCGAAGCCTGCCGGATGGTCCGCCTCCCCGCAGCACCGGGAGATTCTTCGTATGACACAGATACGGCCGTCGCAGGAGACATCGGCTCCGCAGGAAAACTCGCCTCCACGGCACGCAGCCCCGCCCGACTCCGCCGGGAAGCTCGCGGGCGGGCCCTCGTTGGGACGCCTGGCAGGAGTGGATCTGGCCCGTGCGCTGGCGGTGTTCGGCATGTACATCGTCCACATCGGCCCGGTGCTCTCGGCGACGTCCGGCGTCGGCACCTGGGTCCGCTACCTGGCCGACGGACACTCGTCGGTCCTTTTCGCCACCCTCGCCGGGTTCTCGCTGATGCTGATCGCCGGCCGCCGTGAGCCGAAGACCGGCCTGGCCGGCCGGCAGGCGAAGGCCCGGATCGCGATCCGCGCCGTGGTCCTGCTGGCGCTGGGCACCGTGCTGGCGATGGAGTACGGGGGTGTGATCATCCTCGGCTTCTACGGTGTCTACTTCCTCTTCGCCCTGCCCCTGCTGCGGCTGCCGGTCAGGCCTCTCGCGATCACCGCCGCGGGGCTCGCGCTCGTCACGCCACAGCTGGCGTTCGCCCTGAACTCGCTGCTCGGCGAGTCCGTCCAGCAGAGCATCAACGCCTACGACCCGCTCAAGAAGCTCAGCGAGGTGGGTGTACTCGATCTGCTGCTCACCGGCTTCTACCCGGCGATCACGTGGATGTCGTTCGTGGTCGCCGGGATGGCGCTGGCCCGCCTCGACCTGTCCGCCGTCGCCGTCCAGCGGCGGCTGGCCGCGCTCGGTGCCGCCCTCACCGTGGGCGCGTACGGGCTGTCCCTGCTGCTGGCGGGCAAGGACGCGCTGCGGAGCATGGCGGAGGACGGGAAGTCGTCCGCCGGGTCCGAGGCGGCGTCCTCCTTCGGCAGCGGGTCCTTCCAGACCCCGCGGTCGGCCTCGGAACTGCTGTCCGCCGGGCCGCACACCGGCACGACGTTCGACATCATCGGCAGCGTCGGCGTCGCGATCCTCGTGATCGTGGGCGCGATGGCGCTGATGGACCGCCTGCCCCGCCTGCGGCGCCTGGCGAAGCCGGTCATCGCCGTGGGCACCATGTCCCTGACGGCCTACGTCGGCCACTTCCTCGTGCAGACGCTGCTCGGCGTATCGGCCGGCGAAAGCACCCAGGTGTCCTGGGTACCTGTGATCGCGCTCATCCTCGGGGCGATCGTCTTGGCGGCGCTCTGGTCCCGCTTCTTCCGCCGCGGACCGCTTGAGGCGTTGCTCAACGCCGCCACCAAGCCGGCGAAGTACATCCGGTGATGCCGGCCCGGGGCGGGCAGCCTTCACGACCCGCCCCGGATACCGCGCGGGCACGGGCCGGTGCCCCGCCGAACGGCTCCGACGGCGTGCGCCAGGCTGATGGCGCCCCGGTGACGGCTGCCGGGATCCGGCTGTAGGCACTGGCGGCCCGCCTCCTGGGGGAGGCGGGCCGCCGTACCGCGATACCGACCCGACGGCCGGCCTCAGCAGCCGAAGTCGACCCGCTTGAAGGTCGCGTAGTGGTCGGCCGTGTAGTGGTCCTCCTGGCCCTGCCGACCGGTGACGATGCGGCGCGCGCCGCGGGTCGGGGAGCCCGGGGTGATGACCGTGTACTCGTGGTAGTAGCCCCTGCTCTGGCTGGGCAGCAGGCGCTCACGGTTCTGGAAGACGACACCGTCCTGCCGGTACGGGAAGGGGCCGCCCGCGTCGATGAGTTGCTCGGCGGACGGAGTGTGCAACCAGGTCGCCACCTCCCGTTCAATCCTCGGCGTCCGCCCGCTGTTCGGGCCGGAGACCGATCGGTGTCCGAGTACTCGGTGCGGGTTCGTGAACTCCAGGATCAGTCGGGTCGCCGGCATGGCGCATGCCCACACCGACGGAAGGGCCACTGGCTCCGGCGTACGGCGCACGCGTCCCTCAAGCGGCGGCCTCGCGCCCGGTCAGTTCCTGGCGCAGAACCCGGAGCGCCCGGTGCAGGGTGCTCTTGACCGTGCCCGGGAGACGCCCGGTGCCCCGGCCGTCACCTCGATGCTGAGCTCCGACCAGTACCGCAGTACCACCACGGCGCGCTGCTTGGTGCTGAGCACCGTCAGGACCTCCAGCAGTTCGGCCCGGTCCAGCAGCTGGTCCGTGCCGTCTTCTCCGGGGAGCTCGGGCGGGCGCTCCACCGGTACTTCGTCCGTTTTGCGGGCGCGCCACCAGTCGGTCCGCACGCTGATCATGACGCGGCGCAGGTAGCCGTCGGCGAGGGACCTGTCGACGATGCCGTCCCAGCGCGCATGGGTGCGCAGGAGCGCCGCCTGAACCAGGTCCTCGGCGTCCGCGGGGTCGGGCACCAGGCGCCGGGCGGTGCGGAGCAGGGCGGGGCGCCGCATTCGGACGTACGCAGTGAAGTCCTCCTGCCACTCGTAGTCCCCTGCGCCGGCTCCGGGGAGCTCGGCCCCGGAGGCGAGCCCGGTGTACGTCATGGTGCCCTCCCGGGGCGTGAGCGTGGGTCGTGGGGTGGCCCGGCGGCCGGCCGGGGGCGGGGACGGCGGTGGCATCGCCGCGGTCGGGGACGGGGGCCCGGGGCCTCGGGGCTCGCCCCGTCAGACGTGGCGGGCGATGGCCGGCAGCAGGTCCTCGAAGCTCCCGCCGTTCTCGGCCTGGCCGATGGCGCCAGCTCGTTGACCGCGTCGAGCTGCGAGGTCGCCTCGTCCAGGAGCAGCAGCCGAGGTGTGCGCAGGAGCGCGCGGGCGATCGCTACGCGCTGGCGCTCGCCGCCGGACAGTTTCGAGCCGCGGTGCCCGACGCGGGTGTCCAGGCCGTGCGGGAGACGTTCGACGAGGGCGTCGAGCCTGGTCCGGACGAGGACGGCGTGGATGTCGTCGTCCGTCGCGTCGGGCGCGCTGAAGAGCAGGTTCTCCCTCAGCGTGCCGGCCAGCACCGGCGCGTCCTGCTCGACGTACCCGATGACGGACCGCAGCTCGGCCAGCGGCCATTGGCGAATGTCCTCGCCGTCGACCAGGATCCGGCCACCGGTCGTCTCGTAGAACCGCTCGATGAGCGAGAAGACCGTCGACTTGCCCGCACCGGAGGGCCCGACGAAGGCGGTCATCCCGGCGCCCGGCACCTCGAAGTCCACCTGCTGGTGGATGTACGGCAGCCCGGGCGCGTAGCGGAAGGACACACCCTCGAAGCGGACAGAGGCCGGACCCCGCACGGCTTCCGAGGGCTGGGCCCGTACGGGCCGCTGCGGGGCCGGCGGCTCCGCCGCCAGGCGGTCCACTTCCTCGATCCGGGAGATCGCGGCCGCCCCCTCCTGGTACGCGGTGGCGGCCTCGACCAGCTTGTACACCGGCTCCATCAGGTACAAGAGGTACAGCAGGAAGGCGATGAGCGTGGAGACGGGGATGTCCCCGGACGCCACCCGGGCCCCGCCGACCGCGAGCACGGCGAGGAACGCCAGCTGGACGGCGAGGTTGTCCGCCGTTCCCAGCAGCGCCTCCCACTTCGCGCCGCGCACGCCGTGGCGCCAGGCCCGCCGGGCCGACGCCTCGACGCGAGCGGTCTCCCGCTCCTCGGCGCCGGACGCCTTCACCGTGCGGAACGCGCCGAAGACCCGCTCCAGGCCGGTGGACATCTCCCCGACGGCCTCCTGCGCGCGCTCGGCGGTCTGTCCGATCTCCGGCATGACCAAGGCAGCAGCCGCGGCGACGACCGCGGCCACGACGAGGGCGACGCCGAGCAGGACGACGTCCAGGAAGGCCATCACCACGACCGCCGCGATCAGCGTCAGCGTCCCGGTCGCGGCGTTGACCACCGCCCGGGTGCTGACGGCCCGCAGCAGCGTGGTGTCGGAGGTCACCCGTGACATCAGATCACCCGGCTGCATCCGGTCCACCGCTGCGAGCCGCAGCCGCAGCAGCCGGCCGATGAGGCTGCGGCGAGCCGCCAGGACCACCGACTCCGCCGTCCGCTCCAGCACATAGGCGCCGAACGCCTCGGCGACGGTGCCCAGCAGCACCAGCACGGTCAGGACCAGCAGGATGGTGGCGACCGTGCCGCCGGACGAGAGCCGGTCGACCAGCGCTTTCGTGGCCAGGGGCTGGAGCAGCCCGCCGGCGGCCCCGATCAGCGCCAGCAGCAGACCGAGTACGACGGCACCTCGGTGCGGGCGGACGTACCGGTACAGCGCCTTGAGCGTCTCGCGGACGTGCGGTTCCTGTGCGGGCTGTGTCATGCCCCCAGCCTGGGAGCCCAGGCCGCCCGTCGGCCATCCGGCGATCGTCGGGTACACCCCCGCCAAGTGGCCGGCACCCCTCGCGCGGGCGGGGACGGCCCGGGAGAGGTGCCGGCTCGGTCCAGGTCAGGGACGGGCGGGGCCGGTTCCGGCGAGCACCTCGGGACGCAGCAGGGCGGTGAGCCGCTCGGCCGGCAGCAGCCCCCGTTCCAGGACGAGTTCGGCCACACCCCGGCCGGTGGCGAGGGCCTCCTTGGCGATGTCGGTGGCGGCGGTGTATCCGATGTGCGGGTTCAGGGCGGTCACCAGGCCGATGGAGTTCTCGACGGTGGCGCGCAGCATGTCGGTGTTGGCGGTGATGCCGCTCACGCAGCGTTCCGCGAGGGTGAGGCAGGCCGCGCGCAGGTGGGTGACGGACTTCGACAGCGAGTGCAGGATGACCGGCTCGAAGGCGTTGAGCTGGAGCTGTCCGGCTTCGGCGGCCATGGTGATGGTGATGTCGTTGCCGATGACCTCGAAGGCGACCTGGTTGACGACCTCGGGGATCACCGGGTTGACCTTGCCGGGCATGATGCTCGACCCCGCCTGGACCGGCGGCAGGTTGATCTCGCCGAGGCCGGCGCGGGGCCCGGAGGACAGCAGGCGCAGGTCGTTGCAGGTCTTGGACAGCTTGACGGCTATGCGCTTGAGGACGCCGGACATCTGGACGAAGGCGCCGCAGTCCTGGGTGGCTTCGACCAGGTCGGGAGCGGTGACCAGGGGCAGTCCGGTGATGTCGGCGAGGTGACGGCGGGCGGCCTCGGCGTATCCGGCCGGGGCGTTGAGACCGGTGCCGATGGCGGTGGCGCCGAGGTTGATCTCGTGGATGAGTCCGAGGGCTTCCGCGAGCCGGCTGCGGTCCTCGTCCAGCATGACGGCGAAGGCGGAGAACTCCTGGCCGAGCGTCATCGGCACGGCGTCCTGGAGCTGGGTACGGCCCATCTTCAGGACGTCGTGGAACTCGGCGGCCTTGCGGGCGAAGGCGTTCTGCAGGACGGCCATGGCGTCGAGCAGTCCGCGCACCGCGAAGACCGTCGCGATCCGCACGGCGGTGGGGTAGACGTCGTTGGTGGACTGGCCGAGGTTGACGTCCTCGTTGGGGTGCAGGTGGCCGTACTCGCCCCTGGTGCGGCCCAGCAGCTCCAGAGCCCGGTTGGCGATGACCTCGTTGGCGTTCATGTTGGTCGATGTGCCCGCGCCGCCCTGGATGACGTCGACGACGAACTGGTCGTGGAGCTTGCCGCCGCGGATCTCCTGGCAGGCGGCGACCATGGCAGCTGCCTTCGCGGGCTCCAGCAGGCCGAGTTCCCCGTTGGCGAGGGCTGCGGCCTCCTTGACGGCGGCGAGGGCGTCGATCAGGTGCGGGTAGGTGGAGATCGGCGTGCCGGTGATGGGGAAGTTCTCGGTGGCGCGCAGGGTGTGGACGCCCCAGTAGGCGTCGGCGGGGACGTCGCGGTCTCCGAGCAGGTCGTGTTCACTGCGGCTGGCGGCGGTCATGGGGGTGCGGTCCTCTTCTTGAGGTGGGCGGATCAAAGTGGTGAAAGGGGCCGAGCGGGAGTCAGGCGGTCGCGGTGACCGGGGGGCCGGGCGGGTCCAGGTCCGCCACCGGGCGGATGCCCCCGACGGTCCGGCCGCCGCCGGTCACCGGCTCGCCCGTGAACCCGGCGAGCAGCCGGGGCTCGACTCCCGCACGTGCCAGAGCGGCGGCCGTCACGGCCGTACGCGCGCGGTCGGCCCCGTCGGCGATCTTCACGGCGATGGCCCGGCCGTCGGGCAGCGCGGCGACCTGGACGCCCTCGAAGCCGTCCTTGGCCAGCAGCCCGGGCACCGCGCGCATCAGTGCGGCGGTGTCCCGCCCGGTACCGGAGGCCATCTCCGGGTGGAGGCGCAGTGCGTTCGCCACGCGGTGCTCGGCGGTGTCCGGCGCGGCAGTGGCGATGCGGGCCGCGGCGCGGGCCAGGCCGTGCAGGGACACCGCGAACAGCGGGGATCCGCAGCCGTCGACGGTGACGTTCGCGATGTGCTGGCCGGTGAGTTCCCCGACGGTCTCGGCGATCACCCTCTGGAGCGGGTGGTCCGCATCGAGATAGGTCTCCAGGGGCCACCCGGACAGCTTGCACAGGTACAGCATCGCCGCGTGCTTGCCGGAACAGTTGTGGGCGAGCCGGGACGGCCCTCGGCCCTCACGCACCCAGGCGTCCCGGACGGCCGGGCCGTAGGGCAGGTCGGGGACGTTGCGCAGGTCGGCCTCGGTAAGACCGGCCAGCTCCAGGATCAGCCGGGTAGCCGCGAGGTGGTGCTCCTCGCCGGAGTGACTGCCCATCGCGAGGGAGAGCAGGCCCCTGTCGAGCGGCAGTCCGGCCCGCACCATCGCGACGGCCTGGACCGGCTTGAGCGCCGAGCGCGGATAGCAGGCGGCCTCGATGTCTCCGAGGCCCATCCGGACCCCGCCCCCGCTGTCGAGGACGACGACGGAGCCGTAGTGGACCCCTTCGATCACACCGCCCCGCACGACGTGGGCGACGGGGGCGTGCCGGGGCTCGCGGATCGCGGGGGCGTCCGCGAGGAAACTGCTGCGCATCACTGCCTCGTTCTGTGGTGGGTCGCTGCTGACCGGGGGGACGGGTGGGCGTCCGGCTCAGCCGTCGCTCCCGGCAGCGGCGCGTGCCACGCGGCCGCGGACCGCGTACCAGCCGGCGACCAGCGCCGCGGCGATCAGCGGCACGCACAGCACGGTCGTGCGCGCCGCTCCTCCGTCGGCGTACATGAGGACCAGGACGGAGGCGAGGAAGGCCAGCGTCACCAGTTCGGTCCACGGGGAGCCGGGCAGGCGGTACGAGGGGCGGGCGAGTTCGCCGCTGCGGGTCTTCCGCCAGAAGAGGAGGTGGCAGACCATGATCATGCCCCAGGTGGCGAGGATGCCGATGGCGGCGAGGTTGAGGACGATCTCGAACGCGTCCGCGGGGACCACGAAGTTGAGCCCGACGCCCAGGACGCACATGCCGCTGGTGAGGAGGATGCCGCCGTACGGGACCTGGGTCCGGCTGAGCCGTGCGGTGAACCGCGGGGCGGAGCCGTTGACGGCCATCGAGCGCAGGATGCGGCCGGTGGAGTAGAGGCCGGAGTTGAGCGAGGACATGGCCGCGGTGAGGACGACCAGGTTCATCACGTCGGCGGCCGCCGGGACGCCGATGTGGGAGAGCACGGTCACGAACGGGCTCTGGCCCGCGCCGTAGCTGTTCCAGGGCATCAGCATCGACAGCAGGACGACCGAGCCGACGTAGAAGAGGCCCACGCGCCACATGATCGAGTTGATCGCCTTCGGCATGATCTTCTCGGGGTTCTCGGTCTCGCCGGCCGTGACGCCGACCAGTTCGACGGAGGCGTAGGCGAAGACGACGCCCTGGATGATCAGCAGCATGGGGAGCAGGCCGTTGGGGAAGATCCCGCCGTTGTCGGTGATCAGGGCCGGGCCCGGGACGGTGCCGTCGACGGGGTGCCGGGTTACCAGGAGGAAGATCGCGATCCCCATGAAGACGACCAGGGCGCCGACCTTGACGATGGCGAACCAGAACTCCAGTTCGCCGAAGATCCGCACCGAGATGAGGTTCACGGTGAGGACCACGGCCAGGGCTATGAGGGCGATCACCCACTGGGGGACATCGGAGAACAGGTGCCAGTAGTGGGTGTACGTGGCGACGGCGGTGATGTCGGCGATGCCGGTGGTCGCCCAGTTGAGGAAGTACATCCAGCCCGCGGTGTACGCGCCCTTCTCCCCGAGGAACTCCCGCGCGTAGGAGACGAAGGCACCGGAGGACGGCCGGTAGAGGACCAGCTCGCCGAGCGCGCGCACGACGAGGAACGCGAAGATCCCGCAGACGGCGTAGGCGACGAACAGGGAGGGACCGGCCTCGGCGAGGCGTCCGCCCGCGCCGAGGAAGAGCCCCGTCCCGATCGCACCGCCGATGGCGATCATGTTGACGTGCCGGGGCTTCAGGGACTTGCTGTAGCCGGTGTCGCCGGCGTCGACGTGACGGGTCGTGGGGCGCTTCTCGTCTTTGAGGAACTGCTCGCTCACGCCTCGGGTCTGCCTTCCGTAGGGGCGGTGGTGCGCTGGGGGCGCACGATGTCGGTGAGGGTCGTCTCGACCCGTAGCAGGTGGTGGGACATGGCTTCCACCGCGTCGTGCTCGCTGCCGTCGGCCAGCGCCTCCAGGATTGCCCGGTGCTCGCAGTTGGACTGCTCGCGCCGGCCGCCCAGTTCGTTGAGGAAGGTCGACTGACGCGCCAGTGCGTCGCGGATCTCCTCGATGACGCGGCGGAAGACGGGGTTGCGGGAGGCCTCGGCCACCGCCAGGTGGAACACGGTGTCCATCGCCACCCACGCGGTGGTGTCGGTCTCCTGCTCCATCCGGTCCAGCAGATGGCCCAGGTGGTCCAGGTCCTCGGGGGTGCGGCGCAGCGCGGCGTACCCGGCGACCGGGATCTCGACGTGCCGGCGCACCTCCAGCAGGTCGCTGGCGGCGTAGTCGCCGAAGGTGGGGTCCTCGACCGTGTTGGCCACGACGAAGGTGCCCTTGCCGCTCTTGGAGACGGTCAGTCCCATGGCCTGCAGGGCCCGCAGGGCCTCCCGCAGTACGGGCCGGCTGACCTCCAAGGTGCGGCACAACTCGGCTTCGGAGGGGAGCTTGTCGCCTACGACGTACTCACCGCGCTCGATGGCGCTGCGCAGGTGGCCGAAGACCGCTTCCATGGCGCTGACGCGCCGCGGGAGGGGGCCACCTGTCTGGCTGTCTGACAGGTTCACGCTGTGATCCTGGGGGGTCCGCCCCGGGGTGTCAAGGCACCTGTGTCGGGAAAGTCCGGCCCGGCGCGCTTCGCACCGTGCGCGTATTCCGTCCGGCCGTCCGGGCGGGACCGGTACCCTCGGCGGAGCCCGCGGCGGCCACCAGGGCCTGCACGACCGGCGCGTCGGCACCGATCTCCGGGTGCCACTGGACGCCCACGGCGAAGGGGTGCCGGGTGCTCTCGATCGCCTCGACGGTGCCGTCCGCCGCGCGGGCGGCGACGACCAGTCCCGCGCCGAGGCGGTCCACCGCCTGATGATGGTGCGTGGCGACCTGGTGCGTCCCCGGCAGCAGGTCGCCGACCCGTGTCCCGGGGACGGTGGTCACGGCGTGGGCGCAGAAGTGGCCCCGGTAGGGGTTGTGGCCGTCGTGGCCCACGCTGTCGGGCAGGTGCTGGATCAGGGTGCCGCCCTCGTGTACGTTCATCAGCTGCATCCCCCGGCACACCCCGAGCACGGGTATGCCGCGGGCGAGGCCGGCCGCCAGCACGGCCCGCTCCCACCCGTCGCGCTCGCGCACCGGCGGCCCGGTACGCGGATGGGGCACGGCTCCGTACAGGGCGGGATCCAGATCCTCGCCTCCCGCCAGGAGGATGGCGTCCAGACGCTCGACCACGTCTGCCGCGGCCTCCGGCGCGTCCGGTGGCAGCAGTACGGCGCGGCCGCCGGCCGCCCGGACGCAGTCCGCGTAGGCCGCGGGCAGCACCGCGGCGGGCAGGTCCCACTCACCCCACTGCGCGTGGGCGAGGTAGGTGGTGAGTCCGATCAGTGGTGGCTGGGGCATGCCACTTCCTTTCGGGGCATGAGGGGTGACCGTCGACAGCCGGAGCCGAACCGAACGCCCCGCCACGGCAGGCTGCGGCGGGTGGCGAGGTGGTGCGGGCGGAGGTCACCGGGACGGCGGGGGAGGGGTGTTCGCGGTCCAAGAGCGCAGGCTTGCGTTTTTCTTGCCGCGAGCAAGAATCCTGCTGGCGTTTATCTCCAATCACAAGAAAACACATCTTCGCGACAGATAAGTGAGCCTTAACTCCGTGCACGCACTCGACCCCCGCCTGCTCGCCACCCTCGAAGCCGTCGTGCGGCACGGCTCCTTCAGCGCCGCCGCACGCGAACTCGGCTACAGCGCGCCCGCCGTCTCCCAGCAGATCGCCGAACTCGAACGCCGCACCGGCCTCAGGGTCCTGGAGCGCCGCCCCGTTCGCGCCACACCGGCCGGCGAGGTCCTCCTCGGCGCGGAGCAGGGCGTTCGCAGTGCGTTGGCGGCGGCGTCGGTCGAACTGGGCGCCATGCGCGCCGGTACGGCCGGACGGATCCGGCTCGGCGCCTTCGCCTCGGCCGCCACCGGCATCGTTCCGCAGGCACTGGCCCGACTTCACGCCGCCTATCCCCACGTGCAGGTCAGCCTCAGCCAGTTGGAGCCCGAGGCCGGCTACAGCCGGCTCAAACGGGGGGACATGGACCTGGCCTTGAGCTACGACTACGACTTCATCCCCGTCCCGCCGCCCCGGATGCTGCGCCGGACACTGGTCGCACGGGATCCGGTGGTGGCCGTCGTCCCCGCACACCACCACCTGGCCGACCGGGAGGTCATCGACCTGGCCAGCCTCGCCTCCGAGACGTGGATCGCCGCTCCGGAGGCCGCGCTGCGCCTCGAACTGCTCTCGCAGATGGCCAACACGCCGGGCTTCCAGGCCCGCCTGCAATACGAGGGGGACGACTTCAACACCGTGCTCGGGTTCGTGGCCGCGGGCCTGTGCGTGGCCGTCATGCCGCGACTCGCCCTGCCCCGCACCCACGCCGAGGTCGTGGCCCGCCCGCTGGCCGAGCCGCAGCTGACGCGCTTCATCTACGCCGTCCGCATCGACACCCGGCACGCCCCGCGGGCCGTCCTGGACCTGGAGGAGATGCTCGCCGCCCAGGCGCTGGCCGCGCTCTCCTGAGGAGCGCGGCGTCCCGAGGTCGTGGGGGTGAACGGATCGTGGAGGCTACGTCAAAAGCGGCCAACTTGGCGGCCACCGCACGCGCGTAGACCCCACCGGCATGCCGGACTTCCCATCGTGTCCGACTATCGGACGCGATGGCTGAAAATTAAACTATGGTGTGACGGGCACACTACGTTTGCCGCGGTTGACGTTCCACCGAGAGGAAACCCCTCATGACCGCAGCCGATTTCGCGCCCGGAACGGCGCACGTCCTCACCGGCTACCGCCCCGAGGACGGCTTCATGGCCGCAGAGCTGGACCCGCCGCCGGCCGAGTACGTCTGGCACGACGAGAACGCCGAACAGCAGGACCAGCGTTACGGCCCGGGAGCCGGCTACCGGCAGTGGCTGGCGGTGGACGCCCGCGACGGTGCCGTCTGGTTCGGCGACACCGACTGGCGGGCCCCGCAGGAGTCCCCGGGCAGTCGGCTCCCCGGCATCCTCCGCAAGGCACTCGGTGACGGGGCCGTCCCCGACCCCGGAATCATGGTGCAGCTGCTCGGCCACCTGAGCCACGACGAACAACGAGGCTGCACGTGGCGCTTCTTCAACGCCGAGGAACTGCACGCGCTCGCGGTGCGCGTCCTGCCCGCCGTGCAGCGACTCGTGGACTCGATGCACCGGATCGAGCCCGAAGGCGAGCTGGAATGGTCGGCGGAGGCGGCCACCGCCTGGGACGACATCGAGCAGGCCGCGACCCCCGCCTTCGATCCCTCCGGAGAACTCCGCTGGCCCCGACCGCGCACGACACCGGTCCCGGCCTGGCGCGTCGAGGTCGGCGCCTTCCTGGACGCCAACCCCGAGCTCTGTGACCCCTCCTGGGCCGTGGCCCCCGACGCCGAACTCGACGCCTACGCCGACTACCACCCCGCCACCGGCTACGGGGGAGTACCAGGCAGAACCTGCCACATCGCCGGGAGGCACATCGAGGACGGCTTCACCTTCTACGGCCACCGCGCCGCCCTGTACACCTACCGTGCACAGGCGTCCGGCGACCGCACCCCGACTGACGCCCGCACCTGGCTGGAGACCACAGAAGCCGGCAAGAGCACCTGGGAAGCGGCCAAACCCCCCGGAGCCACCCTCGCCGACGTCCCCGACTACGTGCTGACCGACCTGACCGACAGGTTCCAGAACAGCGCGCGCGAACACGGGTTCGTCCTGACCGGACTCGGGACCTACCTCCGAAACCTGCGAGCTGAGGAACGCGCCGGCGTCGACCAGCAGCTCCGCTTCGAAGGCCAGGAAGTCGAACGCCTCGAGAACCTGCTCAAGGAATTCCGCGCCGGACGGAACCGCACCGTGACACGGATCCTGGCCTGGTCCGACGGACGCAGCGATGCCGAGATCGCCCGCTTGGCCTCCCTGTCCGATGAACACGTCAGCCAGTGGCGAGCCCGCCTGAACGACGAACAGACCACCGCGCCCCCCGGAGCGTGAAGTACGGGCGGCTGCTTCCAGAGCGTCAGGCTCCGGCCTTGCGCTTGTTGTAGACGTCGAAGCCGACGGCCGCCAGCAGGACCAGGCCCTTGATCACCTGCTGGTAGTCGGTGCCCACGCCGACCAGCGACATGCCGTTGTTCAGCACGCCGAGCACCAGACCGCCGGTGAGCGCACCGAGGACCGTCCCCACACCACCGCTCGCGGAGGCCCCGCCGATGAAGGCGGCGGCGATCGCCTCCAGCTCGAAGTTGATGCCGGCCTGCGGTGTACCGGCGTTGAGCCGCGCGGCGAACACCATCCCGGCGAGGGCCGCGAGAACGCCCATGTTCACGAAGGCCAGGAAGACGACCCGCTTGCTCTTCACCCCGGACAGCCGCGCCGCCGCCTCGTTGCCGCCGATGGCGTAGGTGTGGCGGCCGAGGACCGAGTTGCGCATCACGTACCCGAAGAGGACCAGCAGGACGCCGAGGACCAGCAGGACGATGGGCACGCCGTGGTAGCTGGCCAGCAGCAGGGTGAAGGCCACCACGGCGGCGGTGATGGAGCCGAGCTTCACCAGGAACAGCCCGGCCGGCAGCGGCTGAAGTCCGTACGCGGCGGCCCGGCGCCGCCCGCGCACCTCTTGCAGGATCGCGACGGCCAGGACCACGAGGCCCAGCAGGAGGGTGAGGTTGTGGTAGTCGGTGTGGGGGCCGACCGCGGGGAGGAAGCCGCTGCTGATGTTCTGGAAGCCCTTGGGAAAAGGCGCCACCGACTGGCCCTGGAGGAGGATCTGGGTCCCACCGCGGAAGAGCAGCATGCCGGCCAGCGTGACGATGAACGAGGGGATCCCGACGTAGGCGATCCAGAATCCCTGCCAGGCTCCGGCGAGTGCCCCGATCAGCAGCGCGGCCGCCAGTGCCACGGGCCAGGGGGTCCCGTGCTCGACCATCATCACCGCGGCGGCCGCCCCGACGAAGGCGGCGAGCGACCCGACCGACAGGTCGATGTGCCCCGCGATGATGACGATCATCATGCCGATGGCCAGGATGAGGATGTAGCCGTTCTGCTGGATCAGATTGGTGACGTTGAGCGGCTGGAGCAGGATGCCGCCCGTCCAGAACTGGAACAGCAGCACGATCAGCGCCAGCGCCAGCAGCATCCCGTACTGGCGCATGTTGCCGCGCAGTGCGCGGGCCAGTACGGCACTGCCCGAGGCCCGTCGGCCGGTCTCCCGGGTGCCCGGTGTGGAATCGGGGGTGGTCTTGGTCTGCGCCATGCCTCACACCTGCTTGTCGGGGGATGCCGCGCTCATGGTCATGAGCCGCATGAGGGATTCCTGGGTGGCGGCCGCACGGCTGACCTCACCGGTGATCCGGCCCGCGGCCATGGTGTAGATCCGGTCGCACAGACCCAGGAGTTCGGGGAGTTCCGAGGAGATGACGAGCACCGCCTTGCCCTGGGCGGCGAGTTCGGCGACGACGGTGTAGATCTCCGCCTTGGCGCCGATGTCGATGCCCCGGGTGGGCTCGTCGAGGATCAGCACCTCCGGCTCGGCGAAGATCCATTTGCTGAGGACGACCTTCTGCTGGTTTCCGCCGCTGAGCTTGCCGGCCTGCGCGAACACCGACGGCGCCTTGATGTTCATGGTCCGCCGGAACGATTCGGCGATCCGGGCCTCCTCGTGCCGGTCGACCCAGCCCCTCCGGGCGACCTTGCCGAGGGCGCTCAGCGAGATGTTGCGGCTGATGTCGGCGTTGAGGTCGAGGCCGAGCTGCTTGCGGTCCTCGGTCACGTACGCGATGCCGTGTCCGATCGCCTCCGGTACCGTCCGGGTACGGATCTCGTGGCCGTCCAGCCGCACCCGGCCGCCGGTCCAGCTCCCGTAGGAGCGGCCGAAGACGCTCATGGCGAGTTCGGTGCGGCCGGCGCCCATGAGGCCCGCGATGCCGACGATCTCACCTCGCCGGACGTTCAGCGAGACCCCGTCGACCACCTTGCGCCGGTGGTCGATCGGATGCCGGACGCTCCAGTCCTCGATCTCGAAGGCGACCTCGCCGATCCGCGGGGAGCGCTCGGGGTAGCGGTGCTCCAGGTCTCGGCCGACCATGCCACGGATGATCCGCTCCTCGGAGATGCCCCCGGGGCCGATGACGAGGGTCTCGATGGTCCGCCCGTCGCGCAGGACGGTGACGGCGTCGGCGACCCGGGCGATCTCGTTCAGCTTGTGCGAGATGAGGATGCACGAGATGCCCCGGGCCTTGAGTCCGAGGATCAGGTCGAGCAGCTTGCGGCTGTCCTCGTCGTTGAGGGCGGCTGTCGGCTCGTCCAGGATGAGCAGCTTGACCTTCTTGGCGAGCGCCTTGGCGATCTCGACCAACTGCTGTTTGCCCACCCCGAGATCGGCCACCCTGGTGTGCGGACTCTCGTCGAGTCCCACCTGCCGGAGCAGGTCGGCGGCGTGGGCCAGGGTCCGGTGCCAGTCGATCACGCCCCGGGAGGCGTGCTCGTTGCCGAGGAAGATGTTCTCGGCGATGGACAGGTAGGGCACCAGCGCGAGCTCCTGGTGGATGATCACGATGCCGCGCTGCTCGCTGGCCCGGATGTCCCGGAACCGGCAGGGGGTGCCTTCGAAGCAGATATCGCCCTCGTAGCCGCCGTACGGGTACACCCCGCTGAGTACCTTCATCAGGGTGGACTTGCCGGCGCCGTTCTCACCGCAGACGGCGTGCACCTCGCCGGCGGCGACGGTCAGGCTGACCTCGGAAAGTGCTGTGACACCGGGAAACGTCTTGCTGATCGACCGCATTTCGAGAACGGGTCGGGCCATGGCTGTGCGTCCGTATCGTCGGGGCGGCACGGTGCCCGCGGGTCCCCCCGGGCACCGCACCCGCCGATGGCTACTTGAGCTGGTCCGCGGTGTACTGGCCGCTGTCCACCAGGACCTTCTGGTAGTTCTCCTTGTCGACGCTGACCGGCTGGAGCAGCTGCGCCGGAACGGTCTTGACGCCGTTGTGGTACTGACGGGTGTCGTTGACCTCGGGCTTGCCGCCGGTCAGCAGCGCGTCGCCCATCTGGACCGCGGCCTTGGCCAGTTGGCGGGTGTCCTTGTAGACGGTCTGGGTCTGCTCGCCCGCGATGATCGACTTCACCGAGGCCAGCTCGCCGTCCTGGCCCGTGACGACGGGCAGGGGCCGGCCCGGTGTGCCGTAGCCGACGCCCTTGAGAGAGGAGATGACACCGATCGAGATGCCGTCGTACGGCGAGAGGACGGCGTCGACACGGGCGGCCGTGTACGACTTGCTCAGCAGGTTGTCCATCCGGGACTGGGCGAGACCGCCGTCCCAGCGCAGCGTGGCGATCTGGGCGAGGGAGGTCTGACCGCTCTGCACGACCAGCCTCTTGTCGTCGATGTACGGCTGGAGGACGCTCATCGCGCCGTTGTGGAAGAACGCGGCGTTGTTGTCGTCCGGGGAGCCGGCGAACAGCTCGATGTTGAAGGGGCCCTTGCCGTCCTTGAGGCCGAGCCTGTCGACGATGTAACTGCCCTGGAGGACCCCGACCTTGAAGTTGTCGAAGGTCGCGTAGTAGTCGACGTCGCCGGTGCCGCGGATCAGCCGGTCGTAGGAGATCACGGGGACGTGGGCTTCGGCGGCCCGCTGGAGCACATTGGTGAGCGAGGAACCGTCGATGGCGGCGATCACCAGCAGCCTGGCTCCCTTGGTGATCATGTTCTCCACCTGGGAGACCTGGTTCTCCACGACGTTGTCGCCGTACTGGAGGTCCGTCTTGTAGCCCTTGGCCTGGAACTCCTTGACCATGTTGGTGCCGTCGTTGATCCAGCGCTCCGACGACTTGGTCGGCATCGCGATGCCGACGAGGCCGCCTTGGGCGTCGCCGCCGCCCCCTCCGTTGGCGCTCTGGCCGCAGGCCGCCAGCGCCAGGGTCATGCCCAGGGCGGCGAGGCCCGCTGAAAGCTTCCGCACAGTTCCTCCAGTGATGGTCCGCGACCGGCACAGCGCGCCCTCCGGCCTGGCGAACCCGAGTGTTAACGCTCACAAGAGCGCCGTCAAGGGTCTGTGCGGATCACTGTGCGGGGCCAACTCCGCTGCGGGAAACTGCTGTCCGGGGCGTGAGTGCCCCCGGGTCGTCGGATGGGGCCAGGAGGCCGTGCTTCCGCGGTGACGGCGGCGCAGCGGTCCTTGACGCGCGAATTGTTAGCGTTAACATCTCTTTCGGGGGCCGGGGCGCGCAAGGGCGCGGCCCGGCCCGCGGGCGCGCCGATGTCAGCGGGCGCCGAGGAGGTGTTCGAGGGCCAGCTGGTCCAGCTGCTCGAAGGCCATGCCACGGCGGGCGGCCGCGTCGACGTCGAACCCCTCGAACGCGGACCGGTCGGCCAGCAGCCCGGCCAGGCCGTCCTCGGCCGTGGGGAGGGCGAGTTCGGGCAGCCGGGAGGCGGCGAGCGCGGCCTGGACCTCCGGATCCGACCGGAAGGCGCGGGCCCGCTGGGCCAGGAGCAGGTAGTTGTGCATGCACGCGGCCGCCGAAGCCCAGACGCCCTCGCGGTCCTCCGTGCGCGGCGGCTTGAAGTCGAAGTGGCGGGGGCCGTCGTAGCCCGCCGACTCCAGGAGGTCGACCAGCCAGAAGGCCTGGCGCAGGTCGCCGGCGCCGAAACGCAGGTCCTGGTCGTACTTGATCCCGCTCTGGCCGTTGAGGTCGATGTGGAACAGCTTGCCGTGCCACAGTGCCTGGGCGATGCCGTGCGGGAAGTTCAGCCCGGCCATCTGCTCGTGGCCGACCTCCGGGTTGAGGCCGACCCGCTCCGGCCGCTCCAGCCTGCCGATGAAGGCCAGGGCGTGACCGATGGTGGGCAGCAGGATGTCGCCGCGCGGTTCGTTGGGCTTGGGCTCGATCGCGAAGCGCAGGTCGTAGCCCTGCTCCTCGACGTACTCACCCAGCAGGTCGAAGGCCTCCTTCAGCCGGTCGAGGGCCGTGCGCACGTCCTTGGCCGCGCCCGACTCCGCGCCCTCGCGGCCGCCCCAGGCGACGTAGACCGTGGCGCCGAGTTCCGCGGCCAGGTCGATGTTGCGGATCGTCTTGCGCAGCGCGTACCGGCGCACGTCGCGGTCGTTGGCGGTGAACGCGCCGTCCTTGAACACCGGGTGGGTGAAGAGGTTCGTGGTGGCCATCGGCACCTTCAGCCCGGCCGTGTCGAGTGCGGTGCGGAAGCGCTTGACCGCCTGCTCGCGGGCGGCCTCGCCGGAGGCGAAGGGGATGAGGTCGTCGTCGTGGAACGTGACCCCGTAGGCGCCGAGCCCGGCCAGCCGGTGCACGCTCTCGACCGGGTCGAGGGCGGGCCGGGTGGCGTCGCCGAAGGGGTCCCGCCCCTGCCAGCCGACGGTCCACAGGCCGAAGGTGAACCTGTGCGCGGGGGTGGGGACGAGCGGGTCGCTGCTCATGGGCGCTCCGGATCGGGCCGAGGTCTATTTGTAAGGGCGAAAAACAAATTAGTATGCCGAGACGCCAGAAGGAACCCCACCGGAGGGACCCATGCCCGCACAGCGCGTCGTGATCGGTGTCGACAGCTCGACCCAGTCCACCAAGGCCCTCGCCGTCGACGTCGGGACCGGCGCCGTCCTGGGCGAGGGCCGCGCCGCGCACACCGTGAGCGCGGGCCCCGGACGCGAGAGCGACCCCGAACAGTGGTGGCGGGCGTTCTGTGAGGCCACGGCGGCCACCGGCTGGGCGGACCGGGCCGCCGCCTGCTCGATCGCAGGCCAGCAGCACGGCCTGGTCACCCTCGACCCGGCCGGCCGGCCCGTGCGCCCCGCACTGCTGTGGAACGACGTCCGCCCCGCCCCGCAGGCCGCCGCACTCGCGGCTGCCTTCGGCCCGGCAGAACTGGCCCGCCGCACCGGAAGCGTCCCGACCGCCGCCTTCACCTCCGCCAAATGGGCCTGGCTGCGAACGCAGGAACCTGCCGCCGCGGACCGCGTCGCCGCGGTCCGGCTTCCCCACGACTTCCTGACGGAACGGCTGACCGGCGAGGCGGTGACCGACCGCGGTGACGCGTCGGGAACCGGCTGGTGGGGCCCCGACGGCTACGACCGGGAACTCCTCGCCCGGATCGGGCTCGACTCCGCCCTGCTGCCGGAGGTCCTCGCGCCCGGCGCCCGGGCCGGCCTCGTACGCGCCGGGACGCCCCTGCGCGAGGGCGTGCCCGTGGCCACGGGGACCGGCGACAACATGGCCGCCGCCCTCGGGCTGGGCCTGCCCCCCGGACGCCCGGTGCTGAGCCTCGGCACCTCGGGCACCGTCTACGCCGTCGGCCGGACCCGGCCCGCCGACCCGAACGGAACCGTCGCCGGCTTCGCCGACGCGCTCGGCGGCTGGCTGCCCCTCGCCTGCACGCTGAACTGCACCCTCGCCGTCGACCGCTTCGCCGCCCTCGCCTGCCGCGACCGCGAGGACGTCGAGGGCGGCGGCACGGTGGTGGTGCTCCCCTACCTCGACGGCGAGCGCACCCCGGACCTCCCGGGTGCCTCCGGTCTGGTCCACGGGCTGCGCCACGACACGACACCGGGCCAGCTGCTCCAGGCCGCCTACGACGGCGCCGCCCACGCCCTGCTCACGGCCCTGGACGACGTACTGCGCGCCGGAGGCGAGGACCCGGCCGCGGCGGACGAACCCCTGCTGCTGATCGGCGGCGGAGCGGCGGGCAGGGCCTGGCAGCAGACGGTCCTGCGGCTGTCCGGCCGGGCCGTCCAGGTGCCCGAGGCCCGGGAACTCGTCGCGCTCGGGGCCGCCGCTCAGGCCGCCGCCCTGCTCACCGGTGAGCCCGCCGACGCCGTCGCCCGGCGCTGGCGGACCGCGGACGGCAGGGTGCTGGAGCCCGTACCCCGTGACGACGACACGCTCGAACGGATCACCGGTACGCTGCGGCGGGCGCGGGCCCTGCAGGAGGCACCGCCGCAAGAGCGACAGGAAGGACGGGGGCGATGACCGCGCTCGGCAGGCCCGGCGGGGGCGCGGATACCGCACCCGCCTCCCAGCGGGGAATGCGCAGGCAGAACCTCGCCGCGGTGCTCGGCGCGGTCGCCGCGCACGGCCCGCTCTCCCGGGCGGACGTCGCCGGACACACGGGCCTGACCAGGCCGGCCGTCTCCTCCCTGGTCGACGAGCTGATCGGCCGCACCGCCCTGACCGAGACGGAATCCACACCGAGCGGCCGCGTCGGCCGCCCCGGGAGGGCCCTGGCCCTCAACGACCGGGGCCCCGCAGGGCTCGGCCTGGAGATCGGCGTCACCCACCTCGCCGCGTGCGTCGTCGACCTGCGCGGCGAACCCCGGGTGTGGCGGCGCGTGGAGCGGGCCAACGCGGGCCGGCCGGCCGCACGGGTACTGGAGGAGGCCGCCGCGCTCGCCGCCGACGCGGAGTCCGAGGCCGCCACCCTCGGCCTGCGCGTCGAGGGCCGCGTCCTGGCCGTCCCGGGGGTGGTGCCGAACGCCCCCGGCGGCCTGGTCGCCAACGCCCCCAACCTCGGCTGGAAGGACGTCCGCCCCGCCGACCACTGGCCTGACCCAGGGACCGTGCCCGAGCCGGAGAACGAGGCCAACCTCGGAGCGCTCGCCGAGCAGCGGCAGCAGGGACACCCCGCCGAGACCTTCGTCCACGTCTCCGCCGAGGCCGGAATCGGCGCCGCGCTGGTCATCGGCGGCCGGCTGTTCCGGGGCGCCCGCGGGTTCGCGGGCGAACTCGGCCACCTGCCCGTCCACCCGCAGGGCGCGCCCTGTCCCTGCGGGGCCCGCGGCTGCCTGGAGCAGTACGCGGGCGAGGCGGCCGTCCTGCGCGAGGCCGGCCTGGCGGACGCCGGCGACCCGGTGACCGTGCTGGCCGAGCGGGCGGGCGCCGGGGACGCGGCGGCCCTGCGCGCCCTGGACCGGGCCGGCCGGGCCCTGGGCCTCGCGCTCGTCTCGGCGGTGGACCTGATCGACCCGGACGGCCTCGTCCTCGGCGGTGCCTACGCCGAACTCGCCGACTGGCTCCTCCCGCCGATACGCTCCGAACTGGCCGCCCGGGTCACCGTCAGGCCCTGGGCCCCGGAGGCGATGCGACCGTCCGCCCTGGGGCGCCGCGGACCGGTACTCGGTGCGGCGTGGTCGACCGTCCAGCGGATCATCGCCGACCCCGCCCGCCTGCCGGCCCCCCGGACCGTGTGAGCCCTCCGGGGCCTGCCGGGGCTACGCCCCGTCCGGAGCGTGCAGCCGTCCCGTCCGGGCCACGCGGGAGTACCAGAGCGCGCTCGATTTAGGCGTGCGCTCCAGGGTCTCGTAGTCGACGTGCACGGCGCCGAAGCGCTTCGCGTAGCCGTAGGACCACTCGAAGTTGTCGAGCAGCGACCAGAGGAAGTAGCCGCGCACGTCAGCACCGTCCGCGATCGCCCGGTGCACGGCTTCGAGGTGTGCGTGGACGTACGCGGCGCGCCGCGGGTCGTGCACCGTGCCGTCGGGCCCGACCTCGTCCTCGTACGCGGCGCCGTTCTCGCTGATGACGAGCGGCAGGCCGGGATAGCGGGCGGCGGTGCGGGCGATGAGGTCGTAGAGGGCGTCGGGGTCGACCGACCAGCCCATCGCGGTGAGTTCACCCGGACCCCGGTGGAAGGCGACGTCGTCCGCGCCGGGCCACGGCGAGTGCTCGCTGTCGCCGTGGCCGTCGTCCTGCGGCCGCTCGGCGCCCGGCGTGACGTGCGAAACGAGGGTCGGGGTGTAGTAGTTCACCGCGAGGAGGTCCAGCGGCTGGTGGATCGCCGCCGCGTCACCGTCACGGACGAAGGACCAGTCGGTCAGGTGCGCGGTGTCCGCGAACAGGTCCCGGGGGTAGGCGCCCTCCAGCATCGGCCCCAGCCAGATCCGATTGCCGACGGCGTCGATGCGGCGGGCCGCCTCCCAGTCCTCCAGGGAGGGGTTGAGGGGACGGACCGCGTGGAGGTTGAGGGAGACCGCGAGCTGGGCGTCGCCGGGCAGCGAGGCCCGCAGGGACTGCACCGCGAGGCCGTGGCCGAGGTTGAGGTGGTGGGCCGCGCGCAAGGCGGCGACCGGGTCGGTCCGCCCGGGGGCGTGGACGCCGGAGCCGTAGCCGAGGAAGGCGCTGCACCAGGGCTCGTTGAGCGTCGTCCAGCGCTTCACCCGGTCTCCGAGCGCATCGGCCACGAGGCCCGCGTACGCGGCGAACCGCTCGGCGGTCACGCGCTCCGGCCATCCCCCCGCGTCCTCCAGGTCCTGGGGCAGGTCCCAGTGGTAGAGCGTGAGCGCCGGCTCGATGCCCGCGGCGAGCAGCTCGTCGACCAGCCGGCGGTAGAAGTCCAGGCCCCTCCGGACGGCGGGGCCCCGGCCGGTCGGCTGGACGCGGGACCAGGAGACGGAGAACCGGTACGCGCCCAGGCCGAGTTCGGACATGAGGCGGACGTCCTCGGCGAACCGGTGGTAGTGGTCCACGGCCACGTCACCGGTGTGGCCCGCGAAGACCTTGCCGGGGGTGTGCGAGAAGGTGTCCCAGATGGACGGGGTCCGGCCGTCCTCCCGGGCGGCGCCCTCGATCTGGTACGCGGCGGTGGCCGTGCCCCACAGGAATCCGGACGGGAAGGTGCGGGTGGCGGTGAGCGGCCGGGTCTCGGGCACGGTCATAGGAATGCGCTCCCAACACGGGTTCGAATGAAGTGGTGAGGCGCCGTCAGTTCTTGACGGCACCCGCGGTGATGCCGCCCACGATGTACTTGCCGAGGACGGCGAAGACGATCAGCAGTGGCAGCGTGGAGATGAGGGCGCCGGTCAGCACGACGGCCTGGTCGACCGTGTGGTTGCCCGCCCCGAGGCCGGCCAGGGCGACCTGCAGGGTCGGGTTGCCGTCGGGGGTCAGCGCGATGAACGGCCAGAAGAAGTCGTTCCAGGCCTGGACGAAGACGAGCATCCCGAGGACCGCCATCGCCGGCCGCGCCACGGGGAACACCACGTGCCAGATGATGCGGAGGCTGTGCGCGCCGTCCATCCTGGCGGCCTCCACGAGCTCCACCGGGAGGGCCTCGATCAGGTACTGGCGCATGAAGAACACGCCGAAGGCGGCGACCAGCGAAGGCAGGACCACCGACTGGAGCTGATCCACCCAGCCGAGGTCCGTGATGATCTGGTAGAGCGGGATCACGCTGAGCTGCGGCGGGATCGTCATCGTGGCCACCACCAGGGCCAGCAGGGCGCCCCGGCCCCTGAAGGGCAGTTTGGCGAAGGCGAATCCGGCCAGGGTGGAGAACAGGACGGTGGACAGCGCCACCAGCCCGGCCACGATCGTCGTGTTGACCAGCGCCTCGCCCATGTCGACCTGGTTCCAGGCGAAGGAGAGGTTGTCGAGCAGCCGGGGTCCCGGCAGCAGCGGCGCCGGGGCCTTGACCACCCGCTCGCCGGTGTGGGAGGCGGCGACGAGGTTCCAGTAGAGGGGGAAGAGGGAGACCAGGGCGGCGAAGACCAGGAGGACGTAGGCCAGCGGCCCCGCGTGGTGCTGACGGCCGGCCGACGGGCGAAGGCGCCTGACGCGCGGCGCCCTGGAGGCGGTCGTGTCGGGTGTGCGGGTCATGGGCTCAGCTCCCCGCCTTCGTGCGCAGTCGCGAGACCAGGATCCGGAAGCCGCCGATGAGCAGGAGGAGCAGGAGCATGACCCAGGCGATGGCGGAGGCCTGGCCCAGCGCGCCGGTCACCCAGCCCTTCTCGTACATCAGCAGGCTCAGGGTCTGGAACTGGTTGCCGCTGCCGCCGCTGATCCCCAGGCTGCCGCCGAAGAGCAGCGGCTCGCCGAACAGCTGGGTGGCGCCGATGGTCGAGACGACGGCGGTGAAGAGGATCGTCGGCCGGATGGAAGGGACGGTCACGCTGAGGAACTGGCGCCAGCGCGAAGCCCCGTCCAGCGCCGCGGCCTCGTACAGGTCCTGCGGTACGGCCTGCATCGCCGCCAGGTAGATCAGCGCGTTGTAGCCCGTCCACCGCCAGGTCACGATCGTCGATATCGCGATCTGCGCGGGCCACTTGGAGGACTCCCAGTCGACCGGCGCGAAGCCGGCCCAGCCCAGGACCGTGTTGACCAGGCCGTAGTCGGTGTTGAAGAGCTGGGCGAAGACGAGCGTCGCCGCCGCGATGGAGGTGGCGTACGGGGCGAGGACCGCGACCCGGAAGAACCCGCGGCCGCGGAGCTTGTAGTTGAGTAGATGAGCCAGGCCCAGGGCCATCAGCAGCTGGGGCACGGTCGAGAGCAGACCCATGGTGAAGGTGTTGGCCAGCGCGTTCCAGAAGAACTCGCTGGTCGCCAGAGAAGCGTAGTTCTCCATGCCTTTCCACTGGGCCTCCCCGCCGAGTTCGACTCGGTGGAGCGAGATCCAGCCCGTGTAGATCAGGGGGAAGAGGCCGAAAGCGGCGAAGGTGAGGAAGAAGGGGGCGACGAAGACGTACGGGACGGCCTTCAGATCGAGGCGGTAGAGGGTGCTGCGCAGGCCGCTGCGGCCGGGGGGCCGCCGGCTGGGGGAGCCGGGGCCGGCGCCGCGGACCCGGACTGGTGCGGAGGGCGGCGCGGAGCCGTCGCCCGCCGCCCGTACGGAGGTGGCCACGGGGGCTTCCTTCCAGGTGGATGCGTGCGGTGCTGTCAGGGCGGTGTGACCGACGGCCCGCCTCGACGTGGCGGCGGGCCGTCACGGACGCCCGGGTTACCGGTCGATCTTGTCGGCGACCAGCTTCCTGACGTTCTCCCAGGCCTTCGCCGGATCGGTGCCGCGCTGCTCGATGTCGAGGATTCCGTTGTCGGTCAGGAAGGTCTTCACCTGGCCGTCCCAGCGGCTGATCGGGGCGGGCGTGATGCCGGCCGCGGCCTGCGAGTAGATCCTGCCGACCGGGGTGTCCCCGAAGTACGGCAGCTTTGCGTCCTGGACGGCGGGGGAGGCGAGGGTGCCCTTGGAGGACGGGATGTTGCCGTTCACGCCGAAGACCTTGGCGTGCTGGGCCGGAGCGGTCAGCCAGGCGGCGAGTTCGGCCGCCTCCTTGACGTGCTTGCCCGCCTTCGGCACCGCGAGGAAGGAGCCGCCCCAGTTGCCGGCCACGGGCGGTGCGGCGATGTCCCACTTCCCCTGGTTCTCCGGGCCCGCCTGTTCCTTGATGATGCCCGTCATCCAGCTGGGACAGGCGACCGTGGCGAACCTGGAGTTCTTGAAGGCCGCGTTCCACGTGCCCTTCTCGTCGAACTGGCGCAGCTTGGCCGTCAGTCCGCCCCGCGCCGCCGCCACGGCGGTGTCCCAGGCCTTCTTCACACCGGGGCTGTTCTCGTAGTCCAGCTCCCCCTTGGCGTTGGCGTACTGCACGGCTTCGCTGGAGATCACCGCGTTGAACAGCCCGCCGGCGGAGTCATGGAACGCGGTCCCTGCGGGGGCGTTCTTCATGTACGTCTCACCGGCCGCCAGGAACTTCGCCCAGTCGCCCGCCCAGAGCCGGGCGACCTCCGCACGATCGGTCGGCAGCTTGGCCTGGGCGAACAGGTCCTTGTTGTAGCAGACGGCCATCGGGCCGACGTCCGTGCCGAGCCCGATGACCTTGCCGTCACCCGTGGTGGCCTGCTTCACCTTCCAGTCCAGGAACGCCCCGAGGTCCGCGCCGCCGGTCCTGCCCAGGTCGGTCCACTTGTCCGCCATTGCCGGGCCGGTCGCCTCGGCGATGTATCCCACCTCCAGGGCCTGGATGTCCGCGAGGCCGCTGTCGCGGGAGAGGCGGAGCTTGAGCGTGTCCCAGTACTTCTGGCCGTCCGCGACGTTCGATTCCTCGATCTTGATGCGGGGGTGGGACTTCTCGTACTCGGCGTAGAGCTTCGCCCCGGTGGCGTTGTCGTAGCCGAAGGAACCGAAGGTCGCGATCCGCAGCGTGATCTGTCCCCCGGCGTCCGCGCCGGCGTCCCCGCCGCCCCCGCAACCGCTGAGCAGGGCCGCGGCGGTCGCCACGGCGACGGCCGTGATGGGCGCGGTGCGGCGGCCGCGGCCGTGTCTGCTGCTGGAAATGCGCATTCCACTCTCCTCGTCCAAGGCGGTGCTGGTTGTGCGCCAGGGGTCTTGGCGGCTCGCTCGCGGCTCGGCGAGGGCCCGCGCGGACCGGAAGCGACGCTGCGGCACCCCCACGTATGGGAGCGCTCCCACGCTGCTGCCGGAAGGTTCCTGCCTTGCAGGTGCAAGTGTCAAGGGCTGAACGCCAATTGGGGCGTGACGTGTTCGGGTAATCAAGAGTACTGTGGGAGCGCTCCCACGGTGTTCCTCGGCGTAAGGTGTGCCGCGCGAGGCGGCGGGGTCCATCATGCTCGCCGGATCCACCGGATCGGGGCCGACGCGGAGTGCGATGCGCGAGGGGAGTTCGAGAGGCGTGAGCGGACAGCGGAACGGCAGGCCCACCCTGGAGGAGGTCGCCGCCCTGGCCGGCGTCGGCCGCGGCACGGTGTCCCGGGTCATCAACGGCTCGCCGAGTGTGAGCGAGCAGGCCAGGGAAGCCGTCGCCCGCGCGGTCGCCGAGCTCGGGTACGTACCCAACCAGGCGGCCAGGGCGCTCGCCGGCAGCCGGACCGACGCGGTCGCCCTGGTCATCCCGGAGGCCGAGGCCCGGGTGTTCTCGGAGCCGTACTTCCTGGACCTGATCCGCGGAGTCAGTGCCGAACTCTCCCGGGCGGACAAGCAGTTGCTGCTCACCCTGGTCCGGACCGAGGCGGAGCGCCGGCGGTTCGAACACTACCTGGCCGCCCAGCGGGTCGACGGCGTACTGCTGGCATCCGTCCACGGGGACGACCCCCTGCCCGACCGGATAGCGCGACTGGGCCTGCCGGTCGTCATGAACGGACGGCGCTCCGAGGCGGAACCCGTCGACTACGTGGACTCCGACAACGTCGGCGCCGGCCGCGCGGCCGTCGCCCACCTGGTGGGCAGGGGCCGCGGCCGGATCGCGACCATCAGCGGCCCGCTCGACATGTACGTGGCCCGCGCCCGCCTCGGAGGCTACCGCGCGGGCCTCACCGAGGCCGGGATCGCGCCCGATGAGTCGCTCGTGGAGATCGCGGACTTCACCGAGGAGGGCGGCAGGCTGGCGATGCGCGCACTGCTGGAGCGCGCCCCCGGGCTGGACGCGGTCTTCGCCGCCTCCGACGTGATGGCCGCCGGAGCGCGGGGGGTGCTGCGCGAGGCCGGCCGCCGGGTCCCCGAGGACGTGGCCCTCGTCGGCGTCGACGACTCGGTGGGCGCGCGTCTGATGGATCCGCCCCTGACGAGCGTGCGCCAGCCGATCGAGGAGATGGGCCGCACGATGACGCGGCTGCTGCTGCAGAAGATCGCCGAGGGGCCCGGAGCCGGCCCGGCGGCGGGGGAGGAGAAGCGGCGGGTCCTTCCCACGGAGCTGATCGTGCGGGATTCCTCCTGAGCGGTGGAGGACGCGCGCCGGTTCCGCCCGCTGCCGGGGCCCGGGCACGCACGGGCCGGAGCCGTACGGCGGCCAGGCGGCTCCGCACGGCTCCGGGTCCATCACCGGCGCTCCGTCACAGGGCCGGGTGGGCGTTCTTCATGAGTTCCTGGAACTGGGCGGAGAACCACTGTCCGGCGAGCGGCGCGTCCGGGAGTGCGCCCGACATGCTGTTGCCGTTGCGGACGTTGCCCGTGTAGCTGGGGTCGCACATCCGGTCGAAGCCCTTGCCCTCGTTGTTCGGGATCTCCTTGCTCGCCCCGTCCGACTCGCCCGGCGGCTTCATCCACACGTAGGCGTCGATGCCGGGGGCCGGTGCCGCCTGCGGCCGTTCGCCCAGCCCGGCTCCCGCCTGGTTGCACCAGTTGCCCAGGTGGATGCGCCGGTCGTAGCGGCCGCCGTTGACGTAGGAGTCCACGCTGGTCGTCGCGCCGGGGCCGGTCGGGCGGGCCGTGCCGCCCCAGCCGTTGCGGGAAGTGTCGATGAGCATGCCGACGCCGGCGTCGAAGCCCAGCGAGACCACCTTGGCCCGCATGGCCTGGGCGTAGGACAGCTCGTCGGTGTAGCGGTTCCAGTCGACCCACTTCGACTGGCGTACGGAGGTGCCGTTGACCGAGTCCTCGATCTCGAAGTTGTCCTCCTTCAGCGCGCTGAAGTTGGCCGTGTTCACGATGAAGCCGTGCACCTTGGAGAGCGTGGAGCCCTCGGCGGTCGCGGCCTGCTTGAACATCTCCGCGGAGGCGGTGAAGTTGTCGTCCCAGCCGAGCCAGCCGTGGTGGCCGGCGTCCACGTAGTTGTAGACGTTGGCGATCGAGCCCAGCTTGTCGAGCGCGTAGCCGACCCCCTTGACGTAGTTGCCGTTGGCCTTCATCACGTCGCAGGCCGGGGTGGCGGTCGGGCGGCCGGAGACGTTGGTGACGAGGTTCGGCAGCGAGTCGATCTCGACGGCGGTGACGATCCGCAGACCGGCGTACTTGGGATCGGCGAGGATCGCGGCGATCGGATCGATGAACTGCGTCTTGTACTTGTCGATCTCGGTCGGGCCCAGCTCTCCGTTGGAGGCGAGCGCGGAGCAGTCCCGTCCGGGCAGGTCGTAGACCACCAGCTGGACGACGAGCTCGCCGCTGCCCTTCTGCGCCAGGGCCGCGTCGAGGTGGTCGCGCAGGCCCATCCTGCCGCTGGTGCCCGTGACGAGGGCCATGCGGTCCAGCCAGACGGCGGTGGGCTGGTTCGACACCCTCGTGCCCCCAGGCTCGGCGGCCGCCTTGGCGGACCACTCGGGATTCACGTACACCCTGGCGCCGGCGTAGGGGTTGTCGACCTTGCCGCCCGAGGGCGGAGGCGTCGTGGGCGGGGTCGTCGGGGGAGTGGTGGGGGGCTGGGTCGGCTCGGTGGCACCGTTGCAGGTGACGCCGTTGAGCTTGAACGTCGCGGGCGCGGCGTTCGTGCCGTTGTGGGAACCGTTGAACCCGAAGGACGTCGAACCGCCGGTGGCCAGCGACCCGTTGTACGAGAGGCTCTTGGCGGTCACGGCCGCCCCCGACTGGGTGATGGCGGCGTTCCAGCCCTGGGTGACCTGCTGGCCGTTCGCGTAGGTCCACTCCAGGGTCCAGGCGGCGAGGGGACCACCGGTGTTGGTGACGACCACGTTGGCGCCGAACCCGGAGTTCCACTGGTTCGTGATCTGGTACTCGACCTTGCAGCCGGCGGCGGCGGCGCCGGCGGGGGTGCCGAAGACGGTGGCGGTGGCGCCCGCGGCCGTGACGAGGCCGAGGGCTGCCAGTAACGCGGTGCGGGGGATGAGGCGGCTCATTTCGCGGGGTGCCTTTCAGGTCGGGGCGCGCAGGCGGAGCTCGGCGCCGGTGGGGGTGTTCCGTCGTACGGGGAGGGCACGGGCATCGGAACCGGGCCAGGGTCAGGCCGGGGAGAGCGCGCCCGGGGGCGGGAGCGCCGTTCTGGTCGTGGCACGGCGGGACCGTGCGCAAGCCGTGAACGAGTGGGAGCGCTCCCACTGTGCGGACGCCACCCACCCGCGTCAAGGTATGCGGAGGATCGAAAGCATTTCGCTCGCGAATCCCCCCAACGCGTCTTCTCCCGTGCACTGGTTGGCGCTACCGTCGGGCCTCAGCCAGTGGGAGCGCTCCCAGGTCTCCTGGTTCACAATCCCAGTGCCAGTCGCTGGTACGCCTGGTTCCAGCGCAGATCGCGCCGGAACTGCTGCGGGGTGGTGCTCTCCTCGATGAGGAGGAGCTCCAGGCGGAGCATTTCCGCGAGGTCGTCGAGGTGGTCGGAGGTCAGGGCGGTGCTGAGGACCGTGTGGTGGGGTCCGCCGGCTGTCAGCCAGGATTCCGTGGAGGTCCGCAGGTCGGGGCGGGGCCGCCAGACCGCGCGGGCGACGGGCAGGGCGGGCAGGGGGTGCGGGGGTGCCACGACGTCGACGTCGTTGGCCACCAGGCGGAAGCGGTCGCCGAGGTCGGCGAGGCCGACCACCACGGCCGGGCCGGGGGCGGCGTCGAACACCAGCCGGACCGGGTCCTCCCGCCCGCCGATGCCGAGGGGGTGGACCTCGCAGCGGGGCCTGGCGGTCGCGAGGGTGGGGCACACTTCCAGCATGTGTGCGCCGAGGACGAGCTCGTTGCCCGGTGTCATGTCGTAGGTGTAGTCCTCCATGAAGGAGGTGCCGCCGGGGAGTCCGGTGGCGGCCGCTTTGAGGGCCCGCAGCAGGACGGCGGTCTTCCAGTCGCCCTCCCCTCCGAAGCCGTACCCCTGGGCCATGAGCCGCTGGACCGCGAGGCCCGGCAGTTGGCGCAGCCCGCCGAGGTCCTCGAAGTTGGTGGTGAAGGCCCGGAAACCGCCCGTTTCGAGGAAGGTGCGCAGGCCGGCCTCGACGCGGGCCGCGTAGCGCAGCGACTCGTGCCGTTCGCCTCCCCGTCGAAGCTCCGGCGCCAGGTCGTAGAGGTCCGCGTACTCCTCGACGAGGGACGCCACGTCGCTCACCTCCGCGCTGTCGACCACCTCCACCAGGTCGTTGACGGCGTAGGTGTTCACGGAGACGCCGAGGCGCAGCTGGGCCTCCACCTTGTCCCCTTCGGTGACGGCCACGTCGCGCATGTTGTCGCCGAAGCGGGCCGCCTTGAGGGTGGTCAGCTCGGAGCGTGCGGTGGCCGCCCGCGCCCAGACGGCTATCCGTGCGATCGTCACCGGGTCGGTGACGTGTCCGGCCACGGTCTTGCGGGGCACCCCGAGGCGGGTCTGGACGTGCCCGAACTCGCGGTCGCCATGGGCGGCCTGGTTGAGGTTCATGAAGTCCATGTCGATGGTGGCCCAGGGCAGGGCCACGTTCGACTGGGTGTGCAGGTGCAGCAGCGGCTTGCGCAGCGCGTCCAGTCCGGCGATCCACATCTTCGCCGGGGAGAACGTGTGCATCCAGGCGATGAGACCGGTGCACCGGTCATCGGCGTTCGCATCGAGGCACAGGCGGCGGATGGCGTCGGCGTCGGTGAGCACCGGCTTCCACACGACACGTGCGGGAATGCCGGAGGCTTCGTCCAGGGCGGCGACCAGCCGCCGCGACTGTTCGGCGACCTGTTTCAGCGTCTCCTCGCCGTACAGGTGCTGGCTGCCCGTGAGGAACCAGATTTCCTGGGCGGGAGACGTTCGGCTGGGCACATGGACTCCTGGGGGTGACGTCCCGCGACGCGTCGGAGCGGGCGGGCGGGGAGGGTGGACGGCGGCGCGGATCAGTTCGCCGTACGGGTCGTGTCGCGGATGCGCCTCAGGCGGTGCAACTGGCCGTCTGTGCCGAAGCGGTCGTGCAGGAGCCGGTATTCGGCGTAGAGGGCGTCGTAGGCATCGGCCCGGGAGGCGTCGGGCGTGTAGACGGCCGGACGCCGGCGGCCCATGGAGGCGCAGGCCGTCCGTACGTCGGTGTACGCGCCGGCGGCCACGGCGGCGTGGATGGCCGACCCGAGGGCGGGGGCCTGGTCCGACGCGGCGAGGGAGACGGGGCGGCGCAGCACGTCGGAGTAGATCTGCATCAGCAGTTCGTTCCTGGCCAGTCCGCCCGCGACGATGAACTCGCGCACCGGTACGCCGCCCGCCTCCAGGGCCTCCACGATGACGCGGGTGCCGAACGCGGTGGCTTCGAGCAGCGCGCGGTAGACGTCCTCGGGGCGGGTCGCGAGGGTCAGACCCACGATGACTCCCGAGAGGTGGTGGTCGACGAGGACCGACCGGTTTCCGCCCAGCCAGTCGAGGGCGACCAGTCCGTGGCCCCCGACCGGCCGGCCGGCGGCCTTCCGGGTCAGCAGGGTGTGCAGGTCCTCGTCGCGCTCGGCCGCTTCGGCGAGGTAGTCCGGTGGGACGCCCTGGTCCAGTACCCAGGCGAAGACGTCGCCGACCGCGCTCTGCCCGGCCTCGTAGCCGTAGGCTCCCTCGACGATGCCGCCGCTCACTACACCGCAGATGCCGGGGACGTCCGCGAGGACGGAGGCGTTCACGACGTGGCAGGTGGAGGTGCCCATGATGGCGAGCAGCTGACCGTCCTCCACGGCCTGGGCCGCGGCAGCGGTGACATGGGCGTCGACGTTGCCCGCGGCCACGGCGATCCCGGGGCGCAGCCCGGTCCAGGCCGCCGCCTCGGTGCCGAGCGGGCCCACGCGTGAGCCCAGCGCGGAGAGCGGGAACGCGAGGCGGGTGCGGGCGAAGTCGGCGAACCGGGGGTTCAGGCCGGCCAGGAACTCCTCGCTCGGGTAGGCGCCGTCCTGGTGGATGCCCTTGTAGCCGGCGGTGCAGGCGTTGCGGGACTCGGTTCCGGTGAGCTGCCACACGATCCAGTCGGCGGCCTCGATCCACCGCGCGCAGGTGTCGTACACGAGCGGATCCTCCTCCAGGACCTGGAGGGCCTTCGCGAACTGCCATTCCGCGGAGATCCGGCCGCCGTAGCGGGCGATCCACTTCTCCCCGCAGGCGTGGGCGAGTTCGTTGATGCGATCGGCGTACGGCTGGGCCGAGTGGTGTTTCCACAGCTTGGGCCAAGCGTGCGGCCGTCCGGCGAGCTCGGTTTCGGCGAGGGGGGTCCCGTCGGCCAGGGTGGGCAGGACGGTGCAGGCGGTGAAGTCGGTGGCGATGCCGATCACCGCCGCGGGATCGATTCCCGCTGCTGCCACGGCCTCCGGGACGGCGCGGCGCAGTACGTCCCGCCAGTCCTCGGGGTGTTGCAGGGCCCAGTCCGGAGGCAGTTGCGCACCGCCGTGGGGCAGGTGCCGGTCCATGACGGCGTGCCGGTAGGTGTGGACCGCCGCTGCCAGCTCCTGTCCGTCGCGAATCCTCACCACCACGGCGCGGCCCGACAGGGTGCCGAAGTCGACACCGACCGTGTACTGCTCCGGATCTCCGGAACGGGCGGTGGGCGTGAGGGGGTGGGGTGACGTCAACTGAGTGCCTTCCGAAGGAGTGTGGGTGTCGGACGCCATGCAGTGTGAGCGCTAACAATGTCGAGGGCAAGAGGGTGTGCTCAGATCGCCCGACGAGTTACCTGAGAGTCTGTTCTGTCGCGATAACAGACAGGTAACGCGAGCAAGAGGGTTGAGAACCGTGCTTGTTAGCGCTCACAATGCGACGGCTCCCTTTCTCGACGGCGGCCCCTTGCCGCCGCACTCGGCCCCGCCGCACCCACGGCCGTGCGGAGCCCCTTCCGCACACCCCGAAAGGACACCCGCCATGGCTCGCAGAGCAGTCCTCGTCCTCACCGCCGCACTCCTCGCCTCTTCGGCGCTGAGTGCCTGCTCGACCCAGGGCCCCGCCACCGGTCCCGCCCCGGCCTCCGGGGCCAAGGCGGGCTCCGGCGGCAAGATCACCATGGGCTTCGCCCAGGTCGGCGCCGAGAGCGGGTGGCGTACCGCCAACACCAAGTCCGTCCAGGATGCGGCCAAGAAGGCGGGCATCGAACTCAAGTTCTCCGACGCGCAGCAGAAGCAGGAGAACCAGATCAAGGCCATCCGCACCTTCATCCAGCAGAAGGTCGACGTGATCGCCTTCTCCCCGGTCGTGGAGTCCGGCTGGGACACGGTGCTGAAGGAGGCCAAGGACGCGGGCATCCCGGTCATCCTGACCGACCGGGCCGTGGACACCAAGGACACATCCCTCTACAAGACCTTCCTGGGCTCGGACTTCGTCAAGGAGGGCAAGGCCGCAGGGGAGTGGCTGACCGGTGCGTACGCCGGCCGGCAGGGTCCCGTCGACATCGTCGAGCTCCAGGGCACCACGGGCTCCGCACCCGCCAACGACCGCAAGGCCGGGTTCGGCGAGGCCATCCGGGGTGACGGCAGGTTCAGGATCGTCGCCTCGCAGTCGGGTGAGTTCACGCGCGCCAAGGGCAAGGAGGTCATGCAGGCGTTCCTGAAGTCCCAGAAGCACATCGACGTCCTCTACGCCCACAACGACGACATGGCCCTCGGCGCCATCCAGGCCATCGAGGAGTCCGGCAAGAAGCCCGGGACCGACATCAAGGTGATCTCGGTGGACGGGATCAAGGACGCCTTCGTCGCGATGACCGAGGGCAAGATCAACGTCGTGGTGGAGTGCAACCCGCTCCTCGGCGACCAGCTGATGGAGCTGGCCAAGAAGGTCGTCGCGGGCGAGAGCGTGCCCGCCCGGGTCGAAACCGAGGAGGGCGTGTTCCCGCAGGACAAGGCCGCGGCCGCGCTGCCGTCCCGGAAGTACTGACGGGCGGCTGCCCAGCCGCCGCCGCAGTCCGGCGCACCCGGCCGCCCCTGCCGATCCCGCCGGCCCGCGAGGCCCGGCGACCCAGCCCGCACCACCCCCCCCCACGAGAGGAGGGCGGATGACACATCCGTCCACGCAGCCGCCCACGGGCACCGGCGGCCCGCGGCCGGTCCTGGAAGCCCACGGCGTCCGCAAGCGTTTCCCGGGCGTACTCGCCCTCGACGGAGTCGCTCTCCGGCTCTTCCCCGGCGAGGTGCACGCCCTGATGGGCGAAAACGGCGCCGGGAAGTCCACCTTGATCAAAGTGCTCACCGGTGTCCACCGCGCCGACGGCGGCACCGTCCTCGTGGATGGCAGCCCCCACGCGTTCACGGACCCCCTCCAGGCGCAGCGGGCCGGAATCAGCACCGTCTACCAGGAGGTCAACCTCTGCCCCAACCTCTCGGTCGCCGAGAACATCCTCATTGGGCGCGAACCACGCCGGTTCGGTCTCGTCCGCTGGTCCGAGATGCGGCGGCGGGCGGCCGAGCTGCTGATCGAGCTGGAGCTCGACCTGGATGTCGCCGGCCCGCTCCACGCGCATTCCCTGGCGGTTCAGCAACTCGTCGCCATCGTCCGGGCGGTGGACGTCTCGGCGAAGGTGCTCGTGCTGGACGAACCCACCTCCAGCCTGGACCGCGAGGAGGTGGCCCAGCTCTTCAGGCTGGTGCGGCGGCTGAGGGACCGCGGTGTGGCCATCCTGTTCGTCACGCACTTCCTGGACCAGGTGTTCGACCTCTGTGACCGTGTCACCGTCCTGCGGGGCGGCCGCCTGGAAGGCGAGTACCCCATCGCCGAGCTCACCCCCGTGACGCTCGTCCAGCGGATGATCGGGGGAGAACTGGCCGCCCTCGACCAGTTGTCGGGCCGTACGCCCGGACGGGGGGCTGGGCAGGCGGCCGGCGAGCCGTTCCTCCGGGCCCGAGGGCTGACCCGTACGGGGTCGATCGAACCCTACGACCTCGACATCCACGCCGGCGAGGTCGTAGGACTGGCCGGCCTGCTCGGCTCCGGCCGCACCGAGGCGGCGCGCCTGCTGTTCGGCGCGGACAGCGCGGACGCCGGAGAGGTGGGCATCGAGGGTAGGAAGGTGGTCCTGCGCAGCCCCCGCCACGCCATCGCCCGGCGCGTCGCCTTCTGCTCCGAGAACCGCAAGTCCGAGGGCCTGGTGGGCGAGCTCACGGTCCGCGAGAACATCATCCTCGCCCTGCAGGCCGCCCGCGGCTGGACCAGGCCCCTCATCCGTGCGAAGCAGGACGAACTGGCGCGCCACTGGATCAAGGCCCTGGACATCCGTCCCGCCGACCCCGAAGCCCAGGTACGCCACCTCAGCGGAGGCAACCAGCAGAAGGTCCTCCTCGCGCGCTGGCTGCTCACCGAGCCCCGCCTCCTGATCCTCGACGAACCCACCCGGGGCATCGACATCGGGGCCAAGGCCGAGATCCAGAAGCTCGTGGCCCGCCTGGCGGGCGAAGGCACCGCGGTGCTGTTCGTCTCGGCGGAGCTCGAAGAGGTCCTCCGGCTGAGTCACCGCATCGCCGTGCTCCGCGACCACCGCATGGTGGCCACCCTGGACAACGACGACTCCGTCACGCCCGATCGCCTCCTGACGACCATCGCCACCGGAACGGACTCATGACCTCCCAGCCAACCACATCCGGGGCCGCCGGCGGCCCCGGACGGCGAACGGCCCGCCACCGCCTGCTGTGGCCCGCACTCGTGCTGCTTGCCCTGCTCCTCGGCAACCTCGCGTTCCACCACGACTTCCTCTCGGTCCGGGTACGTGACGGCCACCTCTACGGCAGCCCCGTCGACATCCTGCGCTTCGGCGCGCCCCTCGTCCTCGTGGCGCTCGGTATGACCCTCGTCATCGCCACCCGGGGCATAGACCTCTCGGTGGGTTCCACCGTCGCCATCGCCGGCGCGCTCGCCTGCGGACACATCTCCACCGCGGCGCGTCCCGGCAGCGTCGCCACCACGCTCACCGCCGTCGCCCTCGCGCTCGGGGTCGCCTTGGTGCTGGGCCTGGCCAACGGACTGCTGGTGTCCGGTCTGCGGGTCCAGCCCATAGTGGCCACCCTGATCCTCATGGTCGCGGGCCGCGGCGTCGCCCAGCTGATCACCGACGGTCAGATCATCACGGTGGCCAGCGCCCCCTACAAGATGATCGGCGGCGGCTACTGGCTGCTCCTCCCGTTCGCCGTCCTGCTGGCCGCCGTCCTCGTCGCGCTCACCGCCTTCGTCGCACGTCGCAGCGCCCTCGGCATGCTGATCGAGTCCGTCGGCGGCAATCCCGCCGCCAGCCGCCTGGTGGGCATCCGGGCCGGCGGCCTGCTCGCCCTGGTCTACGTCTTCAGTGCCCTGTGCGCCGCCGTCGCAGGGCTGATGATCAGCTCGAACGTCTCCAGCGCCGACGGCAACAACGCCGGCCTGTGGATCGAGCTCGACGCGATCCTCGCCGTCGTGATCGGCGGGACCGCCCTGACCGGAGGGCGCTTCTCCCTCGGAGGGACGGTCCTGGGCGCCCTGATCATCCAGACGTTGTCGACCACCGTCTACACCCTCGGCGTCCCGCCCGAGACCACCCTCGTCTTCAAGGCGTTCGTCGTCGTCATCGTCTGCCTCGTGCAGTCCCCTGTCTTCCGGGCGAGGGTCATGCGTCGCCGGGCTACCGCCCCTCGATCCCACGCTGCGGCGGGCACCACCCCGCAGGAGCAGGAGGTACGGGCATGAGTACCGGCACCGTGAACGCCGCCGCGCGAACGGCCCGCCCCTTCGCGGCCGTTTCCCCGCGCGCCCGGACCCGTATCCCCCTGGTCGTCACCGCGGTCCTGCTGGTCGTCATGTTCGGCGTCGGATCCGTGCGCTACGAGGGCTTCCTCTCCGCGCAGGTCGTGCTGAACCTGCTGATCGACAACGGATTCCTGCTGGTCGTCGCGGTCGGCGCGACCTTCGTCATCCTCACCGGGGGCATCGATCTGTCCATCGGCTCCATGGTTGCCCTCTCGACCATGATCACGGCCTGGCTGGTCGAGTCGCACGGCTGGCCCCTGGCCATCGTGATTCCCCTGGTCCTGCTGGTCGGCGCCGGGAGCGGGGCGCTCATGGGCTGGATCATCCACACCTTCGAGATCCAGCCGTTCATCGTCACCCTGGCCGGCATGTTCCTCGCCCGGGGGCTCTGCTACACGATCAGCACCGAATCCATCACGATCAACGATCCCGTCACCGCGGGAGTCGCCCAGACCAGGCTCTACGGCCCGGGCGGACTGTTCGTCTCGGTCCCCGTGCTCATCGCGCTGGCCGTTCTGGTGACCGCCTTCGTCGTCCTGCACCACACCCGCTTCGGCCGGAACGTGTACGCACTGGGAGGCAGCGAGTCCTCGGCACGCCTGATGGGTCTGCCGACGGGCACCACGAAGATCGCCGTATACGGCGTCAGCGGCCTGTGCTCCGCTCTCGGCGGTGTGCTGCTGACCTTCTACACGCTCTCCGGCTACGCCCTGCACGCCATGGGCATGGAACTCGACGCGATCGCCGCCGCCGTGATCGGCGGCACGCTGCTGACCGGAGGAACCGGCTTCGTCCTGGGCACCGCTCTCGGCGTGCTGGTCCTCGGCACGATCCAGACGCTGGTCAACTTCCAGGGCACCCTCAGCTCCTGGTGGACCCGGATCGTCATCGGTGCCCTGCTGCTCGCGTTCATCGTGCTGCAACGCCTGGTGGGCGGCCGCCGGGCCGCCGCGCGCTGACGGCGGTCCGCGGGCGGCGCCTTCCGGGGGCCGGCGCCGCGACCGAATCCGAGTCCGGGGCCGTGGGGCTCCGGACGGTTTCGCGACCACTGCACCTCCCCTCCCGGCATGCCCGGCTCCTCGCAGGAGGGGCCGGGCCCCGGCCGTTCCGGGGGTCATTCGCCGGGGAGGGCGATCCTGCGGGCCGTGCTGGCGCGCACGATGAGCTCGGGGACCACCACCAGGTGGGTCGGCTCGTCGGCCCGGCCCTCGATATGGTCCAGGAGCAGTCCGATGCTGTCGCGGCCGAGCGAGGCGAAGTCCTGGCGGATCGTCGTGAGCGGAGGCGGGAAGAACTCGGCCTCGGGGATGTCGTCGAAGCCGGCGACCGCCACGTCCTCGGGCGTGCGCAGTCCGGCTTCCCGCAAGGCCCGCAGGACGCCGAGGGCCATCTGGTCATTGGCGACGAACACCGCCGTGAGCCCAGATCCCCCTCCTCGTGACGCCCGGACCCGCCCCGCGAGCTGCTGGCCGGCCTGGTATCCCGAAAGGGGGCTCCAGTCGCCGCGCAGCAGGGGCGGCACCTCGGCTCCGGCGTCCCGGAGCGCGTCCTCCCATCCCTGGGTGCGGGCCTCGCTCTCAAGCCAGTCGGAGGGGCCCGCGACATGCCACACGGTGGTGTGGCCCGAGGCGAGGAGGTGTTCCGTGATCATGCGGGCGCCGAGGTTCTGGTCCAGCGACACTCCGGGCAGCGCCAGGGTGTGGCCGCCTTCCACGGTGACCACCGGACACGGTGCCTCCAACGCCGCCAGCGCCCGCACCGCGGCGCGCTGCGGGGTGACGGCGACGATCCCCTCCACGCCCCACCCGGCGAGGTGCTGCATGGCTTCGGCGAGGGCCGTCTGCGTGGCCGTCCGGAGCGTGACGGCGGACGTCAGATAGCCGCGGTCGCGAGCCGCCTCCTGAACCCCGGCCACGGTGCTGGCGGGGCCGTGCAGGGTGGTGTTCACCGCGATGACGCCCAGCGTGTGGGTCCGGCGCGTGGCCAGGGCCCGGGCCGCCGAGTTCCGCCGGTAGCCCAGCTGCTCGATGACCTGTGTCACCGCGGCCCGGGTCTTGGCGCTGACGTTCGGGTGGTCGCTGAGCACCCGCGAAACGGTCTGGTGGGAGACGCCTGCGACGCGCGCGACGTCCGTCATCGTGGGCGCTCGCGAGACGTCCGGGAGCTGGGTCAACTCTCTTCCTTTCCTCATCGAGCGGCCTTCCCTCAAGGTACCGAACCGGCTGGGGGACGGTCGGCGGGGCATCTATGTTGGCGCTCACATTATGCAGCGTTCTCTGGGGGTGTGAGCGGGAATCTCCACGGGAATCTCCTAGTAAGCCCTTGAGCTTTCCACTTGTTAGCGTTCACAATCTGAAGCGCCAGCAACCGCAGCGCAGCCGTGGTGCCGATGCGTCCCGCGGTCGGTCCATTGGCGGAAAGACGGGGAGAGCGCAGTGAGCGAGACCGATCTCAAGGAGCTCCGCCGCGAGGTCCTCGCGGCCAACCTCCGCATCCCGGACGCCGGCCTGGCCACCCTCACCTGGGGGAACGTCAGCGGAGTGGACCGGGACGCCGGTGTGTTCGTGATCAAGCCGTCCGGGGTCTCCTACGCCGACCTCACCGAGGAGGACCTGGTGGTGGTGGCGCTGGCGGACGGGAGGGTCGTCGACGGGCACCTCAGGCCCTCCACCGACGCCGAAACCCACCGGTGCCTCTACCGGGCGTTCCCCTCCATCGGGGGTGTCACCCACACGCACTCGGCGCACGCCGTCGCCTTCGCCCAGGCGCGCCGCCCGATCCCCGTGCTCGGCACCACCCACGCCGACACCTTCAACGGGCCCGTCCCCGTGACGGAGGACCTGACCGCCGCGCAGTGCGCCAAGGACTACGAGTACAACACCGGCCAGGTGATCGTCGCCCGGCTCGGCGGCGATCCCCGACGGGCCGAAGAGGTCCCCGGAGCGCTCGTCTCACGGCACGGCCCCTTCACCTGGGGTGCCACCGCGAAGGCCGCACTGGAGAACGCCGTCGTCTGCGAGGCCGTGGCGGAGATGGCGCTGCACACCCTTGCGCTGGGGTTCCGCCTCGGGGGCGCCTCGGACCCGCCGAGGCACCTCCTGGAGCGGCACTTCACCCGCAAGCACGGACCGGACGCCTACTACGGCAACCCCGCCCCCGCGCCGGGACCCTGAAGACGCGCACAGCCCCGCGACGGGCGGGGAGAGCCACCGCGCCGGCGTGCCGCCGACGTCCGGGCCGTACCGGCGCGAAGCGGGGCAGCCCTGGGCTTCCGCCTGCGCGTGCGCGCCGAGGCAACTCCCTTTGTCGCAAGCCCACTTGACGGTCCGCGTCGCCTGCTGGCTTGATTGGGAGCGCTCCCACGCTGATGGGGAGCGCTCCCGCACCCCCGCCTAGGAAGGCTCCACCCGTGCCTCCTGTCACCCCCGCGCGCGGCGTGCCCCGCCGCGCGGCCGCCGTACTCGCCGGCTTGGCGCTCGCCGTCGGCGGCCTGTCCATGACCGGCCTGACCCTTCCGGCAGAGGCCGCCGCCCCCGTGGCCGCCGCCGACACACCCGTCCGGGTCAACCAGCTCGGCTACCTGCCCGACGGCCCCAAGCGGGCCACCGTGGCCAGCGCCGCGACCGCCCCGCTCGGCTGGCAACTGCGCGACGCCGCGGGCGCGGTGGTCGCCTCGGGCGCCACCACCGTGCGCGGCGCGGACCAGGCGTCAGGGCAGTCCACGCACCTGGTGGACTTCGGCGCGTACACCGGCTCCGGCTCCGGCTACACCCTGGGCGTCGACGGCCGCACCAGCCACCCGTTCGACATCTCCCCGTCGCTGTACGACTCCCTGCGCGCGGACAGCATGGCGTTCTTCTACCAGCAGCGCAGCGGCATCGCCATCGACGCGGCCCTGGCCGGCGGCAGCCCCTACGCCCGCCCCGCCGGGCACCTGGGTGTCGCCCCGAACAAGGGCGACAGTGACGTCCCCTGCCAGGCGGGGGTGTGCGACTACCGCGTGGACGCGCGCGGCGGCTGGTACGACGCCGGCGACCACGGCAAGTACGTCGTCAACGGCGGCATCTCCGTCTGGGAGGTGGTCAACTCCTTCGAGCGGGCCCGCCGTTCGGGAGGCGACGCGGCGCTCGGCGATGCGACGCTGCGGCTACCGGAGCGCGGCAACGGAACACCGGACGTGCTGGACGAGGCCCGCTGGGAGTTGGAGTTCCTGCTGCGGATGCAGGTCCCGGCCGGGAAGCCGATGGCCGGGATGGCCTTCCACAAGATGCACGACGCCCGGTGGACCGCCCTGCCGACCCGGCCCGAACTCGACGCCGAGCAGCGCGAGCTGCACAGGCCGTCCACCGCCGCGACGCTGAACCTGGCGGCCTCGGCCGCACAGTGCGCACGGGTGTACGCGCCGTACGACGCCGCGTTCGCCGCACGCTGCCTGGAGGCGGCCCGCCGCGCCTGGACGGCCGCCAAGGCCAACCCGGACGTGCTCGCCCCGGCGAGCGACAACACCGGCGGCGGCGCCTACGAGGACGCCGACGTCTCCGACGAGTTCTACTGGGCGGCGGCGGAGCTGCTGACCACCACCGGAGAGCCGCAGTACCGCGACGCCGTCACCTCCTCCCCGCACCACGCCAGGCCCGTCGACGGGTTCTGGTGGGGCGGCACGGCCACCCTCGGCCGCATCACCCTCGCCACCGTCCCCGGCGGGGGCCTGCCCGCCGACGACATCGCCCGGCTGCGCGGTCTGCTGACCTCCGCCGCCGACGGCCACCTCTCCACCATGGCCGGCCAGGGCTACCCGGTGCCGCTCCCGGCCACCGGGTACGCGTGGGGCTCCAACAGCTCGGTCACCAACAACGCCATGGTGATGGCCGTCGCGTACGAGCTCACCGGCCAACAGCGCTACCGGGCCGGAGCGCTGGAGTCCCTGGACTACCTGCTCGGCCGCAACGCCCTCGACCTCTCCTACGTCACCGGCTACGGCGAACGTCACTCCGAGAACCAGCACCACCGGTTCTGGGCCCACCAGAACGACGCCTCGCTGCCCCACCCGCCCGCCGGCTCCTTCGCGGGCGGGCCGAACGCGGCGCTGGAGGACCCGGTGGCCAGGGAGAAGCTCGCGGGCTGCGCGCCGGCTACGTGCTACGTGGACGACATCGGCTCGTACTCCACCAACGAGGTGGCGATCAACTGGAACGCGTCGCTGGCCTGGCTGGCGGCCTTCGCCGCCGAGCGGCGCGGCGCGCCGGCGACGCCCGCGGTCCAGGTGGTACCGGCGGCCGTGACGGTCCCGGAGGGCGGTTCGGCTCAGCTGGGCGTACGGCTCTCGGCGGCGCCCGCCCGCGACGTCACGGTGACCGTGGCCCGCAGCTCCGGCGACCAGGACCTGTCGGCGGCCGCGACCCTGGTGTTCACTCCGGCCGACTGGGCGACGGCGCAGCAGGTTCGGGTCTCCGCCGCGCAGGACGCCGACACGTCGCCGGGCACCGCGACGTTCACGGCCGGCGGTCCCGGCGTGCAGTCGGCGACGTTCACGGCGACGGAGGCGGACGACGACACGCCGGCGGCCTCCTGCACGGTGACCTACCGGATCGACAACGCCTGGGGCAACGGTTTCACGGCGACCGTGAGCGTGCGGAACACCGGCACCTCGGCGGTCTCCGGGTGGACCCTCGGCTGGAGCTTCGCGGGTGACCAGCGGATCGGCAATGCCTGGAACGCCACGGTGAGCCAGTCGGGCAGCACGGTCACCGCCCGGGACGCCGGATGGAACGCCACGCTGGAGCCCGGCGGCAGCGCGAGCCTCGGTTTCCAGGCGACGTACTCGGGTACCAACGCGCCCCCGGCGCGCTTCACCCTCGGCGGTTCGGTCTGCTCCTGAAGGAACCGTGCCACGGCGAGGGTGTCGCCACCCTCGCCGTGGCGGGCTTCAGGTGCGGGTCCAGCGCTGGTTGCCGCCGCTCGAACACGAGTAGAGCTGGATCAGGGTGCCGTTGACGGTGCCGCCGGCCGCGGCGTCCAGGCAGAGCCCGGACTGGACTCCGACGAGGGATCCGTCCGGGTTCAGGCGCCATTTCTGGTTGTCGCCACCCCAGCAGCCGTAGATCTGGACCTTGGTCCCGTTGGCGGTTCCGGCGGCGTCAAGGCACTTGTCTCCGTAGACCCTGAGCTCGCCCGCGGTGGTGTGGGTCCACTGCTGGTTGGTGCCGTTGTTGCAGTCCCACAGGGTGACCTGGGTGCCGTCGGTGGTCACGGCACCGGGCACGTCCAGGCAGCGGCCCGAACCCGTGCCCTTGACCGGCCCGGAACCGGGTGAGGGGGCAGGAGCGGAGGAGCCGGCGGCGTTGAGCGCGCCCAGCACGGCGGCGTAGGCCGGCTTCTTGGTGCCGTTGCCGTCGAACAGCAGCGGCGACTGCTCCGCTCGCCACGAGTCGGTGTCGCGCACCCCCCAGACGGTGATGCCGAGGCAGCGCGGGACGGCCAGGCAGTCGTTGGTCACGTTGGCGTAGGCCGCGGCCGGGGCGCCCTGGACGTCGAGTTCGGTGACGGCCACGTCGACGCCGAGGGCGGCGAAGCTCCGCAGGGTGGTGCGGAAGTTGCTGTCGTAGGGGCTGTCGTTGTTGAAGTGGGACTGGAAGCCGACGCAGTCGATCGGCACGCCACGCTGCTTGAAGTCCCGGACCATGGAGTACACGGCCTGGGTCTTGGCCCACGTCCAGTTCTCGATGTTGTAGTCGTTGTAGCAGAGCTTGGCGCCGGGGTCGGCGGCACGCGCGGTGCGGAAGGCGACCTCGATCCAGTCGTTGCCGGTGCGCTGCAGGTTGGAGTCGCGCCGGGCTCCGGAGGTGCCGTCGGCGAAGGCCTCGTTCACGACGTCCCACTGGACGATCTTGCCCTTGTAGTGGGCCATCACCCCGTTGATGTGGTTCGTCATGGCCTGGCGCAGCGCGCCGCCGCCGAGGTTCTGCATCCAGCCCGGCTGCTGGGAGTGCCAGGCCAGCGTGTGGCCGCGGACCTGCTTGCCGTTGCGCGTCGCCCAGTCGTGGACGCGGTCACCGGCGGAGAAGTCGAACCGGCCCTGCTGGGGTTCGGTGGCGTCGATCTTCATCTCGTTCTCGGGCGTCACCGAGTTGAACTCGCGGCCCGCGATCGTCGTGTACGCGGGGTCGCCCAGCCGGCCCGAGGCGATGGCGGCGCCGAAGTAGCGGCCACTCTGCGCCGCCGCGGCACCGAGCGTGCCCTCGGCGGCCCGTGCGGCCGGCGGAGCCGCCAGCACGGCGGCCGAACCGAGGACGGCGACGGCAAGGGCCGCGCGCAGACCCGCCGTCATCCGGCGGACGAGGGGTGGGGGAATGGCGTTCGATCCCATGAATGAGCCTCCAGGGCAGAGAGCAGGGAAGGAAGAGCACGGAAGAAGAGAGCGCGGCGGAGTGAACCCGCGGGCGGGCTCAGTAGCCGTAGATCATCTTGTAGGCGGCCTCCGGCAGGAACTGCCCGGCCGAGGAACCCGCCCCGACGCCGCAGTTGCCGTCGGACTCCCCGGGGATCTTGATCCACAGCAGCATCTCGGCACCGCCCCCGCGCTGGCTGGGGGTACCGGTCCGGCGGCCGGCGGGGTTGCACCACTGGCCGTTGGAGCCGTTGCCGTTGCGGCTGGTGTCGACGACGAACGGCTTGGTGTAGCCGTAGGAGCGCAGGGCCGAGTTGACGGCGTTGCCGTAGGAGGTGCTCTGGTCGGTGGTGAAGTAGTTGGAGACGTTCAGCGCGAAGCCGTGCGCCCCGCCGACCCCGGCGGCGGCCAGCTGCTGCGCCATGGCCGGGGCACCGATCCAGCCGGCGTTCCCGGCGTCGAGGTAGACCCAGGTGTTGGGCGCCTTGGTGTTGAACTGGGCGATCGCGTTCTTGAGCATGGCGTTGCGCTCGGCGATCTGGCCGGACGTCATGCAGCTCTCGTGACCGAGCGCGTCGGGTTCGAGGATGACGACGGCCGGACGGCTGCCGATGCCAGTGGCGAAGGCGGCGATCCAGCTCTCGTAGGCGGCTCGGCTCCCGGCGCCGCCGCCGGAATGACCGGCGCAGATGTCCCGGTCGGGGATGTTGTACGCGACCAGGATCGGCAGCTTGTCGGCGGAGTCCGCGCGGCCGGCGTAGGAGCCGGCGGCCGCGGCGATGTCGCCGCTCCAGTTGCCGAACCAGCGGGCCGCCGGGGTGTTGGCGATGGACGTCCGGATCGCCGCTGCCCGGCCGTCGCCGGGGTTCGCGGCGGTCCACCGCAGGGCGGAGTTGTCGGGGTCGGTGTAGAAGCCGCTGGTCATCGCGGTCGGGTCGGCGGCGTACGCGGGGCCCGCGTGGAGCAGGGCGAGACCGCCGGCGAGGAGACCGGCCAGCAGGGCGGATGCGGCTCGGACGGACTTGCGCATGGTTGGTCCTCCGGTGGGGGGAAGGGGAAGCGCTTTCGGTTGTGTGTGGGGGCTGCCCGGGACGGGGCCGGCGGGCGAACCGTGGGCGGGCCGCGGGCGTCACCGACGCAGGTGTCCGGGCGGCTCCCGCCGGCTCGGGTACGTGATGTCGAACCACGTGAAGTGCGCTTGGCTGGTGGAGGGGCGGCCGTTGGAGGTGGCGTTGAGGCCGAGCGGGACGCTGGTGAAGAGCACGGCAAGGTCGGCCTCTTCGTGCGGAGCGCCGGGAGTGAAGCGCAGTTCCGTGGAGACGCCGCAGTCGGGCCATTCCTGGGGCCGGGCCAGGAGGGACGGGGTGGTGCGCGCGCCGAGGCGTTCGGGCCGGAGCCGGAGGCGGAGCCCGTCGCCGGTGGGGTGCGCAGGGCGCTCCAGCCGGCGGAGAGGGTGGCGGGACGTACTCGGGCCCCGTGAGACGTCGTTCGCGGGAAAGGTATTCGCGCATCCAGATCTCGGTGCGGCCGGCGGCCTCGTCCACCACACGGGCCCGGGCGTCGTTTGCGTTCCAGAGTCCGTCATGGTGACGGAACGTCGGTGCGAACAGGCCCCGTGAGGGAGCGCGGCCGGAGAGGCCGGGCTGTGACGCGCGGTCGAGCGCGGATCCGACGCGCCGCCAGTTCGCGAGATCACGGCTGTGGAAGACGGGAGGGGCCGGGAACCATTCGAAGCTGGACGTCGCCGGGTAGTAGTCCGCTCCCACCCGGCAGACGGACGGATCGGGCCGGAACCCGGGCAGTAAGGGGTCCCCGGAGAACCCGGTCATGGAACCGGGACGATCTCGGCCGGTACGGACAGGACCCGGTCGGCGGCCGGATGGCGTACCGGCCCCCGCAGGGTGAAGGAGCCCTGGAGCGGCAGGTCGCCGCTGGACCGTCCCACGGCCACCCCGATCTCCCCGGGCTCCACCCTCCTGCGCAGGTCGAGCCCGGTGAAGGAGGTCCGGTCGGCATGGACGGAGAAGGCGACCCTGGCGGCCGCGCCCGGAGGCAGCTCGACCCGGGCGAATCCGGCGAGCCACTGCCGCGGCCGGACGACGGACGCCACGGGGTCGGAGAGGTACAGCTGGACCACCTCGGTCCCGGCCACCCCGCCGACGTTGCGCACGGTGGCCGAGACCGTGACGGCCCCGTCCGTCGGGGCCTCGGGATCCACTGAGAGCTCCGAGAAGGCGAACCTGGTCCAGCTCAGCCCGTGCCCGAAGGGGAACAGCGGGGTCGGGTCCACCGAACTCCAGTCGGTGCGCCCGCCGAGCCCGGCGTGCAGGTAGGTGCCGGGCTGGCCGCCGGCCCGGCGGGGGAGGGAGACGGGCAGCCGTCCGGACGGTTCCGCCGCCCCGCTGATGATCCGGGCCAGTGCCGTCGCCCCCTCCTCCCCGGGAAAGAAGGCCTGTATGACGGCCGACGCGCGCTCGGCCGCCGTGCCCAGCGCGTAGGGCCGCCCGGAGACGACGACCAGGACCGTCGGCACCCCGGAGTCCAGGACGGCGGAGGCCAGGGCGGCCTGGTCGCCGGGCAGGTCGAGGGTCTCGGCGTCGCAGCCCTCTCCGGACGTGCCCCGGCCGAACAGGCCGGCCCGGTCCCCGAGCACCAGTACGTTCACGTCCGGGTCGTCCGAGGTGACCGTGAACCCGGCCGCGCCGAGCGCTTCGCCGAGCGTGGGGATCTCCAGCCCGGGAGCGCCGGGAGCCGCGACGTGGTTGGGAAGGGCGTAGCAGCCGAGGAAGGCCCGGGGCTCGTCGGCGTACGGCCCGTGCACCGCGACCCGGCAGGGCCGCAGCGGCAGGGTGCCGTCATTGGCGAGCAGCACGGTGGACCGTTCGGCCATGAGCCTGGCCAGGGCCCGGTTCTCCGGCGGGTCGAGGTCGACCGCCTCGGGCGCGGCGGGTTCCCAGTCCGGGTCGAGCAGGCCGAGTTCGGCCTTCTGCAGCAGGACACGCCGCGCGGCCCGGTCGACGAGCTCCTCCGGTACGCTTCCCGACCGCACGAGTTCGGTCAGCGGCTCGCCGTAGCAGCGGGCCGTGGGCAGTTCGACGTCGATCCCGGCGGTCAGCGCCAGCGCGCCAGCGGCGCCCCGTGAACCGGTGATGCCGTGCCGGGTCTCCAGGAAGGAGACGGCGTAGTAGTCGGCGACGACCACTCCGGCGAAGCCGAGTCCACCCCTGAGCAGCCCGGTCAGCAGCCGTTCGTCGGCGGCCACCGGGACGCCGTCCACGTCGGTGTAGCTGTTCATCACCGACCGGGCGCCTCCCTCGCGCAGCACCCGCACGAAAGGCTCGACCAGCACGTCTGCGAACTCGCGCGGCCCCACCGCGACAGGGGCCATGTTCCGGCCGCCCTGCGAGGCCGAATACCCGGCGAAGTGCTTCAGCGTCGCCACGATGCCAGCGCCTTCCAGGCCCTGCACGTAGGCGGTGCCGATCGCTCCGACGAGAAAGGGGTCCTCGCCGATGCACTCCTCGGTCCTGCCCCACCGGTAGTCGCGGACCACGTCGAGGACCGGAGCCAGGCCTTGGTGGACACCGGCTCGCCGCATCCCCGCGCCGATCGCGGCGGCCATGCGGCGCACGAGCCCGGGATCGAAGGACGCGCCCCAGGCGAGCGGCGCGGGGAAGACGGTCGCCCCCCACGTCATGAACCCGGTCAGGCACTCCTCGTGGACGACCGCCGGGATCCCGAACCGGCTCGATGCGGTCACCTGCTGCTGGAGCGAGGCGAGCCGCTCCATCCCGGCCTTCGCGGTGACCGGAGCGGTCCCGAACACCCGGGTGAGCTGGCCGAGTCCGTGGGCGGCGAAGTGGTCGAGCCCGGGGGCGGACCCGCCGGATTCGTTCTCCACGGGCGCCACCGGTGCCCCCGGATCCGAGGGCCGCGCCCAGAAGGCGGTGAGCTGGCCGGCCTTCTCTTCGAGTGTCATCCGTTCCAGCAGATCGGCGACGCGCACGGACACGGGCAGCAGGGGATCGTGCCAGGGCTCGTTCAAGGAGTTCTCCTAGAGACGGGGCGGGGCGGTGGAGAGGCGGACCTTGAGCTCGGTCGAGAGCTCCATCCGGGGGCTGACCAGGGGCTGGCCGTCCAGCAGCTGGAACAGTGAGCGGGCGGCGAGCCGGCCCATCTCCTCCAGCGGCTGGCGCACAGTCGTCAGCGGCGGCGACAGCCAGTCGCACATCGGCAGGTCGTCGAAGCCGACCACACTGAGGTCTCCCGGGACGCTCAGTCCGCCTTGCCGGGCCGCTTCGTAGACGCCCATCGCCTGCTGGTCGCTGCCCGCGAAGATGGCGGTCGGCGGCTCGGGAAGCGCGAGCAGCTCCCGGGCGCACCGGAACCCGCCCTCGTGCTGGAAGTCACCGAACCGGATCAGGTCACGGCGGACCTCGATCCCGGCCCGCTCCAGCGCGGCACGGTACCCGTCGATGCGGGCCTGGCTGCAGAGCATCTCCTTGCGGCCGCCGATCGCGGCGATCCGGCGGTGTCCGAGCTCCAGCAGGTGCTCCGTGGCCGCGAGGCCGCCCGCCCAGTTGGTCGCGCCGATGCTCGGCACGCCGTTGCCCGGCAGGTCGATCGGGTCGATGACGACCAGCGCCACCCCGGCCTGTTCGATCTGGGCGCGCTGGGCCCGGGTGACCGAGGCGGTGACGAGGATGACGCCGTCGCTGTGGTGCAGGACCGGCAGCGCGGCCCAGCTCGACGGTGTCGCCTCGCCCGGTGGGACGAGCGACACGACGGTGCCGACGCTGCGCTGGGCGCACTCGGCCTCGACACCGCGCAGAATCTCCACAGCCCATGCGCTGTCCAGACCGCCGATGATCAGGTCGACCAGGCCCGACCTGCGCGCCCTCCCCTGCCGCTGCCCGGGAGGGAGGTAGTGGTGGGACCGCAGCAGGCCCTCGATCCGTTCGCGTGTCGAAGCCGCCACATCGGGGCGGCCGTTGAGCACCTTGGACACGGTCGCCTGGGAGACCCCGGCCTCGGCGGCGATGACGGCCAGGGTCGGACGCTGCTCGCTCAACTTCTCTCCTCCGCGCGGACGCCTCGCGCTATCGACAGGTATCGCAAACTTTCGAGGAGTTTCCGGTCGGCGCGAACCGATTGTCAAGCAGTAAGAGGGCTTCCCTTAAAGGCAATTGCGCGAGAAGGCTTGACCGGAGGGCCCCACGTTTCTAGTTTGTGGCAGCGGTGGTTCGAGAAGGTTACGAAAGATTTCGAACTCGACGAGCCGGCTCTCCTCACCCCGGAGGTCCTATGGCGAGCACACCCCCGAGTCGGCGGAGCTTCCTCGCGCTCTCGGGCCTACCGTTCCGTCCGCGTCGCTCACCGCCGCCTGCGGCGATGGCGGCTCGTCCGGCCCGGTGCCGGCGGCCGACGGCAGTGGCCTCCGCCTGGTGGAACATCGCCACCACGGAACCGGGCGAGCATCATTCCGCGCGGCTTCTTCCGGCGCCCTCGCGTTCCACGCCGTCGCCGAGCGGCAGTTGACCGGCGGCCTCACCGCGGGCGCCACCAAGGTCTGGCCGCGCATGCGACCTCCCCTCCCGAGGAGCCGCAGCGAAACGGACGGGGGGCTGGCCACCGCAAAATTGTTAGCGCTAACATCGCCAGTCCGCCGGAGCGCCCGGCGGCCCGCAGACCTTCTCGTCCCCTCTCACCCCCGCCTACGAAGGAGCTCTCCGATGCGGTTCCGCCATCCGTTCCCAGCCCACCTGACACGACGTCTGCTCGTCCTGCTGGCGCCCTTGCTGCTCCTGGCCGCGTTCCTCGGCGCGCAGCCCGCCGGCGCGGCGCCTGCCGTCGACCCGAGCGCCTCGTACGTGCTGGTCAACCGCAACAGTGGCAAGGCCCTGGACGTCTACAACCTGGCAACGGGCGACGGGGCCCGGATCACCCAGTGGACCAGGAACGACCAGAACCAGCAGCTGTGGCGGTTCGTCGACTCCGGCGGCGGCTACTACCGCATCACGTCCCGTCACTCCGGCAAGGTGCTGGACGTCCGGGACGGGTCCACCGCGAACGGCACCCCGATCGTGCAGTGGACCGATGTGAGCGGCACCAACCAGCAGTGGCGGCTCGCCGACAGCCCCGACGGCTACGTGCGGCTCATCGCGCGCCACAGCGGCAAGGCCCTCGAAGTGCAGGGCGGATCCACCGCCGACAACGCGAACGTCGTCCAGTACGACGACTGGGGCGGCACCAACCAGCAGTGGCAGCTCGTCCGGGTCGGCGGCGGTGCCCCCGGCACGTGCAGCCTCCCGTCGGCGTACCGATGGACATCGACCGGCCCGCTGGCGCAGCCCAAGCAGGGGTGGGCCTCGCTCAAGGACTTCACCGTCGCCCCCTACAACGGCCGGCAGCTCGTCTACGCGACGACGCACGACACGGGGACGAACTGGGGCTCGATGAACTTCGGCCCCTTCACCAACTGGTCGGAGATGGCCTCGGCCGCCCAGAACGGGATGTCCTCCTCCACGGTCGCGCCCACGCTCTTCTACTTCGCCCCGAAGAACATCTGGGTTCTCGCCTACCAGTGGGGCAGGACCGCGTTCTCCTACCGCACGTCGACCGACCCGGCCAACCCGAACGGCTGGTCGGCGGAGCAGGAGCTCTTCTCCGGAGGTATCGCCGGGCCGGGAACGGGACCCATCGACCAGACGCTCATCGGTGACGGGACGAACATGTACCTGTTCTTCGCCGGCGACAACGGCAAGATCTACCGGGCCGGCATGCCGATCGGGAACTTCCCGGGCAGTTTCGGCACGACCTCGACCGTGGTGATGAGCGACACGACGAACAACCTGTTCGAAGCCCCGCAGGTCTACAAGCTCCAGGGCCAGAACCGGTACCTCATGATCGTCGAGGCGATCGGCGCGCAGGGCCGCTACTTCCGCTCGTTCACGGCCACCAGCCTGGACGGTTCCTGGACCCCCCAGGCGGCGACCGAGAGCAACCCCTTCGCCGGCAAGGCCAACAGCGGCGCCGGCTGGACGAACGACATCAGCCACGGCGAACTGATCCGCACCAGCGCCGACCAGACCTTCACCGTCGATCCCTGCAACCTGCAGTTCCTCTACCAGGGACGTGACCCGAGGGTGGACGGCGACTACGGCCTGTGGCCCTACCGGCCCGGTCTGCTGACACTGCGGCGCTGACACCGCGGCGGCGGGCTCAGTGCGCCAGTCCGGCACCTGCCGCGGCAACGGTGTGCACCACTGCTTCGAGGAGCTCGGGGCGGACCACCGCCAGGCAGAGGCCGCCCGCCGCCACCGTCATGCCGAGGAACTCCCGCGACGCGCTCCTGCGCCGCCCGGTGTCGCGACGGTCCGCTGTTTCGGCCGGGGCCTGACGGGCCGTGTCGGGTTCTGCTTCGAGCCTGCGATGTGTCATGCCACCAGGCTGAAGGTCCGGGCGCTCCGGCGGCCATCCGGCGATCGTCGGGTACACCCCCGCCGAGTGGCGGGGCAGCCCGCACCGGGTGCCTGCGAAGGCGGCGCGGAGTAGCAGGCGCGGGCGACTGCTTTCACCTGCGGGAGCCGTGGAGGTGACGGACGTGAGGACGCTACGGTGAGTGACCGTGCCCGTCCAGCGTTGGCACGCTGTGGCCAGGCGCCTGTACCGGGGCGCCCGCGTCCCACCATCACGAAATTGTGCGGTGCTGGTTCGGTGCTGGCTACGGAGCTTCATCTAAGGGAAAGTCCCTGTTCGTAGCCCTGATCGAATGAGTTGTCGTACCACTCGATGATGGTCCCTACGCCTCCTGGAAGCGCTCAGCACGCCGTACCCCGTGGACCGCCGCCACGTCACGCCCCAGGGCGAGAGTCCGGTGGTACGCGTGCCGGTGTTCGAGCAGACCGGCGGCCGCGTCCAGGTCCGATGCAATCTCAAACGCATCGAGACCGCCGCCGAACTGACCGGCGAGCCGATACCGCCCGAGCAGTGCGCGGCCCTCGAAACCCTGCGCCAAGTGCTGGCCCGCCCGGAACTGAAGGTCACGATCCCGCTGGAGGGGGGCGACTGCCTCGTCATCGACGACCGGCGCGTCCTGCACGGCCGCACGCCCTACGAGGCCCCCCGACGCCGCCCGCCGACGCTGCCTCGTCCGGGTCATGCTGCGGTGCGCACCAGCCCACGGAGCCGCCCGCGAGCAATAGCCGACCACTGCGGCACCATCGAGGACGGCACCGGGAACCACAGCCGAGCGGCTGCCCCCTGGCTCCTGCATCAACCGGAACGACCAGAGCATGCGGCAGTCACGCGAGCCGTCGGACAGCCCTTAGGCACCAGCCGGCCGTGATCATGGATCCCGCCGCTGCGGGGACGACGATCCACGGCCGCCGGCCCGGGCGGACGGCCGTGTGCAGGTCGCAGCTCAGCAGCTCATGGCCCAGGTGTGGGAATCGCCGTTGTCGTTGGCGGCGCCGTTGTAGTTGACCTCCTGGCCGGGGGTGAGACAGATGGTCATGTGCCCGCCCTGACCGGACCCGGAGTAGACCTTCACGTGGTCCTTGATGCCCGGCCCGGAGATGCCGTGGTTGGCCCAGGAGGAGTCCTCGTCCGCGATATAGCTCTCCCACCAGTTGTCGTCGCCGCTCCAGTTGGCGCGCTGTCCCGTGTAGTCGGCGTGCTCCCAGGCGCAGAACTCGCCGCTGGGGCAGTCGGCCGCACCGGCCGAACCGGCTGCGGCAAGACCTGCGGTGAGGACGAGGAGCGCCGTGGCGGCGGAGGTGAACAGCCTGCTCTTCTTCATGAGGGGTCATGGCCTTTCTGGTGGGGGGTGTGGTGGGCCGCCAGCAGTCGGGCGGCCCGGTGCAGTGCGCGGTCGCGCAACTGGTCGTAGGTGGCGATGTCGCTGCGGTGTGCGGCGCGGACCTCGGCGAGCCGGGCGGGCTCCAGCCGGCCGCGTAGCTCCTGCAGGCCGCTTGCGCCGATACAGCGGGCGTCCTGATCGGCGCAGGCCGCGCGGCGTGCGAGAGCCGCCCGGTATCCGGGGTCCTCCGCGAGCCGGGCCTGAGCCTCGGAGCGCAGGTTGTTCACGGTGACCTCGGCACGGAACCAGCGGGCCTGGTCTCCGTAGAGGAAGCGGTGCGCCTGGGCCAGGCAGCCGTCGGTGTGCGTACGGACCGTGTACCCGGTGGCGAGCGTGACCGACAGCTCGGCCGGGTCGGTCCCGAACACCGCATCCTGCCGCGGAGGCGGTCCTGCGGCGCCACGGGCCGTCAGGCAGCGGTTCACCAGCTCCTGCTGGGCGGCCTTGATCAGGTCACTGCGGGCCGGCTCCGACGTGGGCAGCTTCGGCTGGGCCGATACCGCGCAGCCCCCAGCGCACAACACGGCCAGCACGATGCCCGTTGCCCTGCGACCAGTCGCCCGAATCCGGACGGTGCCTACCCTCACACCGCTTCAAACGATCAAGGGAAGCCGCAGACACGGTGAAGCGCGCTTGCTTCACCGAGCCCGGTGTCCGGGCCCGGATCCACGCCGGCGTCCTGCGCCCGGGACGCGACCTGGCCGAGGTCCGCTCCCACAGCGCCTGCTGGGCGACCGCGAACACGCCCCGCCCGGCCGGTGTCCACGAGCAGACCACCCGCGAACGCTGGCACCAGATCCACGACCTCCTCGACAAGGGCGTCGGCCTACTCGAATGCGCCCGCCGCCTGGCCCTGTCCCTCAATACCGTCAAGCCCTACGCGCGCCCCCGCGAACCCCAAGCCGCGGAAGCCGGCTACGCGGCGCCTTCGGTCTGAAGCCCGTCGTCTGGCCCGCACAAGGGTTCCCTGTCAACGCTGTGCGTGTTGCGGATGCGGCCTTCCCTTCTGTCGGACCTCCGTCGAAGAAGGTGCGCCCTCGCCCTATGCCTGTTGGCCGCTCATTACCCCTGGGGTAATCGACCGCTCTCTCCACCACCGGCAGGATCAAGCACACCGACGGGAACCCCCGACGGGAACCCGGCCGCAGCCGCGAGGAGAACGTCATGTCCGTCGAGTCCACAGCGAACGCACCCAGGTCAGCCACCGACGCGAGTTCCGTCGCCGAGGCCACCCGGGCCGTGGTGCAGAAGTTCCTTGCCGCCCGGGTGGCCGGGGATGCCGGGCGGCTCGTCGTGCTCTTCGCCGGCGAGGTCGACTGGCTGCTGGCCGAGAACCCCGCCGTCCCGTGGATCCGCCCGCGCTCTACCGCCGCCGAATGTGCTGCCCAGTTCACGGAGTTGATGGAGCACACTGTGCCCGAGGACGCGCGCGCCTCCGTCGACACCTTCCTCGTCGACGGCGCCGACGCCGTCCTGATGGGGCACCTGTCGGGGACCGTACGCGCGACGGGAAAGTCCTTCGAGGGCCCGTTCGCGCTGCGCCTCACCGTCGAGGGCGGTCTGATCACCAGGCACCACCTCTACGAGAACAGCCTGTCGATCGCGGAGGCCTGCGCCCCCTGAGGGCGCAGGCGGCTCCCGGTCGTCCGCGCGGTGTGCGGCTGTCGGCAGAGCGACGACTCGCTGCGGGTCACGCCCAAGTCGCACAGGATGCCGTCTCCCACCCGAGGCAGGAACCGCCATGTTCGAAGCCCCCGCCCCCGCCCCCGCCACCGTAGACCGGATGCTGGCCGCCTAACGGCACGCCGCCGACCAGTTCGGCCTGCGAGACACCGGCCGCCGGGTGTGGGGGTATCAGGACTGGACCCGATCGTCTCCCAGGACGACCTGTTCTCCGGATTCACCGCCTCCTCCTCCACCAGGTTCCCCACCGCGGTCGCCATCGCGGTGCCGGGCGGCAACTTCCCGGCGAACACCTTCGGCGACTTCTACGCCGCGGGGACCCAGGCCTACGCGTGCAACTGCGCCCCCAACCGGGTGCGCTGGGGCGACTACTCGGGCACCGCCCGCGACCCCGGCAACCCCAAGGACGTCTGGACCGTCCAGCAGATCGGCGCCATCGCCAACACCGGGATCTTCGGCGGCGACTGGGGCACCGCGATGGACCGCGTCACGCTGTCCCCGCCCACCGTCACCAGCGTCACCCCCAACCACGCACCCGAACTCGCCCAGTGCGTGAACACCGTGACCGTCCGCGGCACGGAGTTCCCCACGAGCGGCGCCACGGTCCGCTTCGGCTCCGTCCCGGCCACGAACGTGAACGTCACCGGGCCCGAGGAACTGACTGCGGATGTACCCCAGCAGGCGCGGGGCACCGTGGACGTCACCGTGACCAACGCCAACGGCACCAGCCCGGTCACTCCCGCCGGCCGGTTCACCTACGACCCGGACACCTCCGCACCCACCACCTTCGCAAGCATCTCGCCGACCCCGAACAGTGCCGGCTGGAACACCACCAGCCCCGCGAACGTCAACATCGGCGCGCTTGACGGGACCTGCGGGTCAGGCGTTGCGAAGATCACCTACAGTGCGAGCGGCGCCCAACCGGCCGGATCCACCGACGTCCCCGGCGCGGCAGCCACCGTGGCCATCACCGCCAACGGCGTCACCACGGTGACGTACACCGCCACGGACGCCGCCGGCAACACCTCCGCACCGCAGACGATCACGGTGCGGCTCGACACCGCGGGGCCGACGATCACCATCGTGCGCCCGGCGGCCGGCACCTACCTGTACCGCCAGCCGGTCACCGCGTCCTACTCCTGCACGGACGCCGCCTCCGGAGTCGCGAGCTGCGTGGGCACGGTCCCCAACGGCAGCCCGGTCAACACCTCGACGCTCGGCTCCCGCACGTTCACGGTCAACGCCACGGACAACGCCACGAACCCGTCCACCAAGACCGTCACCTACAACGTGGCGTACCGGATCTGCCTGCTCTACGACCCAAGCCGCCCTGTCCGCCTGCTCGGCCAGGTCGTGATCAGCCTGCGGATCTGCGACGCGAACGGCAACAACCTCTCCAACTCGAACACCGTGCTGACAGCCAGCCGCATCACCGGCCCCGTCACCAGGCCCGTCACCGGCCGGTTCAACTACACCCCGCTCCTCTCCTCCTACAGCCTCCCCGTCAGCACCCGGAACCTGCCGAACGGCGACTACAACCTCGAATTCACCATCAGCGGAGCGGACACCACGACCCACGTGGCACCCTTCACCCTGCGCTGATCCCAGGCTCCCGTCGGAGCGCACCGGCCCGGCCCCCAGGCTCTCGGGGCCGGGCCGGGCCCCCACCCCGAGGTCATCGAGAGCGTGGGGGAGCTGCGCCGCGCGATGGTCCGCCTCAGGACACGCTGGGGCGGAAGCCCCGCGGCATCGGACGCACGAGGTCGCTCGCCGACGCACGCCGGGTGGTCGAGTCGCCCACTGGTTGTCGGCTTCCCCGCCCGAAAGCGTACGAGCGGAGTTCACGCTGGTTGACGGCGAACTGCGTCTGAGGGCGTCTCGCGCGGAGCTCGAAGCAGGCGGGCTTTCGGCCGTCCTGTCGACACGCAGCTTCATGAGACCGCCGTGCGGCTGTGGGTGGCCCAGGCCCAGGGACAAACCGGCGAGCCGAAGGCCGAGGACAGCGAGCTGGAGGTGAACGAGCGGGCGCAGTCCCGAAGTACGGGTCCGCCTCGCCGTCGAAGAGGCCTACACCCACTGCTCCAAGTTCATCCCCCACCTGGAACCGGCCCCCCGGTCCACGTCGCGCCGCCCACGCCGTGGCCCGCCCCAAGGACTCGGACCAATTCACCGCGTCTCACCCGGTGTGATGAGCCTGTCACCACATGATCCTCCTGGAAATCTGCACATCGCGTGCGTGTGCGTGCCTGCCACCTTCACCATTCGTCGGTATGCCGGATATGCCCCATGCGATTGGTGATCCTTCGTCCTGGTTGGTTCCGTGTGGTCGGCGGGCTGCCCGTATCTGTTACTCGATCTTGCGGAGAAGTTGTCACCATTCGGTGAATGAAGCGGTCGCCCACCCCTGAAGGGGCATCAGCCGGATTGGCTGGCCAGCGCTTTCGCGTGCTTTCATCATGTCCGCTGCGGCAGCGCAAAGAACGGCGTCCGAATTTCCGGCCCGCCAGGCTTCCGCGGAATCCCCCCAACAAATGAAAGGTGCGCATAATGCGTAACTACGTTGAGACCCGTGAGATCGCCGACGACGAGCTGGACGCCGTTTCCGGCGGCCTCGTCAGCGTGTCCGGTGGCCTGGCCGGCGCCGTGACCAGCGACGTCAGCGACGTCGTGGGCCTCGCGGGCTCCCTCCACACCGTCCAGGCCGCGCAGGGCGTCGTCTCCCACGTCCCCGGCCTGGTCTCGGGCATCACCGGCGTTTCGGTGAACGTCGGTCGCGCCGGTCTCTGATCGGGACAGATATCCCCATGAACCCCGGAGCATCCCCCCCACGGCTCCGGGGTTCGTGCCTGGCCGCCCGCGTGCCCGGCCGATCCGAAATGCAGTTGAAGGAATAGTTCGTGCAGTTTCGTCAAAAGGCGCTTTCCAAGCTGCAATCGCCCGAGGAACTCGATCTGCCCGTACGCTTCGCGCGCCCTCAAGGGCGGCTCGTACTGGCCGTCACGGTCGCCGTCATGGCCGCCGCGAGCTTCTGGGCCCTCACCGGCACCGTGTCCTCCAAGCTGAGCGCACCCGGCATCCTCACCCACGGCGAGGGCAGTTACGTACTGCAGAGCCCGGTCGCGGGACAGGTGACCGGCGTCCTCGCCGAGGAGGGCCAGCCGCTGTCGTCCGGCGCGCCCCTGCTGACCGTCCGTACCGACCAGGGCGACCGGCCCGTTCGCGCGGTGACCGGCGGCAGGCTGACGACCCTGGTCGCCAAGGTGGGTTCGGTCGTCACGACCGGCGCGGACGTGGCGACCGTGGAACGCGTGCAGGACCCACAGGATCCGCTCGTGGCCGTGCTGTACGTGCCGGCCGGCAGCAGCTCGACGATCCCGGTGGGCGCCCCGGTCGACCTGAGCGTCCAGTCCGTCCCCCAGCCCCGCTTCGGCGTGCTGCGCGGCCGCGTCAAGGCGGTCGGCCGCGCGCCCCAGACGCAGGCGCAGATCAGCGGCTTCCTCGGCGACACGGGGCTCGCCGAACAGTTCGCCCGGCAGGGCAATCCGGTCGCGGTGTTCGTGCAGCTGGAGCGCTCCTCCGCCACCAAGTCCGGCTACCAGTGGTCCTCCGGGGACGGGCCCCCGTACGCCATCGGCTCGACGACGCCGGTCACCGGCGCAGTCCACCTCGCCGCCCAGCGCCCCGTCGACTGGCTGCTGCCGTGACCGCCCCGCAGTCACAGGTGCCCCAGCTGCCCCCCGCCGGGCGCCGCCGCCAGCGCCCCGAGCCCAAGGGCGGCACGCGCCGCAGGCCCGCCCCCGCCAGGGGCAAGACGCCCAGGACCGTACGCACCCCCACCGTGCTGCAGATGGAGGCGGTGGAGTGCGGAGCCGCCGCCCTGGCCATGGTGCTCGGCCACTACGGCCGCTTCGTCCCGCTGGAGGAGCTGCGCATCGCCTGCGGCGTCTCCCGCGACGGCTCCCGCGCCAGCAATCTCCTCAAGGCGGCCCGTGGTTACGGGCTGAAGGCCAAGGGCATGCAGATGGACCTGGCCGCGCTCGCCGAGGTGAGGGCCCCGGCCGTCCTCTTCTGGGAGTTCAACCACTACGTCGTCTACGACGGCACGGGCCGCCGCTTCGGCCGCAGGGGCGTGTACGTCAACGACCCCGGCAAGGGCCGCCGGTTCGTACCCATGGACGAGTTCGACACCAGCTTCACCGGTGTCGTGCTCACCTTCGAACCCGGCGACGGTTTCCGCCGCGGCGGCCGCAAGCCGGGCGTCCTGGGCGCGATGCCGGCCCGCCTGCGCGGCACCTCGGGCACCATGGCCGCCGTCGTGATCTCCAGCCTGCTGCTGGTGGCGGTCGGGGCGTCGGCGCCCGCCCTGAACCGTACGTACATCGACATGTTCCTCATCGGGGACCAGACGTCCCTGCTGGGCGTGCTGTTCGCGTCGATGGCCGTCACCCTGGTGCTCACCGCGACGCTCACCGCACTCCAGCAGGCCAATCTGCTGCGCGGGCGCATCATCTCCTCCACCCTGGGCAGTGCCCGCTTCCTGCGGCACCTGCTCAGACTTCCGGTGACCTTCTACTCCCAGCGCAGCCCTGCCGACCTGGTCCAGCGCCTGCAGTCCAACGACGCCGTCGCCGAGACCCTCGCCCGGGACCTGGCCGCCGCGGGCGTGGACGCCGTCGTGGTCCTGCTCTACGCGGTGCTGCTGTGGACGTACGACCCCCAGCTCACCCTCGTCGGCGTGATGATCGCGCTGCTCAACGTGGTGGCCATGCGGATCGTGATCCACCTGAGGGCCACCGGCACGCAGAAGCTGCGCGCCGAGAGCGCCCGGCTGACGAACACCTCGTACAGCGGTCTCCAGCTCATCGAGACGATGAAGGCCACGGGCGGCGAGAACGGCTTCTTCCGCCGCTGGGCCGGACAGCACGCGGTCACCCTCGACGTGCAGCAGCGGCTCGGCGTGCCCAGCGCGTGGCTGGCGATCGTCGCGCCCTCGCTGGCCGCGCTCAACAGCGCGCTGATCCTGATGATCGGCGGCCTGCGGGCGGTGGACGGGCACCTCTCCGTCGGCCTGCTCGTCGCCTTCCAGGCCCTGGTGACCAGCTTCACCGCGCCGATCTCCCGGCTGGGCGGCGTCGCCGGACGGATCCAGGACTTCGCGGCCGACGTGGCCCGCCTCAAGGACGTCGAGAACTTTCCCGTCGACGCGGTCTTCTCGCGGCGCGAGCCCCCCGGCGGCACCCGCCGCCTCAAGGGCCACGTCCAGCTGGACCACGTCACCTTCGGCTACAGCCCGCTGGACGCCCCGCTGCTCAAGGACTTCTCCCTCTCGGTCGGCCCCGGCCAGCAGGTCGCGCTCGTCGGCGGCTCCGGCAGCGGCAAGTCCACCGTCTCCCGCCTCATCTCCGGCCTCTACACCCCCTGGGAGGGGGCCATCCGCATCGACGGGATGCGGCTGGAGGACATCCCGCGCGGCGCGCTGGCCGCTTCCGTCTCCTTCGTCGACCAGGACGTCTTCCTCTTCGAAGGCACCGTCCGCGACAACGTCACGCTGTGGGACCCCTCCATCCCGGACGAGGCCGTCGTCGCCGCGCTGCAGGACGCCGCCGTCCACGACGTGGTCGCCCGCCGGCCCGGCGGCATCCACAGCCGCGTCGAGCAGGACGGCCGCAACTTCTCCGGCGGCCAGCGCCAGCGCCTGGAGATCGCCCGGGCGCTGGTGCGCCGCCCCAGCATCATGGTCCTCGACGAAGTGACCAGCGCTCTGGACGCGGTGACCGAGCAGGTCATCATCGACAACCTGCGCCGCCGCGGCTGCGCCTGCGTGGTCATCGCCCACCGGCTGAGCACCGTACGCGACAGCGAGGAGATCGTCGTCCTCGACCGGGGCACGGTGGTGGAACGCGGGCGGCACGAGTACCTGGTGGCCGCGCAGGGCCCGTACGCCCAACTGGTCAAGGAGCACTGAGGTGACGTACCCCCAACACGCCACGGCTGCCTCCGCACACCCCGGCTGGGCCCCGGCCCACTACTGCGACGCGGTCGTCGCGGCCCTCGGCGCACTGGGCTCGCCGGTCGACTGCACGGGCCTGCGCAGCCTGTCGCTGGAGGGCCCGCTCGTCCTGTGGCTCGTCGTGCACGGCGAACTGGACCTCTTCGCCGTCGACGCGGCGCAGGCCGGGCACTGGCACTTCCTGGGCCGGCTGGAGGCGGGAACCCTCCTGCTGGGCCCGGCCGAGGGGCCCGAGCACACTCTGGTCGGCCGGCCCCTGCAGGGGTGCCAGCTGCGCCGCATCGAGCTGCGGGAGCTGCCCGGCCCGGAGTACGGCGCCCCGCTCCAGCAGTGGTGGGCCAACCAAGCCGACCCAGCCGGCCAAGGGGTGTACGGCGCCCCCGCGCCACAACTGAGCCCGCTCGACGACGCCTTCGCGCGCGGCATCGGCCGCGGCCTGCGCGTGCTCTACCAGGCACCGCTGGACGGCCGCGCCACCACCGGGCAGGGCGGAGCCGACGACGACATCCTGTGGATGCAGATCACCCCCGGCGCCGTCCAGTACGGAGCCGCGTACGAGACGGAGGCGGTGGGCACCCTCCTCGTCGACGCGGCGATGTGGCAGGGCATGGTCGACCAGCAGTACCGGCTGCTGTACGCCCTGGACCGCTGGATCGAGCAGCTCGAACGCGACCACGAGGACCGTACGGCTGCCGGCATCGAGGCCGGTCAGACCGCCCGCACCCAGGCGGACCGGGCGCTCCTGGCCTCCATCGGCCGCTCCGGAGGCCGTTCCCTCCGGAGCGCGGACGCCGACGCGACCTTCGCCGTGTGCCGCCTGGTCGCCCGCGAGGCCCGCATCACCCTGTCCGAACCGGGGTCCGAACCGGGCGAGGCGTCTTCCGCCTCCGAGCGGATGGACCCCGTCGAGCGGATCGCGCTCGCCTCGCGGATCCGCACCCGCACGGTCAGGCTCAGCGGACCCTGGTGGCGGGAGAACAGCGGCCCCCTGGTGGGCCTGCGCGAGCAGGACGGCACGCCGGTCGCCCTGCTGTGGCGGCGAGGCCGATACGAGGCGTTCGACCCGGCCACCGGCACGCGCGAGCGCATCGGCAAGGGCGACGAAGCCGCCTTCGAACCGCGCGCCGTCATGTTCTACCGCCCGCTCCCCGACGGGCGCGTGGGCCTGGCGGCCCTGCTGCGCTTCAGTGTCCGCGGCACCCTCCCCGAGCTGCGCAGCCTCGTCCTGGGCGGGCTGGTCGCGGTGCTCCTGGGCGCCCTGGTGCCCATCGCCACCGGCCAGGTGCTCGGCCGGTACGTGCCCGACGCCGAGAACGGCCTCATCGTGCAGACGGCCCTGGCCCTCATCGCGACCGCCGTCGTCTCGGCCGCCTTCATGCTGCTGCAGAACGTCTCCATCCTGCGCATGGAGGGTCGCATCGAGGCCACCTTGCAGCCCGCGGTGTGGGACCGCCTGCTACGGCTGCCGACGAAGTTCTTCGCAGGCCGCTCCACCGGCGAACTGGCCGGAGCGGCCATGGGCATCAGCGCGATGCGCCGCGTGCTGTCCGGCATCGGCCCGGTCTGCGTACAGGCCGGCGCGGTGGGCACGATGAACCTCGTACTGCTGCTCGTCTACAGCGTCCCGCTGGCCATGGCCGCCGTCGCCATGCTGGTCGTCATCGCGGCGGTCTTCCTGGGCCTGGGGCTGTGGCAGCTGCGCTACCAGCGCCGGCTGGTCAAGCTCGGCAACCAGCTGAACAACCAGGCCTTCCAGACCCTGCGCGGACTGCCGAAACTGCGCGTCGCCGCGGCCGAGAGCTTCGCCTACGCAGCCTGGGCGCGAGAGTTCGCCCGTACCCGCGAGCTCCAGCAGCGCATCGGCCGGATACAGAACGTCATCACGGTGCTCGGCGCGGTCTACCTGCCGCTGTGCACGCTGGTGATGTTCGTGCTGCTGGCCGGACCGGCCCGTGGCGCCATGTCCGCCGCCGAGTTCCTCACCTTCAGCACCGCCCTGACGATGCTGCTGTCCTCGGTCACGCAGCTGACCGGCGCGCTCATCTCGGCTGCCGCGGTGCTGCCGATGTTCGAGCAGGTCAAGCCGCTCCTGCGGGAGGTCCCCGAGGTGGCCCGATCCAGCACCCGGCCGGGCGATCTGACCGGCGCAATCGAGGCCGCGAACCTCTCCTACCGCTACAGCGACGACGGCCCGCTGGTCCTGGACGACGTCAGCTTCCAGGTCCGGCCGGGCGAGTTCGTCGCGATCGTCGGGGCAAGCGGCTGCGGCAAGTCGACCCTGCTGAGGCTGCTCATCGGCTTCGACAAGCCCTCCGAAGGCAGCGTGCTCTACGACGGCCAGGACCTGGCGGCGCTCGACCAGGCGGCCGTGCGCCGCCAGTGCGGCGTCGTCCTGCAGAACGCCCAGCCCTTCACCGGCTCGATCCTCGACTGCATATGCGGCACCGGGGCGTTCTCGCCGGAGGAGGCGTGGGAAGCCGCCGCGCTGGCGGGCCTGGCCGAGGACATCAAGGCCATGCCGATGGGCATGCACACCATGCTGTCCGACGGCGGCGGCACCGTGTCGGGCGGCCAGCGCCAGCGGCTGATGATCGCCCAGGCCCTCCTCCGCAAGCCGCGCATCCTGTTCTTCGACGAGGCCACCAGCGCGCTGGACAACGAGGCCCAGCGCGTGGTCATCGAATCCACCCGCACCCTGCGCGCCACCCGCCTCGTGATCGCCCACCGGCTGTCCACGATCATGGACGCCGACCGGGTGATCGTGATGTCGGACGGCCGCGTCGTCCAGCAGGGCCCGCCCGCGGCACTGCTCGCCGACCCGGCCGGACTCTTCCACGACCTGGTCCGCCGCCAGCTGCGATGACCCGCGGACCGATCTGTCAGGCCCCGGTCGTCAGGTGCCCTGTGAACCAGTCCCGGGCGAGGCCGGCCACCTCGTCCAGTGCGCCCGGCTCCTCGAACAGATGCGTGGCGCCGGGGATGACGTCAAGCCGGTTCTCGCACCGGAGCTCACGCTGGGCCTGGCGGTTGAGGCCGAGCACCGTCGTGTCGCGGCCGCCCACGATGAGGAGCGTCGGCGCCCGTACGTCGGCGAGCCGGGGCCCGGCGAGGTCGGGGCGGCCGCCGCGGGAGACCACGGCTGCGATGTCCGCGTCGGCGGATGCGGCGGCCCACAGCGCTGCGGCGGCTCCTGTGCTCGCTCCGAAATAGCCGATCGGGAGGGACGGCAGGGACTGAAGGTGTTCCAGCCAGCGTGTGGCGTCCGCCAGCCGCCGGCCGAGGGTTTCGATGTCGAAGACGTTCGCGCGGTCGGCTTCCTCCGCCGGCGTGAGCAGGTCGAAGAGCAGGGCGCCCAGACCCGCCCCGTTCAGGGCCGCGGCCACCGACCGGTTGCGCGGGCTGTGGCGGCTGCTGCCGGAGCCGTGGGCGAAGACGACGACCACCCCTGCGCCCGGCGGCACGGTGAGGTCTCCGGCCAGTGCGACGCCGCCCGCGTCCACCACCACCTCGCCCGCCCCGGCCACCTCGCCCGCCCCGGCAGACAGCCGCTCCGCAGGGCCGTGTGCGGCCTGCGTCAGCAGGGCGAGGACCTCTTCGTCGGGGGTCTGGGAAAAGTCCAGGTACCACTCGCCCACGGCGCGGAAGGCGCGCGGTGTGGACAGGCACACCACTTCGTCGGCCTGGGTACGCAGCCAGGCGACCGCATCCGGCGGCGCCACCGGAACCGCCAGCACCACACGGGCCGCGCCCTGCGCCTGTACGACCTCGCACGCGGCCGCGGCGGTGGCGCCGGTCGCGATCCCGTCGTCCACCAGGATCACCGACCGCCCGTCGAGCGGTACGCGCGGCCGGTCGCCGCGGAAGCGCCGCGCCTGACTGGCGAGCGCCGCCGTCTCGGCGCGCTCGACCGCTGCGAGATCCTCCTGCCCGACCCGGGCCATGCGGACGATGTCGTCGCTGATGACCCGTACGCCGCCCTCGCCGATGGCGCCGAAACCCAGTTCACGGTGGGAGGGGACCCCGAGCTTGCGCACGACAATCACGTCGAGCGGGGCGCCCAGCGCCCGCGCCACCTGGAAGGCCACCGGAACTCCGCCACGGGGCAGGCCCAGGACGACGGGATCCTCCCTCACCAGGTGCCTGAGTGCTTCGGCGAGCTGCTGTCCTGCGTCCGTGCGGTCGGCGAACATCACGGTGGATCACTCCCTACGCAGGGGAGACGGAAACCTCGTGCCCACCTACTTCGAAGCAATCCCATTTGCGGCCTCTGCGCAAGTCGGGGACGGTCGGTCCCATGGAACGAATCGGAGCGGTCCTGATCGACATCGGCGGCGTGCTCATGGTGTCCTGGAAGCCGCTCCCTTCGCCGATCTTCCCGCGCCACTGGAACGCCTCGGGCTCAGCCGAGCCCGGGAGCGCCCCACACCGGTAACCAGCGGCCCAGGTCAGGCTCGACCGGCAGGCCGCCACCGCCCCCGCGCCCGGTATCGGCGCCGAGGAGCTCCCGTACGTCCTCCTGGAGCCCGGCGAAGGCACCGCCTTCGACGCTGGCGAAGCACACCAAGCCGACGCCGGTGTGAGCGAACCCGGCACCACCCGCCTGGCGGACAGCTCGCGGTAGCGGGCCAGCAGCCGGGTCAGCAGAAAGCTGATCACGTAGACGGGGGCGCTGACCAGTGGTATCAGGAGCGCCACGACGACGGCGTTGCTGTCGCGGCTGTTGCGGCCGAGTCCGCTGTAGAGCGCGACCCGGGTCATGATTCCCGCGAGGACACCGAGGAACGACGACGGTCATCACCGCCACATCGCGATGGGCGACGTGCGACAGCTCGTGCGCGAGGACATCCTCCAGCTCCTCCGGCTCCAGGCGACGCAGCAGGCCGGTGGTGACGCAGACCAGCGCGGTGCGCTCGCCGCGGCCGGTGGCGAAGGCGTTCGGCACGTCGCTGTCGGCGATCGCCACCCGCGGCTTGGGCATGTCGGCGAGGGCGCAGATGCGGTCCACGGCACCGTGCAGCTCGGGCGCCTGCTCCGGGGTGACCTCGCGGGGGCCCATGCTGAAGGCCGCGATCCGGTCGCTGAACCAGAACTGCGCGATGAACAGGCCGCTCGAGATCACCAGGATGGTGGGCCACGAGCCCCCGAGAAGGGCCAGCAGGGCGCCACGAAGACGACGCAGAGCAGCCCGATCAGGAACATGGTCGTCGCATGCGGGTGGTGAGTCCCTTGTCCGGGACACAGCGGGAACGAGACCGGGTCCCAGGCATCCGACTGCCCTCCAGCCGGAGCACGGGCGCCGCGCTCCTCACCCTCGATTGTGCAGCTTTCCCTCCTCTGCGCGGAGGGTGCCGTCCTCCTCGCGGGTGATGCGCGTGCTGGAACCGAGGCTGGTGCGGGCGAGGACTTCGTAGAGCCAGGCGGTGTCCTGCTGCGAGGCGCGCCGCAGGCGCATCCGGTGAGCCTGCAAGGGGATGATGCGCAGGTGGTCGAGCCGTCCGGTGTCCGGCTCCAGGGCGACGAGGTAGAGCAGCCGCAGATCGTCCCGGTACCGCTCGTAGCCGCTGATGCCCTCGTAGTCGTCGATCAGGTCGCCGCAGCCGTAAAGGACCAGGCGGCCCCCGTACACCTCGATCGGGCGTGGATGGTGCGAGGAGTGCCCGTGGACGATGTCCGCGCCGCCGTCGACGAGTGCGTGCGCGAAGCGGACGTGGTCGCGCGGGACGGTGTAGCCCCAGTTGGAACCCCAGTGGACCGAGACGACCGCGAGGTCGCCGGGTCCCTTCTCCCGCCGGATCCGGCCGGCCACCGCTGCCGCGGCCCGGTCCGAGGCCTCGGCGACGAAGTCGATGCCGCTGCGGTCCGCGGTGGCGGCCCAGCTGTGGGGGACACCGCTCGATGCCATCCCCAGGGAGAAGACCAGCAGACGCCGGTTTCCGGCCGGGGGGAGGGGGAGGACCGCGGGCCGCCGCGCCTCGTCGAGGTTGCCTCCGGCGCCTGCCGTCGCCAGCCCCTCGGTGGCGAGCGAGTCGAGCGTCTCGGCCAGCCCGCGCCGGCCGTAGTCCAGGACGTGGTTGTTGGCGAGGACGCAGACATCGGGACGGGCGGCTGCCAGGCAGGGGAGGTTGGCGGGGTGCATCCGGTAGTGGACCGCCTTGCCGGGGGCCGCGTCGTCGCTCCGGGTGACGGAGGTCTCCAGGTTGAGTATCCGGGCGTCGGGCGCGGCCGCGTCGAGGAGGCGCAGCGCCTCGCCCCAGGGCCAGGAGAAGGCCGCCCGCCGCGGAACCGTGCCGTTGACCGCCTCAGCGAGTTCGACGTACATGCGGGCATCGGTGACAAACGCCTCCGCCAGGGCCGGATCACTGGGGTGCGGAAGGATCTGGTCGACACCGCGCCCGAGCATCACGTCGCCGCCGAGGAACACCGTCACGAGCTCACCGCCCATGCCTCCAGGCTAAGGGCTGTCCCGTAATCCCCGGTGGATCGGCGCACGGCGTCGGATGCGGTGCATCGCAAGGCGGAGGGGCGCCCCCATACTGGGCGTATTCGGGCGTTCCGACAACGCAGCGAGGTGCCGTAGCCGGCGTCGTGCGCCCGCCGGGGACTTCGGGGCGGATGCTGGGGAGACCATGTGAACCATTTCCAGGGGGGCCTGCGGGGACGTCGGGTGTTGCCACAACGTAGAAGTCCGCAGTTCGGCGGTGTATGTGGCCCGCCATCACAATCGGGCCGCCACTGGTGTGCCCGCGCGCCACATGACCCGTAGGCCAACCGGGCAACCCCTCCGGAACTGGTCGCGAGGCCGTGCCGGAATTGCAGAGTCACACCTGTTTTGGGGACGCCTCGCTGGCTCCCGTGCTGCTCTGGTGCTGACCCGAAACCCCACGTCAGCACCCCTCGCCACCCACCCCGTGCAGGGCGACGGGCCGACGCAGAGCGCCGGTGTCTTGGACCTGAGGAGGAGGCACGGAGCACCGATGTTTGAGGCCGTGGCGGAGCGCCGAACGCCCGCCGGCGTCCGGCGCCTGCCGCGGGTGCGGTCGGCGGGACGGCGGCGGGCGCCCTTCGGAGCTCCCGTCCGTGGATCGGATCCCCGCAGGGGCGGCTAGTTGATCGCCGGTCCGGAATTGTTCAGCCAGGCCCAGTCCGACCAAGTGGCGAAGCCGGTCTGCCACTTGTGGTAGACACCGGCGCTGCTGGTCGCGAACACCTCGATGCGCCCGTCGGCGTCGTTGCCCGCGGCGATCTCGGTGCCGCCGCCGCCGAAGGTCTCCCACTCCGAGTACGGCGCGTTCGGGCGGGTCTGCCAGGCGTGGCTCGCGGCGGTGGCGTTGATCGCGAACACCTCGACGCGGCCGTCGGCCGACCGCGAGTGGGTCAGCTCGGCGTTGGAGATCCCTCCCATGCCCGCCCATTCCGACCACGAGGTCGGGCTGGTCTGCCAACGGTGGAACACACCGGTGGAGTTGGAGGCGAACACCTCCAGCCTGCCGTCCTGGTTGTAGCCGGCCGTGAGGTCGTGTCCGCCGCCGCCGAAGTTCTCCCAGGTGGACCAGCCGCCGTTGACCCCGGTCTGGTAGAGGTGCTGGAAGGTGGTGTCGGAGAGGGCGAATACCTCGAGTCGGCCGTCGGGTGCGGTCTCGAGGGCGAGGCGTGAGGTCGCGGGACCGCCGCCGGTGCCTTCCCAGTTGGCCCAGTTGCCGCTGGGTGCGGTCTGCCAGCGGTGGAAGACTCCGTTGGTGTTGGAGGCGAAGACTTCGATGCGGCCGTCGGCGTTGTTGCCGGTGGCGAGTCGGTATCCGCCGCCGCCGAAGTTGGCCCAGGTGGACCAGGAGCCGTTGACCCCGGTCTGCCACATGTGGTCGAAGGTGCTGTCGGAGAGGGCGAAGACTTCGAGTCGTCCGTCGGCGTTGGCGGCTACGGAGAGTTGCGCGTTGCGGGGTCCGCCTTCGAACCGCCACTGCGACCAGGCACCGTTCACCGCGGTCTGCCACGCGTGGTAGACGCCGTCGGTGCCGGCGGCGAAGGCCTCGAGCCGACCGTCCGCGGACCGCCCGGACACCACACGGCCGGCGCCGTAGGGGTGCTTGGGACCGGTGCTGCTCGTACCGGACCACAGCGCGTTGGCCATGATCACCGCGTCGTCCGCCTCGATGGCGTAGAGGCCGCGCAGGTCCTCGCGCGGTCGCTGGACGTGCCAGCACACCTCGCCGATCGCCTCGTTGTTCCACGAGCCGCCCGGATACATCCGTTCCACCTCGTCGAAGAAGGCGTTGGTGGCGTGGGCCGGGTTCAGCCGCTCCTCACGGGTGCCCCACCAGTCCTGCTGCTGGAACAGCCCGAGGCTGGTGTAGTCGACGGCCTGGGCGTAGTTGTTGACGCTGGACTCCACGATGATCGTGGCGATCGCGATGGCCGCGGCCCTCTGGTTGAGGCCCCGGTCCTTGACCGCCTGCGTGACCATCCGCGCGCAGGACACCTTGTAGGCGTCCATGTAGCCGGCCATCTTCGCGTGCAACTGCGGGTTGAGCTGGTCGGCCATGATGCCGTCGGCGGCCGACGGACCGGCCGGATCACACGGCACGGTCGGAATGGCGAAGCCCTGCGGGCCGCTGAAATACCGGGAGACCCCGGAGTGGTCCTTGCCCGGAACCGGAGGCGGAACGGGCGCGTGTGCGGCGACGGCGACCGAGGCGGTCATCCCGACGGCCAACGCCCAGGTGCCGGCCACGAAGGCCAGTCTGGTGAACACGCGGCGTAAATCAGTTATCGCCATTGTCTGCCCCTCTGTCGTGAAGTGAAATGTGCGGAGTTCACGCGATGCCCGGTCCTGCGGAAGTGCCCACCCAGCCCCATTCGGACCAGGCGGAGAAACCGGTCTGCCAGCGGTGGAAGACACCGGCGCTGCTCGTCGCGAAGACTTCGATGCGCCCGTCGGCGTTGTGGCCGGCGGTGATCTCCGTGCCGCCACCGCCGAAGGTTTCCCAAGCCGAATAGGGGGCGTTCGGATCGGTCTGCCAGATGTGGGCGGCGGTACTGCCGTTGATCGCGAACACCTCGACCCGGCCGTCCGCCGAACGGTCCGACGCCAGCTCGGAGTTGACCGGACCGCTCATCCCCTCCCAGCCGGACCAGGCGGAAAGGCTGGTCTGCCAGCGGTGGAACACACCGTTGGCGTTGGAGGCGAAGACCTCCAGCCGTCCATCGGTGTTGTGATTCACGGTGAGGTCGTGTCCGCCGCCGCCGAAGTTCTCCCAGGTGGACCAGCCGCCGTTGACCCCGGTCTGGTAGAGGTGCTGGAAGGTGGTGTCGGAGAGGGCGAATACCTCGAGTCGGCCGTCGGGTGCGGTCTCGAGGGCGAGGCGTGAGGTCGCGGGACCGCCGCCGGTGCCTTCCCAGTTGGCCCAGTTGCCGCTGGGTGCGGTCTGCCAGCGGTGGAAGACTCCGTTGGTGTTGGAGGCGAAGACTTCGATGCGGCCGTCGGCGTTGTTGCCGGTGGCGAGTCGGTATCCGCCGCCGCCGAAGTTGGCCCAGGTGGACCAGGAGCCGTTGACCCCGGTCTGCCACATGTGGTCGAAGGTGGCGTCGGAGAGGGCGAAGACTTCGAGTCGTCCGTCGGCGTTGGCGGCTACGGAGAGTTGCGCGTTGCGGGGTCCGCCTTCGAACCGCCACTGCGACCAGGCGCCGTTCACCGCGGTCTGCCAGGAGTGGTACACGCCGTCGGCTCCGGCGGCGAAGGCCTCGAGCCGCCCGTCCGCGGACCGCCCCGAGGTGACCCGGCCCGGGGCGTACGGGTGCGGCCGCGTCGCGGACTCCTCGACGATGTTGTCGTACCGGAGTGCCTTGTAGTCGCCGTTGGGGTGACCGTCGATCGTGGCGTTGTTGATGTTCGTGCGGAAGTGCCCCGGAGGCTCTACGCCGCTGGAACCTCCGCCGAAGCTGTAGTAGGAGAACCCGCCGTGATCGTCCTCCCACTTGTGGAAGATCAGGGTGTGGTCGTAGAACGAATTGAGAATGTCCCCCGCGCGCAACTCGTCCCGCGCGATCTCGTGCGAATAGCCGGGCAGCCCTTGGGTATTCGGGCTCGCGTTCAGATGCCACGCCATGGAGACGTAACCGGAACAGTCGGTGCGGTAGCGGAAATCGCCGCCGGCGTCGGGCGCGGAACCCTGCTGGTTGTACGGGGGATGCTGGTCCATCCAGTACTGGGCCCGCCAGATCACCTCGCTACGGGTGATCGGGCCGCCGCGGTCGGACGAGACGGCCGCCATCGCGGCAGTGGGCGCGGTCGCGGCGACGGCGGCCGCGCCGGCTATCAGCAGCAGGAGCACTCTGCCGCACCATGATCTTAAAGTCGTCACCGGAACCTCTCCCGTCGTCGGCGGCCGACAGTAGGGCGCACCGATGAAATGCCGATGGAATCGGCAACCCCCTTGGCTGGCAGGGAAGATGGGCCATCGGTCCCACGCCGCGGCGGCGGCGCAGTGTCCAGGGACGTCGAGGGCTTCGCGTCTGTCACTCCGGATCGTTCCGGATGCCTGGCCCGGCGCTCTCCCCCCTACTTTGTCGACGGCTTCCGCCAGACCTGCGGAACCGACCGACCGAACCGATCAGCCCGGAGCCCGGGGGAGCAGCGATGCCGACGACCGCCACCATCTGCCGACCGATCGCCACCGGGCTCGGGCACCAGGAGCGCGAGGTGCTCCACGCGGTCGGCTGCGGCCTGCGGGACGACGAGATAGCCGTCGCCCTCGCCCTTTCGGAGGACGCCGTCGCGGGACACCTCGCGCGGGTCCTCGTGAAACTCGGGCTGCGCGACCGGGCCGCCGCCATCGTCCACGCCTTCGACAGCGGCCTGGTCGTCGCCGGCCGCGGCCCGCGTACGGAGGCGACGAACCCGGCGCCGCGGGCCCCCACCCGCCGGGATGCCGGCCCGACGATGCAGATCTCCCTGCTCGGACCGCTGCAGGCATGGCAGGACGGGCGGCCGCTGAAGCTGGGGCATCTGCGCCAGCAAGCCGTACTGGCGGCACTCGCGCTGTGCGCGGGCCGCACCGTCGGTCAGCAGGAACTGCTCGACGGAGTATGGGGGGCCAACTCGCCGGTCACGAACGTGGTGCCGGTGTACATCTACCGGCTGCGCAAGACCCTGCGCACCGGGGACGGCCGCCCCGACGCGGTGATCGAGCACGACCGGTGCGGCTACCGGCTGGTCTCCGGCCTGGTCGACGTGGACGTGTCCCGCATGGAGCAGCTGGTCACCGACATCGCGACGGCCGACCGGGCGGGAGAACCGGCGGAGGCGGTCCGGCTGTGCTCGCAGGCGCTGGACCTGTTCCGCGGGGAGCCCCTGGCGGGCCTGCCCGGGCCGCTCGCCGAGCTGGAGCGGTTGCGGCTCACCGAGCGCAGGATCACCATCGCGCAGCGGAAGCTGGAGTGGCAGCTGCGGCTGGGGCAGCACTCCGAAGCGGTCGCCGAACTGTTCGCCCTGTCCGCGGCCCACCCCCTGCACGAGCCGGTGGCCGCGATGCTGATGCGGGCGCTGTACCGCAGCGGCCGCCGGGCCGACGCGCTGACCGTGTTCGACCGGGCCCGCCGCCGGCTGTCCGAGGAACTCGGCGTTCCTCCGGGCCGGCTGCTGCAGCGGACGCGCCAGTTGGTCCTGCGCGGGGACGAAGCGGGCCTCGGCCTCACCACGGCGCCGAGGTGACCGGGTCTCTGTGGTGACCGCGCCACCGGGGTGACCGGGCCGCCACCGGATCGGGGCGGCCCGGCTCCGCGCGGTCAGGAGGCGAAGGACCGTTCCAGCCGCGGAATCAGGTCCTGGAGGTCCGCTTCCCAGCACCAGGCGTTGTGGCCGCCGTTGCAGTTGGTGCCCCAGCCGCCGCCGTCGCCGTAGTCGACGTAGTAGTAGGGCATGCGCAGGGCGTCCATGCTGTCCTTGACGTGCTTGGACGCGCTCTCCACCCAGAACTCCAGGTCGGTGACGTCTCCGCGTCCGTTGCCGACGTAGATGGAGACCCCGACTCCCGCGAGCTTGTCCATGTGCGCCGCGGGGTCCACCTCGTTGAACCTCCAGTCGGCGTTGAACACCGGGTAGGGCGAGCCGAACGCAGCGTCACTGTCCACGCCGGGGGAGTAGCCGACGAGGGAGGCGACGACGGCCATCCGCAGGTCCATGGACCGGACCGACAGGTCGATGTCACCCGACAGGGAGGCGGTCTGGCTGAACAGGTCGGGGCGGACCTGGGCGTAGTGCAGGGCCCCGAACCCGCCCATGGAGACACCGGCGACGGCCCTGGCCTTCTTGGCGGCGATGGTCCGCAGGTTCGCGTCGATGAACGGAATCACCTGCTTGAGGTGGAAGTTCTCCCAGTTCTGGGCACCGGCCGCGGTCCTCTGGTTGAGCCAGTTGGCGTACCAGCCCCGGGCGCCCCCGTCCGGGATGACGGTGATCATCTCGTTCGAGGTGGTCAGCGCCGCGTAGTTCTGCTGGATCGGGTCGTCGGGCGAACCGTGCAGGAAGTACAGCACTGGGTAGCGCCTGGCCGGGTCGTCGTAGTAACCGCTCGGCAGGATGATCTTGATGTGGTGCTTGCCCGAGACCTCGGGTGTGGTCACGGTGATGTAGAAGTTGGTGGGACCGCCCACCGTCGTGTCGACCTGGGTCAGGCCGAACCCGTCCGTCATCCTCGGCGGTTCGGTGCCTTCGGCGGCCTGTGCCGTACCCGCCGGCAGCGTCATTCCCACCACGGCGGCCATCAGGGCTACCACCATTCGCCACCGACTCGATGTCCTCGTCACAGCGTGCTCCCTCGTGAGTTCTGTCGTCGTGCGGGTGCGAGACCGATCGGGAGACCGGTCTCAGTTCAGGACCTCGACCTCCAAGGCCGGCGAGGCCGCGATCTGCTCCTCGGTGAACCGCTCGGTCACCCACTGGCCGGCCGAGAACAACTTGGTCTGGTCGGCGTAGTGCGGTGAATTCGGGTTGGCCGACTGGGAGTAGGCCAGTACGGAGGAGGCCTGCGGCGGCCCGTCGGCGGTGAAGCGCACCTGCTGGACGAAGCTGGAGCCGAAGGTGATGTCCATCTTGCCGTCGACCGAGCCGGGGGTGACCACGTTCAGCACGCCCAGCTCGTGGATCGCCCCGTGGATCGGGATCTGCTCGCCGTTGCGCGTGATCTTCTGTACGTCCGACAACGCCGCGTTCAGCGGAATCCCCGCATTGCGGAAGGCGATGACCGTCCGGCCGAACGCGTCGCGGACGGCGGAGCTTCCGGAGTCAAGCGAGTTGGGGGTGTGCACCGGGTCGTTGGGGTCGAAGGGGATCCGCCACGGCAGCTTCTCCACCGACTGGCCGCCGAGCAGGGCGTACCAGTAGTTCTCGAACAGCCAGGACCCCCGGCTGTCCGCCGTGAAGTCGTGGCTCTTCCATCCGGCCAGGATCGGGCAGGCCTCGCTCACGTTGACCAGCTGGCCGTCCACCAGGATGAGCCCGAAGGGCTGGGCCCGGCACATCGTCACCGTGGCGTCGAGGGCCAGATCGGCGGCCCGGCTGTTGTCGGCAAACAGCAGCTGCCGCATGTTCTCCGGCGTGAACCCCCGGCCGGGCAGGCCGTCGGTGCCGTTGATCCGCTTCTGCGCGGTCAGGATCAACTCCTGGGTGCGCAGCGACCGGGGCGCCGTCGTGTCGCCCATCACCCGGGGGAAGGAAAGCGGTTGCTCGGGATTGGCCAGCCAGGCGCTGTCATTGGCGTTGCCGACGAAGTCCTTGCGGATCAGCCGCGGCTGCCTGTGCGGGTCCAGCAGCCCCGGTGCGACCGCGTTCGGATCGGTGGGCCAGTCGCACGCGCTGCGTTTGCCGTCGAAGATGGAGACCGGCGGCACGTTCGGCAGCCGCAGCACCTGGTTGAACAGCGCCTGGCCGGTCAGGGTCAGGCACGACTGGGCGTGCTCGTCCGTGATGTTCGGGGTGGCCTGGATGTCCGCGTACAGGGCATTGCCCTTGCGGTCGGAGGCGACGGTGTTGAAGAAGGGGACGCCCTGCGTGGTCTCCAGGGTGTTCACCACCTCGTCGACGTCCTTGGCCTGGTCGAGGCGGAACCAGGTGTTCAGCGCCCGCAAGTTGTCCATGTTCGCGTCGCGCACCGCGTGCGCGCTGACCACCCAGGGCAGCGGGACGGTCAGTACCTGATTGGTGATCGGGCCGTAACGCGTCGCCCACAAGGTCCTGTTGACCCTGCCGATGGAACCGTCCGCGTTCAGCACGTCGACGCCGACCTGCTGCGAGGTCATCGCCTCCCAGGCGCCGTCGACCAGGTAGTTGGTCGGGTGCAGTGCATCGACCTGTACGTCGAAGAGCCCGAAGGGGGCCACCGTGGCGACGGTGTGGCTCCAGGCGACGTCATCGTTGTGCCCGATGTTCACCGCGGGGAAGCCGAGCAGGCTGGCCCCGGAGACGTTGATCCTGCCCGGGATCGTCAGCTGGCTCTGCCACATCCGGTTCTTGCCCTGCCAGGGGAAGTGCGGGTTCGCGAGCAGCATGCTCGTGCCCCCGGACACGCCCTGCGAGCCGATCGCCAGCGCGTTGCTGCCCATGCTCTGCTGCCGGCTGACCGCCATCGCGTCACGGATCTTCGACGCCGTCTCCGCGGCCGAGGAGGGCGGCGGTGCGGCGGCCGGGGCGGCGGCCGAAGCGCCCGGGGGAGCCGCGTTCACCAGGCCGTCGAGCAGCACGTCGGCGGTGCCCATGATGATCTCGGCGTGCGCGTGCCGGTAGACGTCCAGCTCCGTGATCGGCCGCACCCACGCCTTGCCGCGGCAGGCCGGGTCGGTGATGTGGTCCACGCCCGTCTCGGCCAGGTACCGGTTGTACCCCTGGACGTAGCCGCGAATGGCCTCCTTGACCTCCGGCTCCGGCCCGTTGGGCGCGGGCAGGTCGATCAGCCGCTCCACCACCCGGTTGTCGTTCATCCGTTGGAAGTAGATGTCGCTGTTGAGATTGGTGGTGGTGTTCTGGTGCTCGCCGGGGCTCGCCTTGCCGTCCGGCCCCAGATAGCGGGACCGCTGGGCGTTGACCATCAGATAGGTGTCGGCCAAGGTGCAGATGTTGTCCTTCGCCGCGGCGTATCCGTAGCCCGTGCCCAGTCCCGCCCAGTCGGAAGCGATGATGTGCGGGATTCCGTACTCGGTGTAACGGATGGTCGGCTTGTCGGGCGCCTGTCCCGGAGCCGGCGCCCCGGTGGCCGCCATCGTGCTCACCATCACCGCCGCCACCGAGGCCGTGGCCACCATCGGCAGCCTCGCTCTGAATCTCCTCAGCGCCATCGAGCCGTCCTTCCCCTGTGGTCCGGGCCTTCGTCTGACCGCGGCCACGCTAGGGAGGAGCGATGAAATCCCGATGACGCCGACGCCGGCTCCGGCAGTTCCCCGAGCCCCCGCCACAGCCCTTAGCCGACGCGCCCGCCCCTGTCAGTCCGGAATCTTCCGGGGTCTCCCGGCCCCGGCACCGTTGCTACCTTCCGGACGCACCGTCAGGCTCCCGACCAGGAGGACACAGTGAGCGCGCAGCACCCCAGCCGCAGGAACATCCTGAAGACCGCCGGTGGCCTCACGGCCGCGATGGCCATGGGCGGCGCGGGAGTCCTCGCCGCCGCGTCGACCGCTTCCGCCGTCGGTGACATTCCCGGCCTGCACATCACGGAACGCGGCGAGCAGGATCCCCGGATGTGGTACTACCGGTTCCAGACTTCCGCCATCGGCGGCTGGACCCCGGCCGTCAACGTGCTGCTCCCCGACGGCTACCACACCAGCGGGCGCCGCTACCCCGTCCTCTACCTGCTCCACGGTGGCCTGGAGGACTTCATCACCTTCGACCGGTTCCACGACATCCGGGGTCTGACCGCCTGGAAGGACCTCATCGTCGTGATGCCCGACGGCGGGCGCGCCGGCTGGTACTCCAACCCGGTGAGCTCCAACATCGGTGCCCGGAACTGGGAGTACTTCCACATCGGTCAGCTGATCCCGTGGATCGACGCGAACTTCCGCACCTACGCCGAATACGACGGCCGCGCCGTCTCCGGGTTCTCCATGGGCGGCTTCGGCGCCCTGAAGTACGCGGCCAAGTACTACGGCCACTTCGCCTCGGTCAGCGCCCACTCCGGCCCGGCCAACCTGCGCGGTGGCAACGGTGACCTGGTGACCCACTGGGCCAACGCCTCCTCCGCCGCGGTGGAACTGAACGGCGGCAGCATCTATGGCGTGCCCTTCTGGGACCAGGCCCGGGTCAGCGCGGACAACCCGTGCGAGCGCATCGAGAGCTACCGCAACAAGCGGGTCTTCCTGGTCGCCGGCACCAGCCCCGAGGACATCCAGGGATACGCCAACGAGACCCTGGTGCTGGCCACCCAGCGGGAGTTCAAGTGGAACCTCGACCGCGCGGGCATCCCCTACGAGCAGCACGAGGTGGGCGGCGGCCACTATGTCCGCCGGGAACTGCTGGAGGCCGACATCAATGGCATCATCGACCGGCTGCGCAAGGCGTGAACGGCCCCCTGAGCCGCGTCCTCGCGGCGACTGCCGTACTCCTTGCGGCGCTGTCGGCGCTGGCCGCCACGGGTTCGGCCGAGGCACGGACCGCCGAGCTCACCGCGGCCTGCCCGACCACCGGGCCCGTGACCCAGCACTTCCACAGTGGACACAACGGCGTCGACATCGGGGCCGACGTCGGGACGCCGATCTACGCGGTGGGCGACGGCGAGGTGACCATCTCCGGATACGTCGGCGACTACGGCCAGTGGATCCGGATCCTGCACCCCGACGGGCGGATCTCGGAGTACGGGCACATGTCCAGGCGGGACGTCTTCGAGGGCGACCACGTCGTGGCCGGCCAGCAGATCGCCCTGGTCGGCGCGGAGGGCACCAACGTCGACGGCCCCCACCTCCACCTCCGGATCTGGGGTGATCAGTCCGCCTCCTACGGCATCGACCCCGAGGTCTACCTGGCGGAGCGGGGCGTCGTCCTGCCCTGCACCCCGGGCAGCGGGCCGCGGCCCAAGCCGCTGGTGTATCCCGCGGAGTCGGGCCGCGTGGTGTCGGCGCGGTCGGTGGACGGACGGCTGGAGGTGTTCGCCGCCGGCGCCGACGGGGTTCACCACGCCTGGCAGCAGGAGGTGAACGGCAACTGGTCGGCCTGGGAACCGCTCGGCGGGCCGGGCAACGCCGAGCTGGCGATCGCACCAAGTGCCGACGGCCGTCTGGAGATGTTCGCCCTGTCGGGCAGCACCTTCCAGCACCGCTGGCAGCTCTCTCCCTCCGGTGGCTGGTCGAACTGGGAGACCTTCGGCGGTGGCGGCCGCGACACCGCGGCCGGTGTCAACGCCGACGGCCGCATCGAGGTCTACGCCTCCGGACCCGTCGGCCTCTTCCACCGGTACCAACTCGCCCCCAACGGCGGGTGGTCGGAGTGGGAGGCCACCGGTGGCGGCCCCGCCGACAGCCGGGTGGAGATGGAGAAGTCGCCCGACGGCCGCCTGGAGGTGTTCGCCCTGGGCGCCGACTCCTTCCAGCACGCCTACCAGACGGCCCCGAACGGCGGCTGGTCAACGTGGGAGGCCTTCGGAGGCGGCGGCCACGACCTCACCGTCGACCACAATGCCGACGGCCGCCTGGAGGTGTTCGCCTCCGGCCCGAACGGGGTGTTCCACAAGTACCAGACCAGCGCGGCCAGTTGGTCGGGCTGGGAGGGGACCGGCGGTCCCGCCGACGCGCAACTCAGCAGCGAACGCACACCGGACGGCCGGGTCGAGGTCTTCGCCATGAACGGCAGTACGGCCATGCACACCTGGCAGCGCGCCGTCAACGGGGCGTACGGCGACTGGAACGCCTTCGGCGGCGGCGGCACCGAGGTCACGGCGGTCACCAACGCCGACGGCCGGATGGAAGTCTTCGGCACCAACCGCACCGGCACCTTCCACAAATGGCAGACCGGCTTCTCCACCTGGTCCGAATGGACCTGGCTCAACACCACCGCCGGCCCCACCCAGGGCTGACCGGTCTCCGACCGCCCCACACGCGCCCCGTGGCCGGCCGTGCCCCCCGTTCGGGCACGGCCGACCACGCGGCCTCCTTGGAGAGACCCATGCCCGCGATCAGCAGACGCACCCTCCTGCGGGGCGCCGCCGGGGCAAGCGCGCTCCCGTTCCTGGACACCGGCCGGACCGCGGCCGCGGCCCCGGCCGGCGCCTACCGCGCCGCCGATGCCGTGCCGCCCGCCCGGTGGGTAGGCGCTGGCCCCTTCGCGTACGTCTACGACCCGTCCACCCCCGCGGGCCCGCGCTACCTCAACGACCACACCCTGATCAAGGCCCAGGGCCGCTGGCACCTGTTCAGCATCGTCGGGGACAGCGCTCCGCGCGGCGAATCCCCGGACAGCACGGGAGAGACCTCCTTCGTCCACGCCTCCGCGCCGAGCCCGAACGGTCCGTGGACCACGCACGCCGACGCGCTCACCGTCGACCCCTCCTACTTCGGCGAGGAACACCTGTGGGCGCCCCACGTCGTCGCCGCGGGCGGCAGGTTCTGGATGTTCTACGCCGCGGGCGGAGCGGGCGGCACGGGCGGCGCCGCGATCAACCTCGCGACCTCGCCCGACCTGTTCACCTGGACGCGCGAGCCGTCCGGCCCGCTCTTCCGCGGACTCGCGGCGCGCGACCCCATGGTGCTGCGGGTCGGCGACGAATGGGTCATGTACTACACGGAGCTCTCCGGCGCGGGCGGTCACCACGTCGTGGCCTTCCGGCGGTCCGCCGATCTGCTGCACTGGAGCGAGCCGGGCGTCGCGTTCACCGACGCGACCACGGACGCGACCGTCTCGGTCACCGAGTCGCCGTACCTGGTCGAACGGGACGGCTGGTACTACCTGTTCACGGGACCGAGGGGCGGCTACGAGGGCACGGACGTGCTGGCGTCCCGGGACCCGTACCGCTTCGGCCTCGACGGCTACGCGGGCCATGTGTCCGGCCACGCCGTCGAGGTCTTCGCGGACGGGGACACCTGGTACGCCAGCGCCGCGGGCTGGTTCCGTTACGGGCTGCACGTGGCGCCCCTGGAGTGGCGGGACACCCCGCCGCCGTGGCAGAGCGCGGACAATCCGGTGGCCGGCCTGGACGTCGGCGGCCGCCTCACGGTGTTCGCGCTCGACGCCTCCGACCGCTCGATGCTGCGGCGCGTCCAGCTCGCCCCGGACACCGACGCCTGGTCGGAGTGGGAGCCCTTCGGAGGTCCGACCGGGGCCGTTCCCACCCTCGGCCAGGGCGCCGGCGGCAGGCTCGAGGTGTTCTCGCTCGCCCCGGGCGGAGCCAACCTGCACCACCGGGTGCAGCGGCCGGACGGAGGCTGGTACGACTGGGAGGAGTTCGGAGGCCCGGCCGGCGCCGCCCCTGCCGTCGCCCGTAACGCCGACGGCAGGCTGGAGGTCTTCGCTCTGAGCCCCGGCGGCGCCTCCGTCGCCCGGCGACGCCAGCGGTCACCCGGTTCCCCGGCCTGGGACCCGTGGGAGCCCGGCTTCGGCGGGGCCGCGGGCGCGCCCCCGGTGGTCGCGGCGAACGCGGACGGCCGCCTGGAGGTGTTCGCCCTCTCGCCCGGCGGCTCCGGGATCTTCCACCGGTGGCAGGAGACCCCGGGCGGTGCCTGGACCGCCGCATGGCACCGCTTCGGCACCGCGGCGGGCGCCGCACCGCGGGTGGCCCGGGACGGGAGCGGCCGGCTCACGGTCGCCGCGATCGGACCGTCGGGCGTGGGAACCTTCGGCCGACGGCAGTCCGCGGCGAACGGCGGCTGGGACGACTGGCTGCCCCTGTTCGGCTGGAGCGCCGCCGCCCCGGCGTTCGCCGTCAACGCCGACGGCCGCCTGGAGGCCTTCTCCCTGACGCCTGGTGGCGCCCGGCTCGGCCACCGCTGGCAGACCACCCCGGGTGGAAGCTGGGATTCCGGCGGGGAGTTCGGCGAGCCCGGCATCAGGCTCGCCGCCACCCCGGCCACCGCGCTCGATTCCACCGGGCGCACGCACGTCTTCGCCGTCACCGCCGAGGGCCGGATCCGCACCCGCGTCCAGGACCGGCCGAGCGGCGGATGGCGGCCGTGGACGGCCTTCGGCGACCGAGCGGCCGCCCCCGTCGTATCGGGCAGTCCCGCTCTCTGAGCGCGGAGGGCGGTGCGCGGAGGGCGGATCGTGGAGTGTGGATTTCGCCAAGTGAAAGGGGAAAACGGGCGGGCAGGCGGCGCCGTGACCCCCCGGGCACGGTGACCTTCCCCACCCTGCCGGGGCCGGGGCAGGCCATCGGCGGCCACGGCCGGAGGGACGGATACCACTCCGATGCCCCTGTGCCGCCCGCACTGTCTGCTGCTCCGATCCGCTCGGCAGAGAGTCGAAAAGAGCCCCAAAGCGCCACTGTTGACACGGAGTCGACGTGACCCGGCACACAACGGGCGGCCCTTGCGGGAGGGTGGGTGAGCCGGATGCGAAGGGAGACCCGGGAGGCTTCCACGGCCGCCAGGGTAGGCGTCCCGCCCCGGCGGAAGCCGAGCCGGCGCCGCCCTGCCGAAGTGGCCGAAGTACGCCGATGAACTCCCTTGAGAGATGAGTATTGTTCCACTCGTCCGAGCAGCGACGCGTGGAACAGGGGGAACCGTGAGCGGTGTAGTCGTCCATCTGCCGCAGGGGTGCAGTGGCGCCGACGGCGGCGAACCGTACGGTGACCCCGTGACGCTGCGGCTCGGACCGGGCGAGGCCGCCTGCTTCGGACGGGGCTCCGCGACGGTCCCCGTCGAACTGCGCCTCGCCGACCCGGCGATCTCCCGGCTCGCCGGGGAGATCCGCGTCGCCGACGACCACTGGCAGCTGACCAACCACAGCGCCACCCACAGCTACCTGGTGGAGAATCCGGAAGGTGCGGGGGAGTACCTGAGGGTCCCGCCGCGCCGGGTCGGTGCGCCCGTCCCGTTCGAGTTCTCACGCGTGGTGCTGCCCACCCGCAGCGACGTCACCGTGTCCTTCCAGGTGTTCGCGCCCGACCACGTCTATCTGGACCCGGACGCCATGGGCGCCCCCTGGGGCCGCCTCACGGTCACGGCGTACTCCCTGGACGAGACGGCCGCCTACTTCCTCGTACTCGTCGCGCTCTGCGAACCTCGCCTGCGCGACCAGTCCCGCGTGGCGGTCCCCACGACTCCCCAGATCGTCGAGCGGCTCAGGGGACACCCCGCCTGCGGCACGCTGACCGCGCGTGCGATCAGCTCGCACATCGACTACCTCGCCGAGGAGAAGCTGCGCATCGGCGCCCCGGACCTGCGCGAACCCGGCAGGAGCGAGCGCCGCAACGGCAAGCGGGAGGAGATCGTCGGGCTCGCGCTGCGGTTCGGGCTCGTACGGGAGGAGCACCTCACGCTGCTGCCGCCCCTGACGGGGGCCGGCGGGCGGGAGCGGCAGAGCGCGCGATGACGCCGCCGAACGGCCTGCGCGACACCACGGAGTGCGAGCGCAGGGACCTCCTGCCGCCCGGCTACCGGGTGCGGGACTGGACGGTCACCGACTTGATCGGGTCCGGGGGCTGGTCCACGGTCTACGCGGCACGGCCGGCCGACGGGTACCCCGGGCGGACCCGGCGGACCGGCGGGGTGGCCCCTGCGGGCGGGCCGGCGGGACCAGCCGATGTCGCGCTGAAAATCATGCTGACCGCCGGGTACGCCCCGCGCCAGACGCGCAGGATCGTGGAATCCGCGCGCCGCGAGGTCGAACTCGGGCGCAGGGCGAGCCACCCCCGGCTGATCGGTCTCCTGGACTCCTTCGTCCTCGCCGCACCCGACCGCCCCACGCTGGACGGCGCGATCGTGCTGGTCATGGAGCGGGCCGCGGGCAGCCTGCGCGAACTCCTCGACGTGGGGGCGGCCGAGGCCGACCGCCCCCGGCTGATCGCGGGGATCTGCGAGGGACTGGCCCACCTCCACCGCTCGGGCTGGGTCCACGCCGACCTCAAGCCGGAGAACGTCCTGCTGGGCACCGACCGTTCCGTGAAGCTCTCGGACTTCGGCCTCGCCACCGAGATGACGGGCACGCACGGGTACGCGCCGCCCATAGGCACCCTGGACTACCTCCCGCCCGAGCGCTGGCGGGCGCCGCTCGGGGAACTCGGCGTACAGGTCCGGCCGAGCGCCGACATCTGGGCCCTGGGCATCATCATCCACGAGGTGTTCGCGTCCGGCGCCTCCCCGTTCTCCGGCGCCACACCCATGGCCCGGGGCGCCGCCGTGCAGGGGTACGGCGAAGGGCGGGTGCCGCTGCGCATGGACCCCGCGGTGCCGCCGTTCTGGCGGGCGCTGGCCGCCGACTGCCTCGCCCCCACCCACGCGGCGCGCGCCCCGCACACCGCCGAGAGCCTGCTCGCCCGTATCGCCGCCGAACAGGGAACCCGCGGGACGGGGGCGGGCCGGCTTCGGGGCCGGGCACGCGCCGCCGTCCTGGCCACCGCGCTGTGCGGGATCGCGGGCGCGACCCTGTGGTCGGACACGGTGCGGGCGAACCCGTCCGCACCGCCCGGCGGCGCGGAGGCGAAGGCCGGCGCGATCCGGGTGTTCAACGCCGAGAAGGGGTGTCGGGAGCGGGCCGACCGGGACCGGCAGTGCAGTCTGGGCCTGGCGATCGACCCCCGGCGGCCGTACGCCGCGGACAACGTCGTGGCGACCCGGGTGTGGCACGGCGACGTCCTCGCCGCCGACTGCCAGGTCTCCGACGGGCAGCCCATCATCAACGAGGAGGACCAGCAGTCCACCCGCTGGTTCCGCGTCCGCCTCCCTCCCGGCTCCACACCCCCCACGGCCTGGCTCCCCGCCGTACGCACGAAGGACCGGCCGGCCCTGCCGGGGTGCCCGGCCCCCACGACCGCGCGCTGATCCGCGGCTCGCGGCCTTGCGTCGTGACGGGTATGTAGCCTCCGCCCCGCAGCACAGCGTTGGCGGTCACTCCATGTCCGGCGGCCAAGTGGTTCGGTCGCTGAGATGGTGGAACTCCGTCAGTTCGGAGGCGAGGACGTCGAAGTGGGGGAGCGGGGCCCACAGGCCGCGCTCGCCGATGACGTAGAGGCGGCGTTTGGCGCGGCTCGCGGCGACGTTGAGCAGGTGCGGGGTGCGGGCGGCCCAGTCGCGGGCGCCGGGCCGGCCGCCGCCGAGCACCAGGATGACGACATCGGCTTCCTTGCCCTGGGCTCGGTGGACCGTGGCGCACCGCTCCTCGATCAGTTGCGACGTCCAGCCTTCGCGACCGCGGCAGATCTTCTGGCATTCGGCCACGAGGGCCCGGAAAGGGGCGATGATGCGAAGGCGGTCGATGCCAACGCCCTGCCGGTGCAAGTGATCGAGGACGAACTCGAAGGCCCGGCGGTCGCGTTCGCCCCACGGGGCATCGGGCGGGCGGGTGGGGTCGTCGGTGTTGAGCCAGCGGCTGGGGAGGAGGCCGTCCCGTTCTGCGTCGGGGAACGCCTTGGTTCCGGTGCCGTACACCATGAGGCCGCCGTAGGCGATCTCGTTGCTGACCGTGAACATGGGGTTCTCGCAGCGGCGGTGGACGCGCAGGGGTGATCCGACCCAGACGTGCTCGTCGTCTCCGTCGGGTGCCGGGAGGTAGGTGCCGTAGCGGTTGGTGCGGTCGGCCACGGCCTGGGCCGAGGTGGTCGAGGGCAGCCACTGCTCGCCGACGCCGTACGCGCGCAGCAGTCGGAGCTGCAGTGCTGTGGGCATGGTGACGACGGGTTCGAGCTGGAGCGGATCGCCGACCAGAACGGCACGGCGGGCGCGCCACAGCGCGCCGACGGCGGCCTGTGGGGTGGCCTGCCCGGCTTCGTCGACGAGGAGCCAGCCGATCGACTCCCGGCCGAGGCGGGCGAACATGCTACCCACGGAGGAGAACGTGGTGGAGACGACGGGCACCAGGAGGAAAAGGGTCTGCCAGGCGTGCGCGACCTCCTCGTCGGGGATCGGCCCGTTGGTGCCGGCCATCAGTTCCATGAGGACCTGGAGATTGCCCCGTACCTTCTTCGCCGCCCCGGCGGCGAAGGCGCGGTGCAGGTCCAGGGCGCGAAGGAACAGGTCGCTGCGGGCGGTGGACCAGGCCTCGTCGGACCAGGGGGAGCCGAGCTCCTGGTCGGCTTCGTCGAGGTGTGCCCAGCCCAGGGGGAGGGAGGGCAGCGTCCGGGCCGCTTCCCGGAGTCCGCGGTGGTAGCCGTCGAGTTCGGCCACGGCACTGCGCAGATCGCGGCGGGACGCGTCGGCGAGGTGCCGGGCGTGGCGGAGGGCGGCGGCCGCCGCGGTTTCGCGCGCGCTCGCGGCCCGTTCGTGGTCGAGCGCGGCGGTGAGGCCGGCGGCGGCCTGGTCGACGACGGTGCCGGAGCGGGCGTGCCGGCCGGCGGCGAGGGATTCGGCGCGCACGGCGGCGGCGACCCGCTCCAGGGAGTCCTCGAGCGCGGCGCGCTGCTGGACGAGCAGGTGCGCGATCTCGGCCTGGGTGTACTCCTGCTGCCGCTCGACGGCCTCCCGGTCCGCGGCGCTCTGCAGCAGGCGGCGTAGCCCACCGCGCAGGCCCCGCTCGACGGGCGCCGGAGCGTCGTGACGGGCGGTGAGCGCGGTGACGTACTCCCGGTGGTGCGCGGCCAGTTCACGGGCGGCCGACAGGTCGGCGCGGGCGTCGGCCAGCTCCTGGCGGGCCCGCGGGACGTGCGCGGAGGCCGTATGGTGTCCGGCCTCGGCCGCCGCGGTGGCCGACCGGGCGGCGGCCGTACCGGTGGCGGCGCGTTCCAGAGCCACCGTGGCGGCGGCCACCTGCTGGTCGGCCCGGGACACGGCCGCCTCCAGGCCGGCGATCCGGTGCCCGGCCGACGGGGACTCCACCGCCGCAAGGGCACCGGCCAGACGGGCGCGCTCGGATCGCAGACGGTCGACCTCGGCCTGGGCGGTGCGGAAGGCGGCCACGGCGCCCGTCCACGACGGCACGGCCTGGACCGGCTCGCCCACCGGGGGCTGCTGCGTCGGGGTGACGGGACTCCGGCCGCCGGACGGGGGCCTCGGCGGGGTCCATTCGCGCAGGATGGTCTCCATGCCGCGCAGCTTCGGCAGTCCCGCGGTGGAGCGGGCTTTGGCCTCCTTCTCGGGCAATTGGCCCCACCAGAACCGGTTTCCGAACTCCTTGCGGTTGGACTTGTTGCCGAGCACCGCCGCGATCAGACCCCAGGCCGGTGCCCCGAGGAGGGCGGAGGCGAGGTCGGAGAAGTGGTCGGGGCCGTCGTGCCAGTGCTCGCCGAGCGCGCCCGTGCCGGGCAGTTCGGCGGTGATGTTCTCCACGGCGCCGTTGTTGGAGGAGGCGACCACGATCTCGAACCCGGTGAGCCGCGGGTCGAGCCGCGAAACGAAGCGGGGTCGCTTGCCCTGGCGGTCCTTGCCCCGCCACACCGTACCGGTGAAGGCCTTCTCGGGCCGGTCGAAGGCGGCGAGCATCGCCGCTCGCTCGACGACCAGTGCGGCGACCAGGTCGCGCAGCATCGTGGTCTTGCCCGTGCCGGGCGGGCCGTTCACGGAGAACATTCCGCCCTCGGTTCCCACCCGGTCGGCGAGCAGACGGTCCACCGCGAACTGCTGGCTCAGCGCGAGCGGGAAACGCGCCGGCGCGGGCCAGCGCCCGCCGGGGACCAGGTCCGGGGCCACCCCGGCCAGTACGGCGCCGCGCTCCTGGCGCACATCGGTCCGAGCTCCTACAACGCCGCCATCAAGCTCGCTCAGGTACGCCTCCAGCGCGGGACCGATCCCCTCGCCGACGGCAGCGGATACGCGAGCCAGGTCGGGCGGGAGCAGACTGTTCAGGAACGGCGCAGCGGCGGCGACCTTCGTCTGAGGGTCCTTCGGACGGGTGACCAGCCTGCTGCGCACTCGGATCACCCGCGGCCGCAGGTGATCCCGTACCCCGCACAGGTCGGCGATCTGCGCGGTCAGGGCGACGAGATCGGCGAACCCGAGGGGGCGGGACCCAGCGCTGGACCCGTACTCCGCATCCGCAGACGTGTCCGTACCGTCGACAGGCGTGCCCTCGGGCACACCCGATGCGCCGTCCGTCTGCCCGGACGCCGCTCGTTCCTCAGCGGGCCGCCGCGCTGCGGCCCAGTCTGCGGCTCGGCGGACCAGAGGTTCCGCCGCGCCCTGCAGGGCGGCGCCGGCGACCTCGCCGAAGAGAGCACCGACGGCCCCGACAGCAGCGCCGCCCAGGATCTCGGCGAGCAGCCGCTGCCAGCTCCTGGCCCCGGCCGCGCCCGGCGTTGCCGCTCCTTCGCCGACGTCAGACCACTGCTCGTACGGCGTGGCTGCGGTCGTCACGGTGGGGCCGTAGGAGATCACCGTGGCCGTGAGTTCGTCGATCGCGGTGCCGAAGGCGTCGTCGAGCTCCTCGAAGCCGTCCAGCCAGCCCGAAACGGACGGCCCAGGATCGAAGAGGCGGCCGGTCGCCCAAGCGCACGCGGAGATGACGGACGTGTCCTCGATGGGCCGGCCTTCGTCGTCCAGGACCAGTGCGAGCATCGCGCTCTGGCCCGACAGCACCAGCTCGGACTGTGGCACACCGGGATCGGGATTGGTTCCCGCCGGCAGGACCGAGATCATCGCCTGGCGGAGCAACTCGAGATCGAAGAGCCCGCAGTAGACCTCGTGCCGCCACATCCGGCCGTACGGTGCCCGCCGTGGCCCGGTATCCGGATGATCAGGCGCCCACGGCATGCGCGGCGATGCCTGCCCCGGCTCCGGCGTGAGGTCGAGAACGTACTCGTCCCTCGGCCCCGAGCGTGCAGCCAGGCGTCGGCGAGGCAGGGCCGGGATGGCCGGCGGGCTGAACAACTCGATCGCACGCCAGCACTCCAGCAAGGCCTTCCGCCGACGGTCCAGCGCCTGTCCGCTCCCCACCCACTGCCCCCGTGTCGCACGCGCGGCACACGGCCGCTCCCCTGAAGATCAGCTGCACCGTCGAATCTACCGGACCGTCAGCAGGCGCGACCCCGGTCAGTGGTGCTTCCTGCGACGGAACAGGCGGGCACGCAGGGCCGTCTCGCCCGACTTGGGTTCGGGTGGGAAGACACTGGGGACGCAGCCAGCCGAACTATGTTGACATCCGCCCGCAGGTGGTCAGGGTGCGCTGGCAGCACCAGGCGGCGAGCAGTGTGAAGCGGCCGTCGGACGGGCGGCAGGCAGCGAAGACAGGGAGCCGGGCTCTGCCCCACTGCGCGGCCCATTGCGGCGGGCCGTGCGCTTGGCCGTGTCGGGGTGGCTCTGCGGGCCCCGAGAGAATTGCGGTCGAGAGTTCAGCCGGAGGGGGAGCGTGTGCAAGCGCTACAGATCGTCGGGGTGCGACTGCGACGGACTGTGGCTGCACCACATCGACTTCGACGGTGCCTGCCTGGAAGCGGCGAGCATCTACCAGGTCAACCTGACCAAGCATCGCTGATCGCGGCCAACATGCGACACGTCGAGCTCGGGACGTCGGTTCTCCACCAGAGCCGCTGCATCGAAGCCGACCTGCGCGGCTGCAAGCGGCCGCGCTCGCGCGGAACGTCCCACCCCTGCATTCGGCCTGATGCTTCAACCGAGGCAGTCCGTCAGGCGGATGCCCTTCTCGCTGCGGATGCGGATGCGGATGCGGATGCGGGCGCGTTCGCGTCGTTGCGCTGTGCGGACGTCGGGGTGAAGCACGGCTCGACCTTGTTCTTCACCGCCCACCGTTTCATCCGCCGGTTCGGGTGGGCGGAGAGGTTGTCAAGGAGTGAGGCACGTGGAGCCGACGTGAGCCGACCGGTGCACTGATGTCCGGGCGGGGACTCATGGGACATGGCCCGGCACCCGGCTCAGGTTCCGGGGAGGATACGGCGCGTTTCGTAGGCCCACATCGCGATCTCGACCCGGTTGCGGGCGCCGAGTTTGGCCATCAGGCTGGCCAGATGCGTCTTCACCGTGCTGAGGCTGATGTGCAGTGCATCGGCGATCTCGGTGTTGGTCAGCCCGCGAGCGACGGCGAGGAGCACCTGCTCCTCGCGGGCGGTGACGGGGGAGACCGGCTGGGCCACGGGCCGGCCGGCGGGCAGGTCCGCGAATGCCTGGAGCAGACGGACGGTGACGCTGGGCGCGATGAGCGCCTCACCGTCGGACGCCGACCGTACGGCCTGCGCCAGAAGGTCCGGTCCCGTGTCCTTGAGGAGGAATCCGCGGGCGCCGGCACGCAGTGAGCCGTACACGTACTCGTCGAGGTCGAACGTGGTGATGACGACCACGGCCAGCGGGTCGGCGACGCCCGGGCCGGCGACCAGCCGGGTGGCCTCGAGCCCGTCGAGTACGGGCATGCGGATGTCGAACAGGCAGACGTCGGGGCGTAGTTCGCGGGCCAGACGTACCGCTTCCCGGCCGTCGGCGGCCTCGCCGACCACCTCGATGCCGGGCTGGGCGTTCAGGATGATCCGCAACCCGGTGCGGATGATCGTCTGGTCGTCAGCGACGAGGACGCGAATGGACACCGCTCTCACTCCTCGCTCTCGGCAGTTCGGCTTCGACGTGCCAGCCCCGGTCGGTACCCGGGCCGGCTCGTAGTGTGCCGCCGAGCAGCGTCGCGCGCTCGCGCAATCCGGTAAGTCCGTATCCGTCGCGACCCCGGCCGGCGCGCCGGCCGTTGTCGCGCACGCTCACCCGTACCGTGTGACGTTCCGCGGCGACCCGGACGACGAGCTCGGTCGCGTCGACCGCATGGCGCAGCGCGTTGGTCACCGACTCCTGCACGATCCGGTAGACGGCCGCGTCCACGGCCGGGGGCAGCGCGTCCAGTTCACCGTCGAGCCCCAGGTCGACCCTGAGGCGACCACCCGGGGTGCGCACCAGGCGCTCCAGATCCGCGACTCCGGCAGGGGGCCCCAGCTCGGCGCCGACCCCGCGGTCGCGCAGCGCGGCGACCATGGCGCGCATTTCCTCCAGCGTGCGCGCCCCTTCCTCCTCGACCCCCTCCAGAGCCTCGACGGCGGCGGACGGGTCGGTGCCCGCGAGCACCCGGCCCGCCTGGGCGATGATCACCATGGCCGACACGTGGTGGGCCACCGTGTCGTGCAGTTCCCGGGCGAGCTGCTCGCGCTCGCGGGAGCGCACCTGCTCCAACTGCCGCTCGCGAGCGGTCACCCGGAACCGCACGGCAGCCCCGACCACGCCGGGCAGCAGCAGGAAGACGAAGCCCACGACCTTTTCGACGACCGGGGTCTCGTCCGTGACGACACACAGCGCGCCGACCGCGAGGATCACCGCGCCGCCCAGCACGATCTCGCGTCCCGACCCCCACCGGGGCAGCGCGTACACCAGCACGAGCACGACCGCGCCGGTGTACAGGCCGACGGGCTCGCGCGGTGCGGCGACGAGCGAGGCCACCGGAAGCAGGATCACCGAGCCGAACGCCAGCGTCACCATCGCCAGCGGGCGGGTCCGGCGCCACAGGGGCAGCAGGCACAGCCATACGGCGAACACCACCGCCACCGGCCGCCACACGACGTTCTCGCGCAGGGTGGCCTCCAGCGCCACACCGGCAAGGCCCGCGGCGAGCAGCGCCCAGTCCCGCCGCACCCGGGCGGGCGCGTCGGGCGGCCGGGGTTCGGTCCACAGGGTTCGCAGGTCGTCTCGGAGCACGGTTCTCAGCCTAGGGATCGCGGCGTGCCGCGCATCGGCCGAAAGGACGGGTCCTCACTCCGCCCCGGGGCCGACGGATCCGCGGCCCGCGGGCCGATGCCGCGGAGCGCCGCGGCGACGAGCCTCGGCATCGGCGGCCGTACAAGGACGGCCGACGAGGTGGTTGGAGGACCCGATGCTCTCGAAAGCCCTGTTGCGCCTGGGCGCAAGCGCCGCCCGCCATCCCTGGCGGGTGATCGCGGCATGGCTGATCGCCGCCACGCTGGCCGTCCTCGCCGCCGTCGCCTTCGGCGGGCGTACCGCGGACTCGATGACCGCTCCGGGACTGGACTCCCGACGGGCCGCGGAACTGATCGAGCGGGCCGGCACCGGCCAGGAGGGGATGACCGCCCAAGTGGTCGTCACCCCCCTCGACGACGGTGCGACGTTCTTCGCCGACGACGGCGCGCGCACCGCTCTCACGCGGCTGCGGGCCGAGGTGGGGCGGCTGCCGCACGTGCTCGGCACGAGCGACCCGGCGGGGGCGCTCGACACGGGCGGGGACACCGCCGTGCGCGGCGGCCTCGTTTCGGCCGACGGGCGGATCGCGGTCGTCCGGGTGCAGTACCCCGACCAGAGCCGGCTGTCGGCCGAAGACCTCGACGCCCTCGTCGATCTCGGCGACCGGCTGCGGGCCGAACTGCCCCTGCGTATCGAGATGGGCGGGGGCCTCTTCTACGCCTTCTCCGGCCCCGACGGCGGGGCGAGCGAGTTGATCGGCCTCCTCGCCGCGGCCGCGATCCTCTTCCTGGCGTTCGGTTCGCTCGTCGCCGCCGCGCTGCCGATCGGCATGGCGGTCTTCGGACTGACCGTCGGGGTCGCCACGATGACGGTACTGGCGGGGGTGACAGAGGTCCCCACGTTCGCACCGGTCCTGGGCAGCATGGTCGGGCTCGGAGTGGGCATCGACTACGCGCTGTTCGTGCTCGCCAGGCACCGGGAGTACCTCGCGCGCGGGCTGGATCCGCAGGCGGCGGCCGGGCGAGCGGTGGCCACGGCGGGGCGGCCGGTGGTCTTCGCCGGCGGCACCGTCGTCGTGTCGATCCTCGGCCTGGCGGTCGCGAACGTGCCGTTCATGACGGTGGGCGGGGTTGCCGTCTCGATCGTCGTCCTGACGATGGTGCTCGCGTCGGTGACACTGCTGCCGGCCTTCCTCGGCGCGGCGGGCCCGCGGCTGGGCCGACCCGGCCGGATCCGCCGGGCTCTTCGGGCCGGGCGGTCGGGCCGCCTCGGCCGACGGCGGGACACAGCGGCGGGCGCCGTCCCCGCCGCCGGGTGGCGGCGCTGGATCGGGCACGTCGGCCGGCACCCGGTGGCGTACGCGGTCGGCGCGGCGGCGCTGCTGCTGACCGCGACGCTGCCCGTGCTCGGCCTGCGCGTCGGCCTGCCCGACGACGGCTCACTGCCGCAGAGCCGTACCGAGCGCCGCGCCTACGACCTCGTCGCCGAGGGGTTCGGCCCGGGCACCAACGGTCCCCTCGTCATCGCCGCGGACCCCGCCGGTGATCCGGGAGTGGTGGACCGGCTCGTCGCGACGGTCGCGGCGGATCCGGGCATCGCATCCGTCGCGCCGGCGCGCATCGACCAGGCCACCGGCGTCGCGACCCTCGTGGTGTTCCCGACCACCAGCCCTCAGGACAAGGCGACGGCCGACACCCTCTCCCGGCTGCGCACCGAGGTGCTGCCCGCGGCGATCGGGCACGGCCCGGCCAGGGCGCACGTAGGCGGCGCCGCCGCGAGCCTGTCCGACGTGGGCCGACGCACCAGCGAACGCCTGCCGGTGTTCGTCGCCGCCGTGCTGGCGATGTCGTTCCTGCTGCTGATGCTGGTCTTCCGTTCGGTCGTCGTACCGCTCAAGGCGGTGCTGCTGAACCTGCTGAGCATCGGCGCGGCCTACGGGGTCATGGTCGCGGTCTTCCAATGGGGCTGGGGCGGTGCGCTCATCGGGCTGGAGGCGACGGTTCCGATCGTGTCGTTCATCCCGATGTTCCTCTTCGCCATCCTGTTCGGCCTGTCGATGGACTACGAGGTGTTCCTTCTCTCGCGCGTGCGCGAGGAGTACGTGCGCACCGGCGACAACGGCACGGCGATCGTGGAGGGCGTCGCGGGCACCGCCCGGATCATCACGTCGGCCGCCCTCATCATGGTGGCGGTCTTCCTGTCCTTCGCCGTCGCCGAGGACCCCTCCGCCAAGATGTTCGGGCTCGGCCTGGCCACCGCGATCTTCATCGACGCCACGGTCGTACGCATGGTGCTGGTACCGGCGACCATGACACTCCTCGGCCGGACCAACTGGTGGCTGCCGAAGTGGCTGGACCGGATACTTCCCCGCGGCCCGGTCGGCACCGACGACACCGACGCGGAATCCACGGGTGAAGCCCCGCGTCCACGGCCGGTCGACCGTTGACTCAACGCCTGCCCGCCCTTGGCGTCCGGCACCTCAGCGCGTCACCCAGGGGCTTATCGAGTCGTGATCATCGGGTGGTCCTGGTGAGGTCCTTGATGCAGATCATCGAGGCGCGCAGGTGGAGACCGGCGAGGTAGCTGTCGGGAGGCTTGCCGTACCGGGTGGCGATGCCTCGCCATGGTTTGAGCTTGTTGATCAGGCGTTCGGCGGTGTTCCGCTCCTTGCAGAGATCGGCGTCGTGGCTGAGTACGCCTTGTCTCCCAGTACGCGATCCGGTGTCGTGCGCGGCCGGCCCGTAGTGGCGCGCGGGATGCGGATCCTGTCGAGGACCTGGACGAACATGGTGGCGTCGTTGACGTTGCCGGGTGTGAGCACGATGGACAGCGGCAGACCCCGGTCCTCGACAGCGGGGTGGACCTTGGTGGTCAGGGTGGTGTACTCCTGTGCGCCCCCCTGTGCCCCTTCGGCGGCTCGGTCACTCCGTTTACGGTTCCGGGCCATGAGCGGATACGCGAAGGAACCGGCCGCGCCGAAGGAAATCAGCACCCGGGACTTGCCTCCCGCCGACCAGTGGTCCACGACCCCCGTGATACCGGCCCCGGTCTGCCGTTTGGAGAACTTCCTCGGTGCCGAACGCGCCACCCGCCTGCTGAGCTACGCGATCTCCCGGCAGCCCGACTTCAATGCCGGAACGGTCCTGGACCCGCTGTCGGGCCAGGTCTCCCACAAAGGCCGCAGCTCCCTCGTCCTCCCCGTGACCAGCCCCGTGTTCAGCCGGCACCTCGCCGACTGCCTGCCGCTCGTCCAAGAGGTCCTCGGTCACCGAGCCACACTCACGCAGACCCTGACGGTCCTGACGGCGCACGGCGAAGGGGGCCACTACGGCATCCACACCGACGCCTCGCGGGTCCGCGACGTCGGCACGGCCCTGTCGGCGGTGTACTACCTCCACCGCAAGCCCCGTGGCTTCGACGGCGGCCAACTCCGGCTGTACGACACCCTGCTCCACGAGGGCGGGCCCCGGCCGGCGGAGTCCTACCGCATCATCGAGCCCGAGCACGACACCGTCGTGTTCTTCCCGGCGAGCGCCTTCCACGAGGTCGTCCCGTCCACCTGCCCCAGCGGGCAGTTCGCCGATCACCGGTTCACCCTCACGACATGGATCAGCGGCGCGGAGTCCGCGACGACGGTGCCCGACGCCTCGTTCCGGATCTTGCCGTGGATGGCCCGCGCGGCCGAACACACCCGCCCGCTCGCGGATGTCGAGCACGACCACGACGGCGCCAGCCCCATCGCGCTCCCGGCCGCCGCCCCTGCCACCCGACTCACCCTCCCGGCACCCCGCACGACACCGTGAATACGGTCCGCGACGTCGGTGGCGACCGTTTCAGCTGCGGCGATCGCGGCGGACCCCCGAGGCTCCCTGGTCGTGGGTGAGTCCGTTCCACGGCCCGTTCCGTTCAGTTCGCCTGGCGGGGCGACGTGGTGCGTAGCCGCCATGGCCGTGGCGGAGGAGATGGCGGCGTCGAAAGCCGCTCCTGCGAGCGCCAGCCGGCGAGCATCGCTTCGGAGATCCCTGCGGCGGCGGCGCAGCCTGCCGGGCCGAGGCCCATCGCAGCCGCATGGACGGCTTGAGCGCGGCGTATGTCGACCTCCGCGCTCAAGTGTTGCCCGCCGTGGACCACCACGTGCAGTGTCCGGTCGATCTCGTCGCGGCTTTCGAGGCGGGAAAGCAGGCGGGCCGCCCAGTCGTGGGGGCGGCCTGGCGTGTCAGGTTCTTCGTCCTTCACCCTCCGGGTGCCTCCTGCCGACTCGCCTTGGCCGTCGAAGCCATTGTGCAGTCGGGACCGGCCCGTGGACAGGCCGGTCCCGACGTTGAACGCGCGCGGCGCGCGGAAGGCGAATGCGATCAGGCAACGGCCTGTGCCGCGTGTGCGCGGGCGTGCTCCGTCAGCGAGCGGGAGTAGCGGCGCAGGAGGAGGACAGCGGTGGTGGCGAGGCCGGTGAGGAGGCCGAGCCAGATGCCGAGGGTGTCGAGGTCCAGGGCGTAGGCGAGGAACCAGGAGGCGGGGAGGCCCACGGCCCAGTAGCCGATGAGGGTGATGCGGAAGCCGCTCCTGGTGTCGTCGAGGCCGCGCAGGAGTCCGACGCCGATGTTCTGGGCGCAGTCGAAGAACTGCAGGAAGGCGGTGACGATCAAGAGGTGTGTGGCGATGGTGAGGGCTTGGCCGGAGCCGGAGCCGGAGTCGAGGAAGGGCGCCAGGACCAGTTTGGGGATCGTCAGGTAGAGGACCCCGACGACGGCCATGACGGCCGCGGCACACGTCAGGGCGGTGTTCTTCAGGCGCCGGGCGTCTTCGTGGTTGCCGAGGGCGAGTTCGCGGCTGACGTTGATCGAGGCCGCGTGGGAGAGGCCGATGGCGACCTGGAAGACGATGTAGACGAGCTGGTTGACCGCGGTGTGGGCGGCGAGCGCGTCGGGGCCGAAGGAGCCTGCCATCAGGGCGGTGATGGAGAAGAACCCGGCCTCGGAACCGTAGGTGGCGGCGATGGGGATGCCGAGGCCGATGAGGCGCTTGACGGTGGCCGGGTCGGCCTTGGTGATGTCCAGGGTCAGCAGCGGGGCGAGTTCCTTGTCCTTCTTCGCCGAGAGGTAGAGGGCGAGGAAGGACAGGAGGTACACGGTGGAGGTCGCGATGCCGACGCCGGTGAGGCCGAGGCGGGGCAGGCCGAAGGTGCCGTGGACGAGGATCCAGTTGAGGCCGGCGTTGACCGCGACCGAGGCGATGGTGATCTGGAGGAGGGCCTGGGGGCGGCGCATGCCGACGGTGAACTGGCGCACGGCCTGGAACCACAGGCAGGGCAGCAGGCCCGGGGCGAGCGCGTAGAGCATGGTCCGGGTGAGGTCGACGACCTCCTCGTCCTGGCCGAGCCGGTCGAGGGCCTGACCGGTGAGGATCATCAGGAGGGCCCCGACGATGCCGGCGAGCGTGGCGACGGCCAGGCTCGCCCGGACTATGGAACGGACCTCCTGCTGTGACTCCTCCGCCTGGTCCCGGTCCTTCTCGGCTCTGGCCGCCGCGGCGGCTATCTGGTTGCCGACGGAGGTGACCAGGCCGACGCCCATGGTGCGGAGCTGGTTGAAGATGACGATGGCGAGACCGCCGGCTGCCAGCTCGGTGGTGCCGAGGAGACCCATCATCACCGTGTCGGTGGTGGTCAGTGCCACCTGGGCGAGCTGGGTGAGGATCAAGGGCACCGCGAGGACGCCGAGGGCGCGGCTGTCGCGGAGGAGGGTTTTCAGCATGGGTCTATCGGTTCCCGCGGAGTTTGGTGAGCAGCTCGTCGACGTCCCGCTCGGTCTCGGCGTTGAGGAGATCGCGGTCCTGCATCCAGTCGTCGTTGAAGACGGTGTCCATGTACTTCTCCCCTCCGTCGTTGATGAGGGCGACCATAGTCGTCCCCGGCGGGAGGGAGGGAAGACGGGTGAGCGCCTCGTAGACGACTCCGCCGGCGGAACCGCCGATGAGCAGCCCGGTGCGTGCGACCGCGCGGCAGGTGGCGAACGCTTCGACGTCGCCGACCTTGACGCCCTCGTCGATCAGGTCGAAGTCGACCAGGGCGCCGATCTCGGCGCCCTCCGGGGTGCCGGTGCCGGACTGGTAGTAGTCGTGGGCGGGGCCGCCGAAGGCGATGGAGCCCTTGGGCTCGACGCCTATGACGGTGAAGCCGGACATCAGCTTGGCCAGCTCCCGGCTGGTGCCGCACAGGGCGCCGCCGGTACCGACCGCGCCGATGAGGACGTCGATCTTCCCGTCGAGGGCCTCGTGGAGTTCGTGGGCGACGGGGAAGTAGCCGACTCCGTTGGCGGGGTTGTTGTGCTGCTCGGTGAAGACGGTGTTGTCGTGGCCGCGGGCCATGTCCTCGGCGAGTTCCTCGCGGGCGGCGGTGGCGAGTTCCTCGGTGCCGTCGTCGACGACGTAGACGAGCTCGGTGCCGAGCGCCTTCATGCCGCGGAGCTTGTCGGTGCAGGCGTGGTTGTCGACGACGGCGGTGAACGTGTAGCCGCGTTCGGCGGCGATGACCGCCAGGCCGAGGCCGGTGTTCCCGGAGGTCGACTCGATGATCCGGCCGCCTTCGCGCAGCTCGCCGGCGGCCTCGGCCGCGTCGATCATGGCCCGGGCCATACGGATCTTCGCGGTGCCGGTGGGGTTGAACATCTCCAGCTTCAGCAGCAGGCGGCTGCCGGTCTCGGTGGAGGCGAGTTCGAGGAGGGGGGTGTAGCCGATGAGATCGGATACGCGGGAGACCACGGCGGGACGCTGAAGGGCTCCGGGCATCGGTAACTCCAGAAGGTCGTGGGAGGCGGGCTGCGGGCGGGCGGACGCGCTGTGCGTCAGGTGAAGTGGCGGTCCAGACGCCAGCGGGGGCGGGGCCGGTCGGTCTGGTCGATGACGACCTTGGGCGGCAGGGCCAGGTCGTGGAACGGGGACTCGTTGGAATCCATCTGGTAGCCGGCCGTGTTCGGGTAGACCAGCAGGTCTCCGGTACGGGGCAGGTGGCGCAGCGGGACCTTCCGCCAGGTGAGCATGTCCGACTCCAGGCACGTGGCCGCGCCGACGCTCGCCGGGAACGTGCCCGCCGGACCGGCGGGGTCCCGGGGGAGGAGGACGGGGTCGGGCAGGTACTCGCTGTTGAACCACTGCTCGGACAGGCTCAGGCTCGTGCCGTCGACGGTGAGGATCCGGTAGCCGTCCCGCTCCTTCACTCCCTGGATGCGGAAGACGGTGGCTCCGGCCTGGTGGAGCAGCGCCCGGCCGGGTTCCAGGAGGAGGGTGACGCCTGCGTCCCTGAGGAGCGCCGCGACGGGTTGTTCGCGGTCCTCGGGCCGGGTGGCCAGGAGGGCGGCGAGGGCCTCGGCTCCGGCCACGGGGGAGTGGTAGGGGTAGAAGTCGCCGGTGTGGAACTTCTTGCCCGCGTGGTAGTGGCCGCTGTTCTGTTCGGCGAGGAAGGTGTGCCAGCTGTCGGCGTCGCTGTAGCTGATGGGAAGCCCGCCGCCGATGCTGATCCGGCTCGCCTCCAGGCCCTGGACGCGGGCCTTGAGGCAGAGGTCCACGAGGTGGGCGGCGAGGTCGGCGCGCGGCTGGAGGGCGTAGCCGGACAGGTGGAAGGAGAACCCTTCCATGCGTACGGCGTCCCCGGCCTGGACGCACCGGTCCAGGGCTGTGGCCAGTTCGGTTTCGGAGAGGCCGAAGCGGCTGTGGGGCTGGGCGGGGGGCAGGATCCGCAGCAGGATCCGGGCCGGCCGGACGCGGCCGGCCAGGGCGGTGGTGGCGAGGGTGTCGAGGTCGTCGAGGGCGTCGACCGCGACCAGGGCGCCGTGCTGGACGGCCAGGTGCAGCAGGGCGGGGTCCTTCGCGGGGCCGGTGACGACGAGGTGCTCGCCCCGTACCCCGTGGCCGAGGGCCTCGCGCAGCTCGGCGACGGAGGCGACGTCCACTCCCGCGCCGCCGACGGCCGCGCGTTCGACGAAGACGGCGGCCTTGTTCGCCTTCTTCGCGAAGTACACGAAGCCGTCGACCCCGGCCGCGGTCAGCGTGTCCCGCATGGCCCGCAGGTTGGTGTCGAAGGCGTCGGGCAGCAGGAAGTGGAAGGGCCCGCCGAAGGCGTAGGCCAGTTCGGGCAGCAGCCCGCCGGCCAGGACCCGCTCGGTCGCGGGGTCGTCCAGCACCGGCAGGGTGGGCAGGTGACGGCTGTTCACTGCCACAGCGCGACCTCGGTGCCCAGGCCCTGGTCGAGGGCGAGCCGGGCGAAGCGGTGGCCCAGGGCGATGTCGGTGACGACGAGGCCGCTGTTGTAGGCGAACACGCGCTCGGCGGGGCCGGTGCGGCCGGGGGAGTGTCCGGCGAGGACCTGCGCGAGTTCCGCGTCGACGGACCGGAGTTGGCCCTCGGCGTCGGCCATGTCGGTGCCGGTGTCGGCCATCTGCGCGGCGCTGGTGGCGATGACGCGGTCGGCCTGCTGGAGGGTGGAGGGTGCGAGCCCGTGGCCGACGACCACGGCGAGCGCGCCGGGCTTCAGCCAGTCGGCCTCGACGGCGGCCGGGGTGGCGGGTCCGGCGGTGCCGATCACGATGTCGGCGGCGCCGGCCGCTTCCCGCAGGTCCTGGACGAACTCCAGCTCGCGGCCGGGGAAGTACGCGGCGAACTGTTCGCGCACCGCCTTGAGGCCTTCGGGGTGGGTGCCGTACACGAGCAGGCGTTCCAGCCCCGGGAGCGCCGTCACCAGCAGGGGCAGCGCCATGCGGGCGGTGGTGCCGGTGCCGATGAGCAGCGCGGTGCGGGAGTCGGGCGGCGCGCATTCCCGGGCGAACAGGGCGGAGACGGCCGGGGTGCGCAGCGAGCCGATCCGCCCGCAGTCCATGAGGGCCAGGGGGAGGCCCGCGGCGTCGTCGTAGAGGGTCAGCGAGGTGTAGTGGCGCTGGAGGTCGCGGTCCTGGTGGGGGTCGTGCCGGTACGAGGCGCGGATGGCGACGACCTCGCGGACCCCGTCCCGGCCCAGCATCGCGTACGAGACCGAACTCCCGTCCGGGGGCTGGACGGACAGCTTGCGGGGGTTGGCCGAGGTGCCGTCGGCGAGGGCCTCGACCGATCCGGCGACCACGTCGAGGACGTCGTCCAGGGTGATGTCGATGGCCGCCACATCGCTCCTGGTGAGGATGCGGAGGTTCTTGTCGTCCCCGGGTATGCGGGCGGGCGGGGTTTCGGTCATCGGGGTTCCTCCGGGTACGGGGCGGGTGGTCAGCTCGCGTGCGCTTCGAGGGCGCTCTGGCCGTAGCCGTGCTCGCCGGCTTCGGCCTCGGGGCGGGTGCGGCGGCCGGGGATCCGGACGGAGGCGCGCTTGAGCCACCGGTCGCTGCCGTCGTACCGGGCCTGGAAGGGGACGCGGCCGTGGACGACGAGGTCGTTGTCGACGACGAGGATGTCGCCCGGGCTGAGGCTGACGGCGACGGCGACGCGCGCCAGTTCGTCCGAGAGGCGCCCGTAGGCGCCCCGGTACGCGTCGTCCGCCTGGTCGACGGGCGTGTAGGCGGGGTCGTAGCGCAGGGTCATGCCGCCCTCGGCCGCGAACAGCGCCGGAACCGCGGGCGGGGCCTGGTCGGTGAAGCCCTGGGCCTCTTCGTAGGCGTCGTCGGGGAGGATCGGCAGGACCGGCCGGGTGAGCAGGCCGATGTCCTCGTCGGCCAGACGGGTCTTGCGGATGCTGGCGGCGGTGGTGGCGATGTCGTCGTGGTTGCGCATGCAGCCGAGCATCAGGAGGTGGGCGCGACCGGGGTGGAAGGCGTCCTCGGTGTGCGGGCTGAGAAGCACGGTGCTGCTGGCACCGGTCTGCTCGGTCTCGTGACCGGACGAGGGGACGATGTTGTGTACGAAACGCCCGTCCTGCTGACCCTCCCAGGCGATGGGGTTGCCCATCACCGTGGAGAGCAGGAGCAGGGCGATGTCGTAGACCGCGCCGCTGTCGCCGGCCGTGGCCCAGCTGGACGGCGTGTCCCCGATGGCCGCGTCGTCCACCTCCAGGCCGCGCAGGATGTACAGGCCGTCCGCGGTGTCGACGGGGCGGCAGTGCTCGCGCAGCGTCTGGCTCAGGGTTGCGGCCTTCTCGGCGACACGGGCCAGGAGCTGGGGATTTGTGGCGGAGGTACCGAACTCGGCGAGGATTTTCTCGGCCGCCTGGCGGAGTTCACCCACGGTGTGGGTGTCGAGCTGGCGGACGGGTGCGGCATCCGTGCTCATGGCGAAGAGATCCGTTTCGTCGGATGGCATGGGGGGATCCCGGTTCTGAGGTACGGTCTCCGGCGGTCGGGCGGCGGGAGTGCGTAACTGGCAAGATGCGACGGGCCGTTGGAGTCCTGTCAGGTATCTGCGGAACCGGCGAACGACTCGCACCGTAACACCGAAATGAGGTAAGGCAAACCTTACTTGCAAGTCATTGGGGGGCGAGATTCGGACGTGTGTCCCATCCCGGTCGGAGGCTTGCGGTAATGGTTGTCATTAGGATAGGCAACCCTAAGCACCACGGCATGTCTGGCCTGATCCGGACGACGGAGAGAGCCAGACGCGCATGTCCGGTGTCCCTGCCACCCCGTAGTTTCAGTGGATCGAGGACGTACGTGAACTTCAACAGGCGCCAGGTGCTGTGGGCCGGCGGAGCGATAGGCGCGGGGGCCCTGGTCGCCGCCTGCTCCTCGGGCAGCGGCGACACCAAGACGGACAAGGCCCCTCAGGGAGACGGCAAGCCGAAGGACGGCGGAACGCTGCGCATCGGCGCGCTCGGCCGCGCCGGAGCCGTCACCCGCGACCCCCACGGCACCCAGGCCAACGAGAGCGACTACCTGGTCATCGCCCTCGTCTTCGACACCCTCGCCATGCCGGGTGCGAAGACCAACACGGTGCCCCGCCTGGCCGCTTCGTGGGAGCCTTCGGCCGACCTGAAGACCTGGAAGTTCAAGATCGCCAAGGGTGCCGCCTTCCACGACGGCACACCGGTCACCGCCGAGGACGTCGTCTGGTCGCTGCGCCGCCTGCGGGGCACCCCCTCAGGCGCCTCCCGCCTGCCGGGGGTCAAGGGCCCGGAGAGCATCACCGCCGAGGGCACCGACACCGTCGTCGTCGCCCTGGACTACGCCAACGCGGACTTCCCGCTCCTGACGCGGCTCGCCAGCTTCGTGATGAAGAAGGACACCCCCGACAACGCCCTCGACAAGGCCCCCGGCACCGGCCCGTTCAAGCTCGACTGGTACCGGGGCGGCAACGCCCGCCTCGTCAAGAACGACAAGTGGTACGGCGGCACCGTGCACCTCGATGCCATCGAGATCACGATGTTCGAGACCCCGCAGGCCATGGCCAACGCCCTCCTCGCCGGGCAGATCGACCTCGCCTCCAACGTCGGCGCCGTCGCGGCCCGTACCGCCGAGACCCGCAAGGACATCCAGGTCCTGCGCCGCCCCAACGACATGGCGATGCCCATCGTCATGCGCACTGCCGCGGGCAGTCCCTTCGCCGACCCGCGCGTCCGCGAGGCGATGCGTCTGGTCGTCGACCGCGACGCGATGGTCAAGCAGGTCCTCTCCGGCTACGGCACCGTCGCCAACGACATCCTGGGCACCGGCGACCCCGCCTTCGCCAAGGACATCCCCCAGCGCAAGCGGGACCTGGAGAAGGCCAAGAAGCTGCTCGCCGAGGCGAACTTCGACCTGTCCAGGACCTACTCGCTGGTGACCACCGAGGACATCTCCGGAATCGCCGAGTCCGCGACCCTGTTCGCGAACCAGGCCCGCGAGGCCGGCATCAAGGTCGAGGTCGTCAAGCAGGAATCCGGCGCCTTCTGGGACAAGACCTGGAAGACCGGAGACTTCTACACCACCTACTGGGGCACCAACGACTCGGTGGTCTTCTTCGCCTCCAAGACGATGGTCAGCGAGGCCGGTCAGAACGAGGCGGGCTGGAACGACCCGGGCTTCGACGCCGCCTACCGCAAGGTCATCGCCACCGTGGACGAGAAGGAGCGTGCTGCCGCCCTCAAGGAGCTCCAGCAGATCGAGTACGAGCGCTCCGGCTACCTGCTGTGGGGCATGGCCGACGGCATCGACCTCGCCGTCGCCAAGGTCAAGGGCCTGCCCACGCTGCCCGGTTACGGCCGCGTCCAGCTCGAGAACGCGTGGCTGGCTTGAGCCGCACGGCCCAGGAGCCCGGGGGGGGGGGGGGGGGGGGGGGGGGGGGGGGGGGGGGGGGGGAGAGGGGGTGCCGCTGTTGTGCACGGGGGGCGGGGGGGGTAGCTACGCGCATCC
>NZ_JBVJWV010000022.1:0-4633 GCF_055602105.1 Streptomyces sp. NPDC037421
CTCCCAACAAAACAGACCTCCACTAAATAGGCAGATGCCACACCCCCCCCCCCCCCCCCCCCCGGGTGGCGCCCCCCCCCCCCCCCCCCCCCCCCCCCCCCGGGGCGGGGGTGGGGTCAGTTCACGAACCGGTTGACGATGAGCAGCGCGAGCAGCTTGCCGACTGCGCGGAGGTCGTCCTCGTTGCTGGGCGCGCCGTCGGGCAGGGTCACGAGGTGGATGTCGGGGAAGGCGTCGTCCCGGCGGTAGATCACGAGGTCGTCCACGTCGTCCAGGGCCAGGCGCAGCGTGGGCACGTTCGGGCCCCAGATCAGGCCGGAGCCGCCGAGGTGACCGGAGTCGCCTCCCCATCCGGCGCCGAGCGCGTGGACGGCTGCAAGGGCGTAGTCGCCGATCGTGTACCGGTACGCGCCGAGCTCCGGGAGGTATGCAGGCTGGGTGGGCGTGGTCATCAGGAGTTCTTCTCTCTGTGGGGCCGCCCGGCGGTGTGCCGGGAGGCGCGGGGAGTCAGGAGGGCAGGAGGGCGCTCTAGCGCTCCTCGACGACCCACTTCTTCTTCTTGCGGTCCCAGGCGGCTCGGGGCGCGTCGGGCCGCGTGCCGGAGTACACGTGGGGCGATGTACGCCAGTTGGTTTCCGGTCCCATGCGGTCTCCGAACATGAGGGCGAAGCCGTCGCGTTCGAGTTCGTTCAGCGCGTCGGCAAGCTGCTGCCACCTGGCGGTCGGGGCGGAGTCTGGGGCGGGCGTTGCAGGCATGGGCTGGTCCTTCTGGAGGGTGGGCGGGGCGGGGTTGCAGAGACGAGATCAGCCGACCAGGGCAGGCGCGGCGTCGAGCTGGGCAAGCAGCGGCCGGACGAACGTGCGGGCGACGGGCATGTCCGCCTCGCGCCACGTGGGCGTGGTCCGGATGGCCTGCCAGTGGGCTTCGGTCATCGCGAGCGCGGGGGCGTCCTCGCAGTCCGGCACCGTGCCGGGAATGTGGGCGCCGCTGATGTCGACGTGTGCGCCGTCGGGCCGCGTCACGACGATGTGGCCGATCCGGCACGGGCACTCGTCGTCGCTCTCGTCGTCGGCGCACAGGGAGTCGATGCCGAAGCACTCGGACGTGAGCAGCGCGGTAGTGGGCCAGCCGGTGACCTCGTTCAGCGCGAGCGCCATGGCGTGGCACTGGCCACGGGTGAACGCTTCGCGGGCGGCGTCATCCAGCCGGCCCGGGGTCACCTCGAACCTGCGATGCCACTGGCCCAGCACGGTGACCGGCCGGTCGGTGGGAAGGCCGAACGTTTCGGTGAGCTCCGCGATCACCGCGTCAAGCTGGTCGTCCGCCTCCAGGGCGTAGGTGAAGCGGTCTTCGTCGTAGGCGGGCATGGCGTGCTCCGGTACATCCCCGTCGTCGTCGGCGTACTCGTTCAGGGCTGCGCGGTGGCGGGCGTTCAGCGCTCGGTACGCGGCGATGGCGTCATGGACGACGGCGACGGGGGTCAGGTTGCTGGTCATGGGCGTGGTGGCTATCCGGGCCCGGGGCCTTGCGTCCGGGGCGCTGCTGGCCCCGGACCCGGCGGAGGGAGGTCAGGCGCCGTCGGCGGCGGCGGCCAGGAGCGCGCGGACCTCGGCCTGCGCCCTGTCGATCAGCACGTGAAGACGGGCCACGACGGCGTTCGCGACGGTCCCGATGAACTGGCCGTGCTCCCCGGTCCGCTGGGTGAACTCGGCGTTCGCCGCCAGGATGAACGCGTAGGTGGGGCGGCCGTCGTCGGTGGTGAGGTCCGCGATCACCTCGGACGGGGCGGCGAGGAGTTCGGCGGCCAAGTCGTTAATGGCCGGGTGGTCGGCGAGGTCGCGGACGGAGTTGTTGAACGAGGGGGCGTAGACGGTGGTGGACACCGGCATTCTCCGATTCGAGCAGGGCGCAGCACGGCAGGGGCGCGCGGCGCCGGAAGTGGGTTGGGGAGGATGCGGGGCGGGAGCGGCTACAGTCGCGCGCTCCCGCCCGAGGGAATGCCGTCAGGCGAGGAGGGGCTGACCGTTCGCGATGGCGCGCAGGTCGGTGAGGGTCAACCCCTGTGGGGGGTTGGCGACGGCGGCCACGGCGTACTCGTACGCGGCGCGCTCGTTCTCGGGCGTCGGGTCGTACGTGGCCCGCATGTCCTCGATGTGCGGCGCTTCGTCCTCCAGGAACGCCCACCAGCCCGAGAACGGCCCCTCCTGCTCCCAGCGGGCCCGAGCCTGTACGAGGGCGTCTCCGGCGCTCACCGCGCGGATGCCGTACCGCTTGAGGCCGCGCGCGTCGAGCCGTCCGTCAACGACGTTCCAGTCCTGGCCCGCGCGGAGCTGTGCGGTGCGGACGACGGAGTGCACGGGCAGGTCCGCCCACTGCTCGCCGGTCAGCGGGGACTCGGCGTACCAGAGCACCTGCCACGACGCCGGCTGTTTGGCCAGCGTGACCGGCGCCACGCGGGTCGACGCGGCGGCGAGGATGTCGCGCGCCTCGGTGACCAGCTGGTCCCACCGGGCCACGTCCACGGGTCCGGCGGCCGCGAGGCGGTTGATGTGCGTCCACGCCGTAAGGAAGCCCTCGGCGGTCGCCCACTCCTCCGGGTTGTCGTCGGCGTCCCAGGCGAGCCGCTGGCCGGGCTCCTGGCCGATCTGGCCCCAGACCTCGGCGGCGGTGAAGTGCGGACCGCCTTCCCGGACGGTGTCCCGGGCGTTGTCCTGGAGGCCCCGGGTCAGTTCCTCTGCGGCCGGGTGCAGCGCGGCGAACAGCTCGGCAGCGTCCTCGTACTGGCGTTCCGTGTGCCCTGGGGCGGGCTCGGCGGCGGCCGGGGCGGCGGGCTTGACCGGGCGCGCCGGGTGGTCGGCCAGAGCGGCGGCCACGCGCTTTCCGAGGAAGGTGAGGACGCACCAGTTGAAGCCGCCGTGGCGGTTGGTGACTTCGCGGATCAGCCGCTTGCGGTGCAGGGCCTCCACGGTGTTGCCGTGGATCGCTGCGGGACCCATGTTGGGGACCCGGCCGTCGGCGGCGGCCGCCGTGGCGGTGATGGCGGCGCGGCTCTTTGGGGTGAGGCCCTTGATGATCTCGTTCAAGTACGCGGACACAGGTGTCCCCTTTGGTTGCGTTTCGGAGCGTTGCGCTGGTCCGGCTTGCTCGTGCCGTCCAACAATGAAAACTGTACACCACGTCCGCAACTACTCAACAGGGGGTTCGGCAAAGGCCTTCCGCATGTGCTCGGCCGCCGCACCGCGCGCCCCCAGCCGCGACGCGGCCATCACCCGCCACCCACACGAACACACCGCCTCCGACGCTGCGTCGAACGAGCGCCCCGCCCACAGAGACGACCACGCCCAGCCCGACGGCTGTGACGTACGGGTCATGTGCCGTGCCTCCGGAGCGCACAGGAGCCGCAGACCCGCGTCCGCGACGGCCGCCACCCGGGCCGAGTCCCACCCCGACCCCTCCAGCCGCACGGCCAGGACCACGCAGCCGGCCCGCTGCACCTCCACCCGCCCGTCCGGCCACACCCGCGTGGACGCACCCGGCACGCTCCAGCCCACCGACCCGTCCGACTCTCGGGGCACCCCGTTGGCGTGCGTCCGCGTCATCCGGGCCAGCAGCCGCACCGACCCGGGCGCAACCTCCGGGTTGCGGTGGTCGGCGACGGCCGGGGCGTACTCGGCGACGGCGGCCAGCCACGCCCCCGCGTACGGGTAGGCGTCCGGGCGCAGCGTGGCCAGGGCCACGCGGCTCTCGCCGTCGGCGGACGGCTCGGCGGCGTGGACAGCTGCCCGGACGAACTCCCGGTCGACGCTCCCGTACTTCCGGAAGCGGATCCGGCCGTGGCCGGTGGGGTACTCGGTGCTCTCGCCGGGGGCGAGCAGGATCAGAGCGGGCATCGGGAACGTCCTCCAGGGCGCGGGAGTGGAAGGAGTCAGGGGGTGCAGGGCTGCGGGTGAACGCGGGCGTGGGCCCGCTTCAGCACGGCGGCGCGGCGTTCCGGCGGGATCGGCGCGAAGTGCGCCCCGTACTCGTACGGCCCGTCGCCCGGGGCCGGGAACCGGTGCACCGTCAGAACCCCGCCGGGGAACCGGAGCGTCGGCTCGCTGATCTCGAAGCGGACCCGTGTCCGGCCGATGCGGCGCACCCACGCGTACGAGACGCCTTCGTGCTCGGGCAGTGCAAAGCGGGCGAGGCCGATGCTCAGCCGGTAGCGGGTGCATGCGGTCGGTACGGCCGGGTGATCGTGCTCGCCCCGCCAGTGCCCGCACCGGGCGCAGCACGGGGTCAGCGGCGGTCGCTCGCACGGTACGGCGCGGAACACGGGACCGAGCAACCCGGGCACGGTGCCCGCCCCCTGCCCGTACGTCAGGACCAGCGACTCGTCGCACGGGTCCAGGGCGGCGGCCCCGCCGGTGCGCAGCGCGGCGCCGAGTACGGAGCGGACCAGGGAGCCGGAGACGGGCACCGCGGCTTCGGGGCGGTCCGCGTTGGCCAGTAGGTAGGCGGCCCCGGCGGCGTCCAGCGGGCGGACGATCGGGTGCGGGGTGTCGAGCGGGGGGAGGGCGGCGGTGTTCACGACAGGGGATTCCTCTCGGGCGGCCGCGCCCCGGGCCGGCTGTCTGCCCGGGGCGCGGCAGG
>NZ_JBVJWV010000022.1:4643-132955 GCF_055602105.1 Streptomyces sp. NPDC037421
TTGGGTGGGGGTCGTCCCCCCCCCCCCCCCCCCTCCCCCCCCCCCCCCCCCCCCCCCCCCCCTCCCCCCCCCCCCCCCCCCCCCCCCCAGGACTTCACGGGGAGACGGGGAGCAGCAGCGCGGCGGGGATGATCAGGGCGGGCTCGTCGGCGTTCCAGACCTCACAGAGTCCGTCACCCGCGTTGCGGGCGAGGACGACGCGTCCGGCCGGTGCCGGGAGGAGGAACGCGGCAATGCCGCACTCCTCGCACGCGCAGTCCGGACTCCACGGCGCCGGGTCGGCCACGTACGGCTCCCGCACGTAGAACGACCGTGCCGACGGCGCCGAGGTCGTACCCCAGTGGGCGAACGACGCGACGATCAGGTCGCCGGGCCCAACATCGCGTGCGAAGACGATTCGGGCGGCGGCTCGGTCTGCCCCGGCGGGGAGCGGGGGCGGTCCCGGCCGCCGGACGTCGGAGCGGACCGTGACCCGCAGCGGCGTGTGGCACGGGTCGATGTCGAACGGCACGGGCCGGGAGGGGCGTGCCGAGACAAGGTGCGGACTGGCGGTCGGGTTCGTCATGAGGGTGGGTTCCTTCCAGGGGGCGCGGTGAGGGTGCCAGAGGGATGGGGCTTGACGCCGGGGCGCTGTGCGGCGGCCGTGCCCCGGGCCGGCTGTCTGCCCGGGGCACGGGTGGGATCAGGAGCGTTCGATGCCCAGCGTCACGTTGTGCGCTTCCTTGCGGCCCTCCCGATACAGGCCGTCGAGCGGTTCGGCGTACTCGGTCGCGCGGTCGTCCTGGCGGTACTCCGAAGCGCCGTCCGCGAACGCGGACTGCCCGGCGGTGTGGGGGACGTGCTCACCCCACTCGTCCCAGGGCCACAGGCCGCCGATGGCGTACCGGCCGTGCGCGTCGGGAGTGAACGTCTCGGTACCTCCGTCACCGTCGTAGTCCGTGGTCCACGTGAAGGTGAGCGCGCCGTCCGCGCCGAACTCCGCCGTCATGCCGCAGTCCGCGTCATGGACGTGGAGGTCGCGCACTATCTGTGCGGCCGTCGCCCGGCTGAACAGGTGGGCGCTGGAGGGGGTCCAGAGCGTCTTGAGGGGCAGGGCGACGTACGGGCCGTAGCCGCTTTCGGCGACGGTGAAGAGCTGGATGGAGATGCGTTCGCCGGTGGAATGCGTGGGGTGCGTCATCGGGTTCGGTCCTTTCGCGGGGAGGGTGCTGGTCGGGGGCTTGCGGCCGGGGCGCAGCGTGGGAGCTGCGCCCCTGGGCCGGCTGGATGGTCGGGGGTCAGCGCTTGGGCAGTGCCCGCGTCCGCTGGATGTCGGCATCCGGGAACAGGGGCCCCAGGTTCTCGGGCAGCACCTTCAGGTGGTGGACGCGGGACAAGTCGGCGGCCGGTCCCTCCGGGATGCGCCGCGCGGTGCAGATCAGATGGGCAGTTGCGTCGGTGGCCCGGTACCAGTCGATGCCCCACGGCCGGTCGAGGGCGACGACCACGGCGCCGTCGTCGTCGCGGGCGAACGCGGGCTTCACGTGGATGGTTTCCACGGTGAGGGTGAGCTGCGCGGCCAGGTCGGCCTTTGCGGCCGTCAGGGTGTTGCCGCGTCCCTCCAGCGATCCGAGGACCACGCGCCATCGGTCGCCACGGCGGGCGGGGCGGTGGACCGTGATGCCGGGGACGGGGATGTTCAGCGTCTCGGGGGCGGGGGTGTGCATGTGGGCGCCTTTCTCGGCGTGAGGGCGGGAAGAGTGCGGGGCGGGGGCCCGGGGCGCGGGAGGGCGTGCCCCGGGCCGGCTGCGGGACCGTCAGGCCGTCGGCGCGTACTGCTGCCGGGACGTGAGGTCGTACCGGTTCGCCGGAACGGCGTGGCTGAGGAGATGCGTTGCCACGAAGTCGTAGTGGCAGTAGTTGTCCCAGGCGCTCCCCGGCCAGAACACGCGCGCCATGGGCTGCTGGCCGTAGGGGCTGTAGTAGAGCTCCAGCACCACGCCAGTGGCGTAGGGGCCGCACAACCCGTTCTTCTCCTGGTGGACGGTGTCACCGACGGCGAACCCGTACGCGGCGCGCTCCCGGGCGACGGCGGCCGGGTCGGTCAGCCGCATCGCCGTCTCGGTGCTCCGGCCGTTGGCCCAGTAACCCGCCCACTCGACCGTGAACGCGTCGTCTTCAACGGCCGTGATGATCCCGCGCTGAATCAGCGGGCGGGCCGTTCCGACCGAGTCCCGCACGTCCGCGCGCATGGGGTCGTAGATGAAGGCGCGTTCCACGTGGTCCCCGAGGCGGTACCCGTCGAGCCGGTTGGCGTAGGTCTCGGCGGGGATGTACTCGCGGGGGATGACCAGCGCAGTCTCCGTGTCGTCCCAGACGTGGGACTGCCCGTTGAGGGCTACCCAGCCGTTCGCGGTGGCGGGGAGGGCCGGGAAGCACGCGACGCTCTGCATGAGGGTGTCGAGTCGGTTCGGGTTCAGGGTCCGCTCGTGCGATCCGAGGACCCAGTCACCGGGGCGTACCTCGGTGATGGGGCAGAGGCGGGCGGCGCCCATGTCGGTTCCGGCCGGGGGCATGCGGTACAGGGAGTCGTCGGGGCGGTTGGTGATGATCAGCGGGTAGAACGTCGCGTCGATGACGGGCACAGGGGTGCCTTTCGGTTGGGTTCGGAGCGTTGTGTTGGTTCGGCTGCTCGTACCGTCCAACAAGGAAAACTGTACACCACGTCCGGGGGGATGGGTAGAGGCGCCCCGAGAGGAACGCCCCCACCGCACGCGGGCCGGCTCAGGGATGCACCCGGCGCCAATCCGCGTCGTACGCGGCCACGAACTCGGCGAACTCGGCGTCACCGGGCTTGACCCACAGGTCTTGCAGGAGCGTGCGCCCGTCGGGCAGATCACCCTCGATCTCCCCGTCCGGGCCGAGCCACTGGAACGGCGGCCGACTGGCCACCCGGACGCACAGCGCCAGGACTTCCCCGGCTCCCTTGCACTCCGGGGGTACGTCGGCCCCACAGACCCGGTTGCCCATCGTGCGGCAGTCCCAGCAGGGCTCATCCTCATCGCACGCCCCGTCGGCGCCGGTGAGCGCGACCGCAGCGGCGGAACGCGGCGGCGAGGAGTCGTAACGAGCGGCACTGACGGACGCGGCGGCCACGAGGAACAGCAGGGCCAGCAGGGCCGCCAGGATCGCGGCGGCGGACACCCTGTCGAGCATGCGGCGGAACATGGAGGAGTCTCCGTTCGGAGGGGGCGCGGCCGTGCGCCGCGCCCGTGGGCGGGTTGGGGTGGACGGGCTACAGGTGGCCGACGGTGCGGAGCCGCTCGCACATCTCGATGGCGCGGGCACGGGCGGTGTCGGCGGTGGCGGCGAACGGGGCGAGCACGCGCATGCCGGACTCCGGCAGCCGGCTGGCGCGCCACATGTCCAGCTGGGCATGCGCGTGGCCGCGCGGGTTGCGGCACGGCTCCCAGCGGCGGTGAGCCGGATCGAGCGGCCGATCGGCGCAGATGGAGCATGGGTCACCCAGGCGCCAGAAGCCGTTGCCGCCCCGGAACGCCCCGGTCTCGTCCAGGGAAACCGCGATGTAGTAGCGGCCGATGAGCGTCCGGAGCGTGCCGACGGGCAGCGCCCGGGGCTTGTGCTCGGTGTACAGGTAGATCGGACGGGGTCGAGCGGTGCAGCGGGAACGGTCGGTGTTGCAGCACGCACAGAGCACGGGAGCACCCTTCAGGGTCGAGTGAGGGATGGCCGGGCGGCGGTGGGGGGAGGACCGGCCGCCCGGCCGGATCGCGGGGCGCAGTGCTACGCGGCGGGGACGTACTCGGCGGTGCGCTTGTACTGGCGGGCACCGATGACCAGCGCGGGGTCGGAGGCCCGGTAGACGAAGACCTTGATCCAGCGGCCCTTGGGGGCGTTCTTGCACGGCTTCGTGCGCTTCCGGGCCCGGAGCGGGGTGTTGTGGCCGTGGTTCGCCGCCCGGTACGCCGCCGCGATGTGACGGCCGGCCCAGGACCCGTAACGATCGATGAACGGCTCGTCGGCCCCCACGGAGGCGAGGAAGTCGCTCACCTTGACGCGGGTGTTGGCGGTGCGCTGCGCCCGGTTGTCGGCGCGGCGGGTGCGGAGCACGGCGGCGGCGGCGCGGCGGCGGGTGCGGCGGGTGGCGGCAGTAGACACGGGGGTCCCCTTGGATTCCGGAGCGTTGTCCGGCCGTACGGGTTGCTCGTCCCGTCCGGCCGTCTCGGTCGGTGTGATCCACACACTACACGCCACACACTCAAACTGACAACCACGTCCGTCAGGAGGGGCGCCATCCCTATAAGGGCCAGCTCTAGAGCGGGAAAATCTGGGGGTTGACGACCCGTGGCGGACGTGGTGTACAGTTCAACTCGTTGGACGGCACGAGCAAGTCGCCCAACGCCAACGCTCCCAACCCCAACCGAAGGGGACCACCATGTCCGCGATCCTCAGCAAGGCGACCGACGCCCTCCTGTACGTCACCGTCACCCAGCACCCCGACGGCCGGATCTCCGGCGTCGAACTCAGCGACGAGACACCCGACCGCTTCGACGTCTGGAACAACCAGCCGGCCTCCACCGTGTGGGTCACCCCGGTCCCCGCCCACTGGGACGGCGACAATGCCACCGCGGCCAAGGTGCTCGACCTCGCCGTGAACAACGAATACCGGTTCACCGACGGCCACGAGTGGAGCGAAGGGGAGCGCGACGAGTTCGAGTTCCGCACCGACAAGAGCGAGGAGCGGGCGTTCCTCCGCGCCGTCGAAGCCCACCTCATCCGCGCCGGTCACCTCGACGTCCACACCGGCGTAGTCGGATGCCGCGAGTACGGCCTGACCCTCCGAGGGATCGGCGAGGACTACGCCTTCCTCACCCCCGACGGCTGGCGCTACGGCTTCGCCGACTGCTTCGAGCCCGACGGCCGGTTCGTGTACCCGGACCCCATCGCCCCCCACAGCGCATCCCCGCGCTACGTGGCCGCCGCGATCCTGGCCACGCTCGTGCAGGTCGGCCCGTTCGACCTCAAGACCGCCCCCATGCTCCAGCGGCCGCTCATCCGCTACGCCCTGTGGCGCCAGACCCCCAACTGGGCCAACTTCAAGTACCGCACCCGCGAACGCATCGTCCGCTACCGGTACCGCAGCTGGATCGCCCGGTACCGCCGCCGGAATACCGTCCGCCGCTGACCCCGTGCGGGGCGCGCCCACCCCCGGCGCGCCCCAGCCGGCCCGGTGCCTCGCGCCCCGTGCTGCGCCCGCACCCCTCCAGCGGACGCAGCACGGCGCACGGAACACCGGCCGTGAGACCCCACGCCCGCCCGCGCGCGTAGAACGGTCTCATCAGTTCCACGGATGTTCCTTTTCGCAGGTCAGAGCGTTGCCTCTCGGTCGCATCGCGGATCGTGCGCGCCGCCTGTTCGGGCCGCTTTCGGTCACCTTCGTGCTTCCTCTTCTCCTTGGAGTCCCCATGCCCTTGTCCTCGACCGACTTCCGTCTGTGTGAGCCCCGCGAGTCCACGTTCGCCGCGTACCTGGTGACCGCGTACCCCGCGTCGGATCTCATCCCCGGGAAGTCGAACCCGCGCTCGATGTCCGGTGCGCTCCTCCGCGCCCAGCTCATCAACGCCCGGGAGAACGGCGGCGCGGTCGCGCTGGACGAACTGACGGGGGAGATCGCCTTCACGTACGCGGCCGGCACGTTCCACCGCATGGTGCAGACGGCCGTCCCGCTCCCGAACCGCTACCTCCTGTGCGGGACGTGCGGCCAGTGGAAGAGCGAGCACGGCAACCCCAACCCGACTGCGTGCGACGGGTTCGACGTCGACCCCCGTCCCGGCACGGCGGACAACCCCCTCTGCCTCGCAGAGAACTGCGGCGGCCACCCCCGTACGCACCACGGACGTCCGTACACCGTCGCCTGCCCGTCCTTCGAGAACTAGCCCACCGTCCCGCTACGCGAGAGGAAGCCATGCCCCCGCGCCCCCACGGCCCGAACTGCGAGTGCCCCTACTGCCTGTGTGACTGCGGCCGCGTCGAGTACGAGCCCATGGAGAAGTGCCACCCCGACTGCTCGTACATGAGCCTCGGGCGTGAAGCCCCCGAACTCGCCACCTTCACCGGCTACGAGGACCCCGCGTACCGGTAGACCACGCAGCCGGCCCGGGGCCCGTTTCCCCGCCCCGGGCCCGTGCGCTCGTCGGCCCGCCCGTCCCTGCTCCGTACCGCGGTACCCCCATGCCGCGGTGCGCTCCAGGGTCTGCCGTTCCGCAGTGCCCTACCGCCCTACTGACCTGGAGGTCACCCATGCAGAACACCAAGCTCCGTGCGAAGAAGACGGGCGTAGAGCGCCTCACCAACACGGTTGCTCTGGGCATCACCGTGCTCGCCCTCTCGCTCATCCTCTCCAGCCTGATCATCGCCCTGACGATCAGCACGATCGCCAACCGGTAGAGCCAGCCGGCCCGGGGTACGCCCCGTCGCGCCCCGGGCCCCGCACCTTCGTTCCCCTGCCTCCCGCGCCGCCGCGCCGCCGTGCCGCCGTGCCGCCACAGCCACGTGCAGGGCGCGCCGTAACCGTGCCCCGCGAGTCATCCTTCGCCCCGCCGCTCAACCACCTGGAGTACCCATGTCCGTGATCCACCCCTCCGTACTGCCGCTCATCCCCTCCTCGTTCGCCACGGGGGACCGCATCCAGTACGGGCCCTGCACGGTCGAGCGTCTGCCGTCCGGCCTCTGGGCCTGCGTCGACTGCCCGGTCCCGTTCCGCTACCCCGATGCCGACATCCGGCAACTGTTCGTGAACCCGGAGAGCCTGGAGAGGGTGGGCGTGCCGCTGTTCTCCCCGGCCAACGCGCCGGAGGGCATACCGCTGCCCGGCCGCCCGGTCGCCGAGGGCGAGCGTCCGTACGAGCTGGACTGCCCGTACCTGATGTGCGCCGCGTCCGGACACACCCCGTACATGGGGCCGGTGAGCTCGGAGAAGGAAGGGCCCTGGGGCGCCGCACAGCTTGCGCTCACGTCCCAGAGCCGAGCGGGCGGCGATGACTTCGAGCTGTCGCTGACGGAGACCGGGACGGTGTATCTGCGGCTGATCGGCACGGCCATCACCTACGCCTACGTGCCCGCCGAGTACCCGACCGACGAAGAGTGCGTCGACATCCTCTCGTACGCCGCGGTGCGCGCCGCGTTCCCCGCCGACCTGGTGGTCATCGACCTGAACTGATCCGGCCCCGTGCGGGGCGTACCGCTCAGGTGCGCTCGCCCCGCCGGCCCGGCCCCTGCCGCTCCCGTCCTTCCTGCCTTGGAGTGACTTCGCCATGACCACCGTCGCCGCCATCGACACCCGAGCCCTTCTGCGGGCGCTGAAGGCAGCCGTACGGGCCGTAGAGGCTGCCCCCGGCCCCGACACCCTCGCACAGCTGTCCACGGCCCTCCTGGCGATCCCCGGCGAGCAGATGGGCGGGTTCGTCGAGGACCGGTTGCACACCGTGCTCGCCAATGCGGAGCGGTCTCAGGCGGACCCGCTGTTCTCCCACATCGACAACATGCTCCGCACCATCCGGGACCAGGCATCCATGCAGCCCAGTTGGACGCCGAAGTACGCGGGGGAGATGGCGCCCCAGGTGATTCGGCTCCTGGCCGTCTGCCACGAGCAGCAGACCGACATGGAGGAAGCCCAGCACAAGCCGTGGGCGCGGGCGGCGGCGGCCGGTACGCGGCTTCTGGACATCCTCCTGCGGCGTACCGACCAGCGGCCGGCCGTGCGCCAGCTCGTCACGGCGGCCGAGACGTTCGCCATCCGCCTCAGGTGGGCCGTCGTGTTCATCCCGGCGATCCAGTCGGCGGGTCTCGCCGAAGCCCTGGCCCGACAGCTCGACCTGTTCGGCATCGGGCCGCGGGACCACCGGAACTCGGACGAGTGGGTCCGCCGCATTGGGCACGTCGCCTACCGGTTCACCGTGATCCCGCCGAAGACGCACCCGAACTACCCCCACGGCCGGGTGGATGTGCGCCGAACTGGTTCACACGAGGTCGAGCACTCCTTCCCGCTCACCGCCCGCACCGGCCCCGCCGTCCTCGACCGCCTCCCGAACTCCCTGTGATCCGGCCCGGCGGGTGCCGACCATGCGCGCCCGCCGGCGTGCCTTCCCTCGATGACCCTTTGGAGAACTGGACCATGCCTTCCAACACCACCCCGGCCCGCGTGCCTGCCGGTGAGTACGACGCCCTATACGAGCAGCGCGTGATCGACCCGATCGGAGAGCACCGCCTTGAGACCCATCTGACCATTACGCGGCCCGGACATCCCGAACCGGTCGCGCACTTCACGACCCCGACGTCGTACGGCAACATCGGCGACGAGCTGATGGCGCCCCACGGCTGGTATCGCGTCACCCCGTGGGAGTCCGCCGGCCGTGACACCGCCTACCGGTTCACCGTGAACTGGGCCTACACGGCCACCGTGATACCTCTGCACCCGCTCATCAGGGCCGGGCAGGCCGCCGTCCGCGCCGTCGAGAACCACGCCACGCCGAAAGCGCTGACCGCCGTGGACCAGGCGCTGGGAAGCCTGCCCTTGAACCCCCTGGACGGCCCCGCCGACGAAGCCCTTCACGCGGCGCTGCGGGCCGTGTCGCTCGCCGAGGACGCCGAGGAGTGGAAGCTCCTGGACGATGCAGAGCGCACCGTGTCCGTGCTCCTTCACAACGGGCCGACCAAGCCCGTGCAGGAAGAGCCTGCGGTCAAGGCGATCGTTGCCCTGGCGGGGGCGTGCCTGGCCAAGTCGGACGGTGAGGAGCCGCTGTCCACCTGGGCGTGGGAGCGCGCGTACTGGACGTCCGTTGAGGCTCTGGCCTTGGTGGTCCGGGCTGTCCGCGGGGAAGAGGTCGGTGGGGCTGCCCAGTTCGATCGGGTGATGACGGCGTTCCTGGCGGCCGTTCGCCGCGCGATCCCGTACCGGGCGCTGTTCGAGACGCGGCGCGCCCTGGCGGACGCCGCTGCCTCCTACGGGCTGTTCGTCATCGAGATGCGGCAGCCCGTGCGGCGCGGTGGCCGTTGGGACTGGACTCGCCGCATCGGGAACGCGGTGTACCGCTTCGAGCTCGTGCCGCCGCTGGTACAGGACGCTCCGCACCCGTACGGCTCGGTCGCCGTGCAGCGGCTCAACGAGGACGGTACGGCGGGCCTGGTGCGGTACTTCCCGCTCGGCCCCGACGAGGAGCGCCGTCGCACCGTGATCGAGGCCCAGTACCGCATCTGACCGCCCGGCCCACCCCGGGGCATATCCAAGGCCCCGGGGCGGCCACCACCCCTTGCTTGGCCCGCTGTCCCCTCCCCTCGGTCGTGCCCGTCACGGCCGTGAGCAGGGCGCACCGTGCCCCCGCCGTACCCGTACTCACAGCTTGGAGATTCCACCGTGTCCACCAGGACCTTGACCGCCCCGACCGTGCAGCCGGCGGTGTTCCCCCCGCCGTCCCTCCCGGTGCTCTTCACCGATGGCGACCGCTACGAGTGGCCGACCGGAGAGATATGGACCCGTACCCGGGGGTCGTGGGTGCCGTCCTCCGCAGACGACCCGCGCGACGACGGCACCGGGCACTGGACGGACGCGGAGGTGCGCGCGAGTCTGGGCCGCGCCATCGAGGCGTGGGACGTGCGGAAGATGTTCGTGCCCGCCCGTCCCGGTGCTCTGCCGCTCGGCCCGTTCCCGGTGATGCCCACCAGCCGGCCCACCTCTCAGTACGTCCTCGACCACCAAGCCGACCGGCTCGTCCCCCTGCGGGATCTCGTCGCCTCGTACGACGAGGACACCGCGTACGACATCCCGGCCGTCCTCACCGCGCAGCAGACAGAGCGGGTGGTTGCGGAGATCATCGCCGACCACGAAGACGTGCGGATGAGCCGAGACGAAGCCGCGGGCCGCATCTACATCCGCTACCGGCGGCCGAGCGAGTTCGGCGTCTTGACGGGCGCCGGTTTCTCCGACAGCTACGACGTTGAGTGCCTGCACGTGTTCGTGCTCACCGCGTCCCCGGCGGAGGCGTAGCCGTGTCGAACTCGAAGGAGCGCGGCAGGCTCGGGGACATCCTCATGCGCGAGTTCGGCGAGCTCGCCAACGCGCTGACGGAGGCCGGTTACGACTGGGCCGCCGCGTGGTGCTGCCAATCCTGGCCGTCGGACAGCCGGCTGCGTTCGCTGCACGGCCGGTTCCTCCTCGCCCGCGAGATGGCTGCGGCCGTCGGAGTCCACATCCCCGACGAGGAGATCACCCAGCAGCACCGCGAGCGCCTGGAATACCTCCGGATGTTCCCCGACGGAACGCCGAGCCTGACCGATCAGTGACCCGCAGCGGGCCCGGCCTGCCGCGGCCCGCCCCTCACCCTTCCCGCAGCAACAGGAGAATCCGTGACCACCACAAACGCCCTCGGCGCCCCCCGATCCGTCACCCTGGCCGCCCGGGTCACCACCCTCCTCGCCGACCGGTTCCCCGAGTACATCCCCGGACAGCAGGACGGATTCCGCGTCGAGTCGCTGGACCGCCAGGAGCCGCGCCGGATGTTCGTCCGCTGGTACGGCGGCAAGGCGGCCCGCCCGGTCACGTCGCACGGGCCGACCTTCGGCGTCGAGGGCGAGTACGCCGACGTCGCCAAGGTACTCACGAAGGAGGGCTACGCGGTGGCGCGGACCCCGGGCAGGCTGGAGGTGTTCGTGGACGACCGGCCGGTCGACACCAGCGGTGCCCGCTACGAGGTGGTCGCCAACGACGTTCCGTTCATGGAGCCGTGGCTGGTGGTCGACCGGTGGACCCGGGTTCCCGCGGCTTCGGCACAGACCGAGAACGATGCGGCGGAGGAGGCGCACGAGCTGGAGCGCGTCCACGTCCTCACCGATGCCCGGCTGGTCACGCTGCCCGCCCTGTGGCCGTATCTGATCCGGGCTGATGCCCTGCTCGGCGACGGGGTGACCTGGCTGCGCCAGGAGATGCACGACTCCCGTTCGTGCGGCGAACTCGTGCAGCACGAGCGTCTGGACGCCCTGGTGGACGTGGCCAACGTGCTGTACCGAGGCGAGGGCGTAGTGCAGGACGGGCGCAGCACGGCGTACGACAAGACGTATCCAGGGCGGGCTCACTGGCCGCTGACCTACCGGGTGCGGTGGGTGCCCAAGGCCGTGGCGCCGGCCGTCGGGTACTTCCCCGGCCGGGACTGGCAGCGCGGTCCGGCCGAGGACACGGCGATCAGGCTCCTTGTTGACGGTGGACTGCGCCCCGTGGTCTACGGCGAATCGCTGGGGCCCAACGGGTTCATGTGCGAGCAGGACGGGTTCATGGTCTCCGCGGTCAACCCGCGCGACCTCTCGGTGCCGGGGATCAGCGTCAGCGTCATCGGACGGTCGGCACTGGTCGATCGCGTTCCGGACGTGCTACGGGCCGCCGGATGGCGGGTCGAGGGCGGTGGCGAGAAGGAGTGGCCGGACGACTGGACGGTGTTCCCGCCGGCCGCCGGGTAGTCGCTGTTCCGAGTGGGAACACCTCGCCGTTGGGGGCCCGGCTGAGACTGGGCCCCCACTATTGACGGACGTGGTGTACAGTTTTTCTTGTTGGACGGTACGAGCAAGCCGCCCAACGCCAACGCTCCGAACCCAACCGAAGGGGACAGCCATGTCCACCCCCAGCATCGTCGCCCGGCTCGACACCGTTGCCCGACGCCAGGCGAACCGCATCGCGCTCGTCGGCGCGGCGGAGACCGCCGAGCGGCAGCACGTCGAAGCTCGCAAGGCCCTGCACGCGCTGAACCTCGACCTCGACCGCGTTCGAACCAGCGCGGAAAGGGCTGACCGCTTCATCGCGCTCTACCCCTACTCGGACGAGCGGCAGCAGGAACGCGCGGAGATCACCCAGGAACTCGCCGCCCTCGAACCGGCCCAGCGGTACGCGGCGGCTCTCAGCGCTGCCGCCAACGTCGTCCGCGAATCCGCGCGGCTGGAACTGGCCTGGTTCGACCGGCCCCGCTCCTTCGGCCCCGACGCCAGCCGGGCCGAGGTGATCGACTACCGCGACGCCGTGGTACATGCGGCAAGTTACTCCGTGACGGTGCTCAACACGGCGCAGCGTGAGCCGGGTGAGCAGTGGCGCAGGGACGACTACGGCCTGGCGCGCCGCTCCCGTGTGCGGTCCATCCTCGCGGCCTGGGCCAGCACGCCCGCCAACCACCTTCTGCGGGACCGCGAGGGCCGCCTGTACGTCGCGGGCAAATCGTCGGGGCTGGAGCTCGTACCGAACGACATCGCGCCGCCCGCCACCGAGGGAGAAGCGCTCAGGGCCGCGCTCGCCGTCTACGGCTACCCCACCTACGACTTCGAAGACCACGGCGTGACGTCGGTCATCGTGCCCGGCGACCCCAGGGCCTCCGAGGAGCGCGCCTGCGACGGCCTGTACTTCCAAATCTCCTCCGGTGAGGACGCCCGTCGGCCGGCCTCCGCCCACGATGAGCCCTGGGGTGCCTCCGTCTTCAACCACGGCGAGTACATCGACGCCCTGGACGCCGCCCCGGACGGATCCACCCTCGCCGAGGACTGCGCCCACATCGCCAGCGCCATCGCGAACTACCCCCTTCCGGCCCCGACCGCGCGGTAGCCCCGGAGCACCGCACTGCCCGCCCGCGCTCCGGCCTGGGCGGGGAGGTGCGGGACCCCGGTTCTCCACCCGATCCACCCGAGGAAGGGACACCCATGTCCACCGTCACCCCCGCGACGCCGCTCCCCGCCGTCGCAGCCGTCATCTCGGCACTCAGAGCCGTCGGGCTCGGCGCCTTCTACGACGCCGAGGACCAGGCCGTCATCGCCCACTCGATCCACACGCCCGAGGAGCACGCGCTCAACGGAACGCATGTGATGGTCCAGTGGGGCCCCTACGACAACGGGCAGACCTACACCGACCAGGCGTCGTTCCGAGCCACTGAGTGGGTGAGCGACGGTCCCAACTTGCGCGAGGTGGGGACCATCTACGTCACACCCACCCGGCAGCCGTTCACGGCGGAGGCGGAGCGGTGCGCGAGCGCCGTCCGTGCGTGGATGTCGAAGCCGGGGCACACCGCCGGCGAGGTGCTCCTCACCGCGCTCGCCCAATACGGTCTGGCCCCAGGCAACGGCATCTCCGTGTCGTACAACGCTCACAGCGACAGCTACGACATACCCATCCCGTTCTCCCGGGGCGAGCACGGCCGGCTGAGCGTCTCCGACCGCGACGGCAGCATCCGGCATCTCCCCGGCAGGCACACCGGCTGGAGCATCCTGCTGCACGACGAACGCGGCGACGCCGTCGGTGACCCGGTCCACATCTCCGGAGACGGCCGCACGTCCGTCGACTGCGCCGCCGACTCGGAGTCCGCGGCCGCCGTCGTCGCGGACTGGGTGACGGCCCCGTTCTCCCGGCACTGCGACTGCTACGCCCAGGAAGGTCACTACCGGCGGCACGACCGGGAGTGCAACCGGTACACCGCCCCGAGCATCACGCGGAGCCGGGCATGAGCACCCACCAGTGCCCCGTGCACCGCGTGCGAGACCTTCGGGGCGCGTACACCGCGGCGTTGCCCCTCCCGCGCTGCGACGGAGCCGCGCAGTTCGGCGTCTGGGACGAGAACGACGCCGGGTTCGTGCACGCCGAAGACTGCGCGACGGAGGCCGGGAACTGGGCCGCTGGGATTCTGGCCGAGGACCCGGACGTGGAGATGCACGTCAAGACGCTGTGCGTCGAGCACCCGGAGCAGCCGGGAGACGGGTGCGAGGACTGCTACCGCGACGATGGCGAGGCCTCGTGATCGCGCGCCTTGAAACCTGGTGGCATGTCGGCGTTGACTCGTTCGCCGTGGACGGCGGGTACGACCCGGCCGAAGTGCCCCGGGAACTCTGCTGGTACATCACCGCGTCGGTCACCGACATCGCCGCCTTGGTCGACGCGGACGGATGGGCGCGCGGCTACGGCAACACTGGCTTGCGGGTGGTCGACGGGCGGGTTCACATGGCGCTCGCCTGGCGTCTGGACGTCGACCGCGCGGCGTGGGCCGACGTCCGGGGCCTCGATCCCCGCCGGAGCGTCCGCACCGACCTGGTCGAGCACGTGGCTCACGAGCTGTTCCACCTGCCGTCGGTCTGCGAGACCGACGCCGTTATGACGGCCCGCTACTCCACCGGCGGTGGCCCTGTACGCCGCCTGTGGCGCCCCGGGGATCGCCGCCGCACCGCCCCCGCAGCCTGAATCCCAATCCCCACACGGCCCGGTCGGAGCGTCCGACCGGGCCACGGAAAGGACACCCCCATGCCCTCGCTCAGCGACGCTGGCGCCGCGATCCTCGCCGCCCACGAGAACGGGCGCGTGCGCGGGCCCGCCACCGCGATCACCAGAATGGCCATCGACGGATTCGTACTCCGCGACGTCGGGAACTCCTACATCCTGCCCGCCGGGTACACGGCGCTGGAGGAGTGGCGCCGTAACCGCGCCGGCCTCGCCAAGTTCGGCAGGCTGCGCAAGTTGCCCGGTCAGCGACACGAGGCGCTGCTGACCGCGGCCGGACGCCCGGACCAGCGTGTGCCGGGCCGCGACGACCGGGACGTGTACGTTTCCGGCGACACCTGGTACCGGGCCTCCACCCTGCGCGCCATCCACGCCACCGGCCATGCCGACTTCCGCCGGCTCCCCGGCGAGGAGCACCTCACGTACGAAGTGACGGCGCGATCCCTCTACCTGACCCCCCAGGGCCGCGAGTACGTCCGCCAGCACGGCCACGCCGACCCGGGCCGTCGGCGGATTGTCGTCATAGCGTGCGGCTCCGAGAAGAAGCCGAACCCGGGTGCCAACGAGTACGGCAACCGGCTCCCGGGCTACCCGGCCGGCGAGCTGTACACCGGCCGGTACCACCGGTCCCTTCGCCTGGCCGCGGACGCCCTGACCGACCAGTCCCTCATCCGCATCTTCTCCGCCCGCCACGGCCTGGTGGAGCTCACCCGCCCCCTGGATCCGTACGACGTGAGGATCGGCGACGAGGGAGCCATCACGCCCGAACGGCTGGCCCGCCAGGCGGCCGAGCTCGGCGCCGACGACGCGGACGTGATCTTCCTCGGCGGCAGGGAGTACGCCGAGGCCCTGACCCCGGCCGTGCCGCACCTGCTGACTCCGCTGACGGGCGGGATGGGCGGACACCGCAGCCTGTGCAAGACGGCCCGGGAGGACGCCGACCTCCGGGAGACTTGGTGGACGCGGGCCGCCGAGACCTACACCCGCTTCCACCCGGCCCCCTGACCTGCCCGAGCCAGCCCATGGTTCATCTACAACTCCGAGAGGGAACCCACATGAACCGAGACCAGCAGCACGAAGCCGCGAAGGAGGCCCTCACCGCGGGATGGCAGGTCGAGGGGCAGGCACGTACCGACTACTTGCTCACCGCCCTCACCCACGCTGTCCTCGCGCTCTCCGCTCCCCTGCCCGTATCGCCCCCGGGGCCGCACGGCGACCGCTTGGCGCAGCTCTTGGACTCCGTTAGGGAGCTGGGGGGCGAGTGGGACGGGAAGCGAGCCCGCGACCGCTACAGCTACCTCGGGTGGGACTGCACCGTCAGCCGGGGCAAGGCGAACCTGGAGCTGCTTGCGGAGGGCGGATACCTCACCGAGGTGAGGAAGGGCGTGTACGCGCTTGCCTCCCCGAAGGAGGCGGGCAGCCAGCCCGTCGCAGCGGGGCAGCGCAGCGCGAACGGGTGAGATCGGGCTTCCCCTGTCGGTGGGGTAGGGCAAGGTGGACGGGTTGGAGCCGTTGGAGTCGGCTCCAACCCGCAATTCAGTATCGACGGAGGACAACGTGAACAACGGCCTTGACCCGCGCGAGGTCATCGCACGGTCCCTCAGGCACATGGTGGTCGCCGGGCGCACGTACGGGCGCGAGCTGCATGCCGACATCGCCCCGTGGCACTGCTACACCCTGGACGGAGGACACAGCATCCTGGTAGCTCTCGACCTGGGCGACCTCGGAGAGCAGCCGACCCCGAAGCAGCTGGAGGACAATCTTGTGCCTGCGCCGGTGAAATCGGTGGAGCGGGCCGGCTGGCGGCTGGTGGACGGCTACGTCGTGACCAAGCTCCCGTACGACCCGGATCTGGGGCTCATCACCGATGAGGCGGACGACGAGTACGGCGACGAAGCCACGGAGAGTGCGGCTGCGGCGCCGACCGAGCTGACGCGGCTCGCCGTCGGTGAGCCGTACCCGCGGAGGGTGGCGTGGGTCGACGGCGCGGCGGAGCTGCGTGTCCTGCCCCAGGGTGTCGAGTTCCTGCTCGCGGTGGGCGATCCGAAGCCGCATGAGGTGAAGGCATTCTCGGGCAACGCTGAGTTCGCGATCATCCCGGGCCGCCATCACCTGATGTGGGCGTACCGGTTTCACAACCCGCAGGACAGCAATCCGAAGCACGGCATCTCCTGGTCCGACGCCCCGTGGGAGTACCACCGCCAGGCCCAGGCGGGACCGGTCTCGGTGCCAGGCGACCGCGGTACGACCTTCGCACTGCATCTGGTGCTAGTTGACTCGAACACCGGCGTGATCAAGGGCATTCGCGTGATCGGGGTGCCGGTTGACTTTGCGGATGCCCTGCGGGATGCCGTGGCCGCTCAGGCCAGCGTGCCTCAGAACGATGCCCTCGCCAGCCATGAGATCCAGCAGGTGTACGCCCAGTACGCGACAACGAAGGATTTGCTGCTGGCGGCCGATGCCCGGTTCGAGGTCATGCGGGACGGCACACGCTGACGAGCTGAACGATGAGGGCCCCCAGGCGCATTCTGCGCCTGGGGGCCCTCTGGTTCTCGCAGCCTTCCCACCTTGTGCGGGGGCAGGGGGCGCGGACTACACCGGCAGAGCTTCGGCCTTCCGCAAGTCCGTAACGTCGACATCCGTGGCAGGCGCCGGGGCGAAGAGCGCTTCGGTCTCCTCGGCGGTGAGTGGCGGGCCGGTGAGCTGCGGCATCTGCGGTCCACGGATCGCCGACAGCAGGACGTAGGGGGTGAAGAGCGTCGGGAACGCCGGCCGCTCCAGAGTCATGACGTCGGTGACGGCGCGCGCCACCCGGCCGGATCCGGTGGAGGCCCGGAGGAGTCGGCGTACGTATCCCGCGCCGATCCTCTCGGCCAGAGTGGGCCCGTTCGGGGTGGCGCCCGGGTAGAAGACGTCCTGCGCGGTCGACAGGCCCCACGCGCCTGTGACTGGCTTGGCGATGGCCTTCTGGATGCTGCGGGACAGGCCTTGGTCGCCCCAACCGTGCTTGGTGATGGCCGTACGGATGGCCACCGCGCTCTGCGCCGCGACGGACATGCCATGCCCGTAAACGGGATTGAAGGCGGCCACGGCGTCGCCGGTGACCACCAGGCCCTCGGGCATGTTGGCCTTCTCGTAGAAGCGACGGTGGTTGCCCGTTGTCCGGGTAAGGGCGACGTCAGTCAGCGGCTCCGCGTTCTCGATGATCTGGCCGACCACCGGGTGCCTGACGCTGCTGGCGAACGGCTGGAAGTCTGCGTTGTCGCTGGTCGGCTCGCCACCACGGGTTCCCGAGACGGTCACCAGCCACCGGTTGTCTTCGATCGGAACGAGTACCGCGGACTGGCCGGGGCCTGGCTCGTTCGGGTTCGCCTGAACGTTGACGACGATCGGGAGCTGCTTGAGGTCCGTGGGTGCGCGGAAGACGCGACTGGCGTAGACGAGTCCGGCGTCAACCGTTCGCTCGGTCGGCGCAGCCAGGCCCAGCTCGGTCAGCCACTGCGGAACGCGGGAGCAACGGCCGGCGGCGTCTACGACGAGATCGGCAGTGAGGACGCGGTCTTCGCTGTCGCCTTCCGTGCGGACGCGGACGCCGGTTACGCGGCTGGCGTCGCCCTCCAAGGCAAGAACATCCGTCCGGTCGAGGAGGGAAACGCCCGGCAGGGCCAGGACATGCTTGCGCACGTTCCAGTCGAGCCGGTCGCGGCTACCGACGATCATGTAGTGCGACTCGCGCCAGCGCCGGAACCAGCCCTCAGGGGAGAGGCCGACCATATTGGTCGGGAGGGCCACCCGGTGCACACCGTCAGCGTGGATGCTCTGCATGACGCCGGGCAGCAGCTTCTCGATCGCGGCGGCGCCTCCCGACCACAGGAGATGGACGTGGCGCCCCTGCGGCAGGTTCTTGCGCGGCCTCGGCTCGGCAGGCAGGGCGTCGCGGTCGATGACCGTGACGTGCGCCCACTTCGAGAGGGCCGCAGCGGCGAGCATGCCGGCCATGCTGCCGCCGATGACAACGGCGGTTCTACGCGAGGAGGGTGCTGTGCTGGTCATCATGTGGCTGCTTCCTGGTGGATGCCTCTGTGCATGGCCTGGGTGCGGGCGTGCTGGACGACTGGGGACCGTTGGATGGCCTTGGAGATGGCGCCGAGGTCCAGGTTCAAGCGGCGCTCGTTGGACATGCCGTCACCGCGGGCGGACTCACCCGCGCGGGCAGCAGAGGCTGCCGCGACGATGGCGGCGGCGTCTGCGACCGCTGCGGCTGCGCGTTGGTCGGCTTCGGTGTCGCCGGGACGGACGAGTTGCGCGTAGACCTGATCGCGGTACGCGTTGCTGAAGTGCGCGTCCAGTTGCAGCAGGGCGTCACCGATGTCGGAACGGCGCTGGATCAGCTTGAGCGAGATGGATGCGCGCAGGAGAGGAAGCCGGACCGTCGCGGCGTTCGGCTGCACCGAGTGCAGTTCCAGCCAGAGGGGCCGGAGTCGGCAGTACTGGCGGCGTTCCTCCCAGGACTGCTGGATGCCTTGGCCGGCATGCGGGAGTATGAACCCGACCGCAATGAAGATGGCGCACAGGCATGCCACCGGGGGCGCCACGTCGGTGCTGAACGTGTCGAGGTTGTGCCCCAGCCAGCGGGCGATGATCGCCGTGTACTTGGCCGCGTCGTAGACGAGGTTCAGCGCGTAGCCGATGACCATGAGGACTAGTCCTGCGCGGAGCAGGCCGTCCACCCTGCGAAGCCAGTTCCAGGTAAGGATGCCGCTGGTCAGGCAGGCGATGCTGTGGGCGACCAGGTACAGCACGATGATTTCGCGCATGTAGGGCGTGTTTGCGTAGTACGTGTCGAGATCGCGCAGACGCTCGACGGGGACTTCCGCGAAGGCGAAGAGGACCCAGAAGGCGACGATCACGGCCGCGTATACAGAGACCACGGTCCAGATGAAGCGCTTCATGGCGGTGGGGTCACCGCCGCGCCAGTAGAGCACCAGAACGAGGCACGAGCCGCAATACACGGTGAGGATGGTGTAGACCCATGGCGCGGCAATATTGGTTATACCCACCAGGTCATTCACCCAGGCGATCATCGGCGGGTAGGCGAAGACGAATACAGCGGCGGCTACGAGAAGGAGCCCGCCCACGGCCCGAAGCAGTGGATTCCGCCAGTAGCGCATCATCGCGGGGGCTTTGATGGAAAAGGCGACGATAAGAACCGCGGCCGGAATCACATAGGGTATGTAGAAGTCTTGTATCGTCATGTCAACCCTGCGGCCCGTGGTAGCCGAGGGATGCGTTGATTCGCCCACCGACTTCGTTCAGGTGAATGGGGGGGCGAGCTTCGGGCGTTCCTGCAAGCCAGCCTCCGCAAGCTGCGCCCAGTCGGTACCCGAAGGCTTCGGCTTCGCTCTCGTTGTGCTGGTCGAACTGGGTCCGAGCGGCGACGACGCGAGCAAGTTCCTGCGGGTCGATGTCGTCGCCGAGGGCGCGGGCGGCAGCGCCGCCCGCCAGGCCGTTTGAACAGTGGCCGGCGTGAAGGTGCCAGAGTTCGTGTCCGAGGATCACGAGCTGGTGTAGGGGGTCGGTGCCCTCCTCAACGATGACCACGTGCTTCTTCCCGAAGTCGAGGACAAGCCCGGTGGCCCCTGCGCCTTCGGGAAACTCAACTATCTTGAGTTCGATGGTTTCGCCGCGCATCCTTGCCATGGCGTCGACCAGAGCCTGGAAGAGGTCGCGCGGAGGGGCGGGTACCTGGAGGTCAATGCTGTCCCTTAGGGACTTGAGGAGTTTGCGCATTTCGCGGTTCACGCCCATCTCGCTGCGCTACCTCCCCTCTGCGTCGTTACTGGTAATCATGCCGATGATCATTCCGGCGATGATCTGCTTTTGATGATCCCTCAAGTGCGTGCTGCGAGCGGAGATTCCTTGCAGGCCGTACTCCTGAAACAGTTGCTTCATCGGATCCGGACCTTCGGTTGAGGCCTCCAGCGATTGCTGGATCTGGAGAAGTCGCCGGTTCAGTGCCTGGGGTGCTGTGTCGGTAAGGAAGGTGATTTCCTGGCCGAAGAGATCCGCGAGGGGCTTGGCCACTTCGAGGCTGGGGACCTTCTTCTGATCGCCGAGAAGCTGACGGACCCACTCGCCGGACACCCCGATGGCCCTCCCGAGCTCGCGGGGCGTGTAGGGCTCGCCATGCGGCGCAGGTCGGGTCTTGTGAAGGAACCGGAACCGGTGTCGGGCAATCTCCTTGGTGTCGGTCTCGCGCGACTCCGGCGTTGTCCTGCCGGCCAAGAGGGCGGCGACTGTCTCGGTCGACACGCCTGTGTCGAAAGACAGCTGCTTGTGGTCCAGGTACTGGTCGGCGCTCAGGTTCCGCTGGGCAAGCAGCTGTTGAATCCGAGCCACAGTCTCCGGGAGGGGGGTGTTTGGTTCACCCAACGTCCTGTCTCCCATTCGGCTTGTCGTGTGCCGGTGGCGGGTTGCACTCAGCGTGGCCGAAACCTATACCGTGGCAACGATCATTGCCAAGCAGAAAAACGATCGTTGACAGTCTGAGCTGCGTTGTTGCAAGATCCGACTCGGAGACCTCTTCGGGTCACGTGTGTCAGGCATATGCCGCCGGGCTCGATGTTGCTGATGGCGGAGACCCCGCGAACCCCAACGTCCACGGCGTGTGGCTGGCTTCCCGGCCCGACGAGTACGAACCAATGACGGGGGACTGAGGTAATGCACAACCACCAGGCGATGCCGCCTACACCAGCAGCTCCATCACACGTCAGCTGCGCCTCGGCCACGACGTCGCAGCCAGCCAGACGCCCGCTGAGCTCTGGGCTGTCCGCCAGCGTCCAGATCAGCCACAGCAGCCGCTTCTCGGTTCCTGCCTCCAGCGAGGCACCCCTTCGAGCCCGCTCCATCATCCGCAACGTTCTGCCGCTGATCCTGGGTGCCGACGCGCAGGCGGGGCGCACACTGCGCTACGTCGAAGCCTGCCTCGTGGACTTGGTCGCGGCCGCCTACGTCCGCACCAATGGCGAGCACCTGCTGTGCGAGGTCCGAGCCGACCGCGAACACGTATTCGTCGCTGTCGAGCACGAGAACACGGGGGCGCCCCGGAGTGCCGAAGACCGGCCAGCGCTGAGCCTGGCGCCTTCACTCGCAGATGACCACGGATCCCACGTCGATGCGGCGGTACACCACACCTGGGCAGCGGTGCGACGGATCTGATCCGGTGTCCCCACCAGGAACGCCGACTTTCTCACGCAGTCAATGCTGACCAGCGCGGCACCGGGACCCGGTAGGGGCCCGAGGCGTCCCAGCCGTTCCACGCCGGATCGAGAACCTCGCCGATCACTGGATCTACAACGCCTTAGGTAACCTCCGCACGTGCTCCGCGACGCGCCTGCTGGCGCGCCGTCGAGCCTGTGACGGAGGACTATGGCGTGTGCCTGCGACGGGCGTAGCGTTCAGAGGCTACCGACGCCTGGTACTCGGTCAGCTCCTGGTCGCCGTGGTAGGCGATGGGCATGTCCTCCTGGGTGTCCCATATGGCCCAGGGCAGGGGCTCACCGTGGAAGAGATGCCCGTCGTGAGGCCGATACCGCGCTTCGTATCGGGGGCCCGCCAACGGTCGGTCTGCGAGCGGGCCGGCCGCGTGAAAGAGGTCGGTGATGCGCCGTTCCGTATCCGCCGAAGCGGGGCGAGGCTCTGCCACCGTGGGACGCTTCGGCGGTGGCGGCCAAGTGTTCGTGTTGATGCCGATGTTCAGTAGCTCGGGGATGGGCGTCATGGTGCTGCGGGCCAGCAGGTAGGAGTTCTGTTCCTCGCGGGTTCCGAGCCGGCGCTCGCCCAGCGCCGCGTGGACCGAAATCAACTCTTCCGTGAGCTGGATCACGATGTCCGTGTGTCCGTTGGCGCGTGCTGCCTTCAAGCGCTCCAGCGTGCTGGAGCGCCATGGTGTGATGGACTTCGGCTCCATCATCTGCACCCCCTGGATCGTCTCGACAAGCTATTGCTTGTCTGCCCGCAATGTACCGAAGGTACTAACTCGTAGGCCTTCAGGATGAGTGCGCCGCATCAGGAGCCATCGGGCAACTCGCCGTAGTAGATGTCGTTCAGGTCGCCGTTGGTCATGGGCAGGCCGGTGAGCCGGTCGAAGCCGGCCAGGGCGTCGGCGTGCTCCGGGTCGCTCGGTAGGAGATCGAAGCGGTAGCGCGACAGCGCGCCGCGGGCCCTCTCCATTCGCTCCTGGTCGACTCCCTGCTCGGCCGCGACCCAGTCGAAGGTGCTGCGCAGGCTGTCATCCGCAGTCATATGCCTGCGGGCAAAGGTCTCGCGGGCCCGGAAGATTTGATCCTCGACGTCTTCGTGGAACAGGGGGTCCAGTGGATCGATGTGCCAGCCCGACAGGTAGAGAGCAATCAGGTCCACGTCGAGTTCAGCGCTTGGAGAAGCTGTCACGGGGTGCTGCTCTTCATGGCCCGCGGGTGCCGGCGGACGCGCTTGAACTCCAAGGCGCCATTCTCGCGGCGGACCGTCAGCATGCCGCGCCGTCGGCCGGCGCGGAGGACGGTGTCGGCCTCGGTCGGCGTCAGCCCGATCTGCTGGGCACTCATCTCGGCGCAGAGCCAAGTTTCGAACGGCAGCCGGTTGATCCGCTCTGCCAGGCGGACATCCTGCATGGCCGCCTCCCCTCTTCCCTCTGGTTTGCCGGTTGCTCGTCCCGGCGGTTAGTGGCCCGGCCACCATAGTGCACACCACGTCCAGATGCCCACTGGTAGGGAGGCGGCAGGCATGGCGAGCCGATTCCTGGTCAGGAGAGGCCGGGTGACGGTGTGCCGGATGTAACCGTTTGGTAACGCCCATATTCGGCCTGTCGGTCTCGGCGAGCGATTCCAGGGGAGGAACGTCCGATTTGATCGCGATCCAAAACGGGATGAACCATCTCGGCATGGTCGATACCTCCCTTTTGGTGCACTCGAATAGTTTTCGAGCCGTCGTGCGAATTCGCTGTGGCGCAGTTGTCCGCGACTGTCGGAAGATGGCGTTCCAGTGCCCGATCAAGACCGGAGCGAGGCGGAATGCCCCAGACGCCCAGCGCGAGCGAGACCACGTCGTGCAACGGCGAGTCCGGGCATCCCCTTGAAGAAGCCGCCGCGCTGGCCGCACAGGATCCGACGAACAAAGAGGCTCTGGCAGACCTGTTTGCCGGGATGTACGAGCCGGTCGTTCGCTACATGCAAGCTCGCATCCAAGACCCGGCCACGGCCGAGGACTTGGCCCAAGAGGTCTTCGTCAAGGTCGTCCAGAAGATTGACGGATACACCGGAGGCGGCATCCACGCCTGGATCTGGACCATCTCGCGGAACGTCTACAACGACTTCTTCCGCCCCATGAGGAACCGCGGATTCGAACAGCCCACGGGCGACTTCTGGCACCTCGAAGGGCCGAGCGCCGAGATGGGGCCAGCCGAGATCGCCGAATGGAACGAACTCAGCCGAGCCATCAAGGGCAAGCTGGACAAGCTCCCTCACGACCAGCACATGGTTCTTGCACTCCGTGTTACCGCCGGCTACTCAACTTCCGAGACCGCGGAGATCATGGGCAAACCAGTGGGTACCATTCGGGTATTGCAGTGCCGAGCGCTCGCCAAACTGCGGAAGCTGATGCCGGAGAGTGACAGCCACCTGGCATCGTTGTTGCTGTCCGCTTCCGATGCGCAGCGGCACGGGGATCTAATGAGCGCAGCGCCGGTCATGCTGAGGGAGAGACACGATGCTGGGTCGATGGGATAGCGCCGTCGCAGAGCAGCTGGATCGCTGCTTGTCGGGCGACGCTGCACCGGAGAACCCGGAGATAACCGGCATGGTCATGGCTGCTGCGGCCCTGAGGCCGCGCCGCCCGATCAGCGAGAGTGGCCGGCGTCGAGCCTTCGAGGCGATGATGCGCGAGGCCGACCGGCGCGCTCGACCGCTGGGCGGCGAACACGCCGAAGACCTCAGCGAGCCCGGTGTTCATGTCCGCGTCGCGCAGGCTGGCCAGGGTCTGACCATCCGGGTCGCCGACATCGAAGAGGTCGGCGACGCACGACTCGAAGACATCGCCGCGAAGATCGCTGCCAGGTTCCGCCAGAATGCGCCGGACCGCAATCAGTGACCTCCCCGGCGCGGCGCACCACGCCCCCGGGTCTCAAGGTCTTCTCCTCAACTTCTACACAGGCGCCCCGTGACCAGTACCAATGAGCTGCGCGTCCTCGAAGAGGACATGGACGCGGACGCCATCACGTTCGCCAACAACAACGAAGGCGTCACGTACCTGTTCGTTCGACCGGGGCAGTCCTTCGAGTACGCGGTCGACGCCATCCTGCGGGTCTGCCCGGAGCTGACCCTTTCGCAGGTCCAGGACCTCGTGCGCAGGCACTGCCCGAGCATCATTGAGATGAACGAGCGGCTGGGTACTGACCAGAACATCCCCCGCTTCGAGGCCGCACCCGCAGCGGGTGTTGTTCCACCTGCCCAGGTCAAGGCCGAAGGTGGGCACCGCAGGCCGAGGCCCCCGCGATGGGCTCGCATAGCCGCTGTGGCTGCGCCGGCGCTCGCTGGCGGCGTATTCCTCGCCCAGATGATCCAGCCTTCTGGAGGGAGGATGCCAACCAACGCGGCGTCGACCCCTTCCGTGAGCCGCGAGGACAAGGCCGCTACGGCCACCTACAAGGATCCCGAGTTTCAGAAGATCGCCGAAGGCGGTCGGCTGACCTGCGATCCCATGGGGGCGTACGAGGCTAAGTGCGTGGACTCGGACGGCCAGGTCATGGCCAGCGAGGCGTCCGTGGGAACGAGCACGGCCTTCACCTTCTCCTACGGCTACGAGAAGGTCGGGTTCCGGATCTTCCCTGACGAAGACGCCGCGAGGGCGTGGACCGCCGAGGAGGGCAACCGCCATCTGTACCAGAACGTCACACGGCATGGCCGCGTAGTCCTCTGGGGGTCCGACAAGAAGCGCCTGGCGGATTGGGAACGGTCCCTTGTTGACACTGCATCCGAGGCCACCGATGCCCGCCACACTGCGATGATGACCGGCAGGGCGGCCTTCAAGCCGAGTCCGCCGCCTCTTCCCGACCGGCTGGCCTTTCTCGCCTTCGGCACGCTTCACGCCACAGAGGAAACGGTTCAGCAGGCGGTCGTCGCCGAGGACATGAAGTCGGTTCAGCTACTTCGTGCTGTGGAACTCGTCCTTGGGAATGCGGCCGCCAGCAAGCTCGGCTTGGTGCCCGCAGGGCCGGATGATGCGGTTGCCGCAGTCGTGGACGCTACGACTCACGGAACGGTGGTCGCCCCCGTCGAAGAGGCGAAGGTCGCAACTCCGCCGCCAACGAGGCCCGCGCCCAAGGTCGAGGTGCCCCTGCCGCCGGCACCAGAACCGCCCCCTGCCCCAGTGGTGAAGACACCCGAGCCCGTCCCGAGCCCTCCGAGGCCGGAGCCGGAGCCGCTCCCCGAGCCGAAGCAGGTTCCGACTCCCGAGCCGACTCCCGAGCCGACTCCCGAGCCGACTCCCGAGCCGAGCCCCGAGCCGACTCCTGAGCCGACTCCCGAGCCGAGCCCCGAGCCGAGCCCCGAGCCGACTCCTGAGCCGACTCCCGAGCCGAGCCCCGAGCCGACTCCCGAGCCGGAGCGCGAAGCAGCTCCGGCTCCTTCCGAGAGGGAGGAGCCGGAGGTCGAAGGTCTGTCCTTGGACGTGCTGCCCGCTGCTTGGGCCTCTTAGAACGGTGGCGGAGGCTGCCCCCCGGTGGCCCAGGGGCCGGCGGCCGCGGCCGCCGGCGGCGAACCCGCTGACGCAGCGGAGAGCTTGTTCACCTTTGCCGTAGCGCGCGAGAGGGCAGGACCCACCTCGTCCACGTCGAGCTCAAAGACCGTGCGCTTCACCCCCTCGCGGTCCTCGTACATGCGCTGCTTGAGACGGCCCTGTGCGATCACGCGCATGCCACGTTGGAGGGATTCGGCGACGTTCTCCGCGGCCTGCCGCCACGCCGAACAGGACAGGAAAAGGGCGTCGCCGTCCTTCCACTCGTTGGTCTGCCGGTCGAAGGTGCGCGGGGTGGACGCGATGCGGAACTTCGCGACGGCCGCACCACCGGGGGTGAAGCGCAGTTCAGGGTCATCGACCAGGTTGCCGACGACGGTGATGACGGTCTCGCCTGCCATGGACAGGGCCTTTCAGAGTTGGGGCCGGCCCGCGGATGCGGGCCGAGCGGGAGGTCAGGAGAACAGGCGGGTCCAGGTCTCCGGGCCCGGCAGCCCGTCCGCACCGGAGCCGGTCCAGCCCTGCGCGCGCTGGAAGGCAGCGACGTTCTTGCGGTCTGCTTCGGACCACTTCGGGCCCGGACCACTGGTGTAGAAGCCGCCGTACCCCTTCCGTACGAGCTGCTGGCCCAGGAGGGTGATACTCCCGTTGTTCTTGCCGGGGCCGAACTTGTCGCGGCCCGGGAACGGAGGCGTCGGCTTCGGAATGACCCTGCCCGGGAGGGTGCCGAGCAGCTCCCTGAGGGAACTCTCGCCCGGGACGCCGTCCGCCGCCTTGCCGGTGAAGCCCAGGGACTCCTGGTAGTCGGCGTAATTCGCGGTGTCGGCGTCCGTCCACACCGGGCCCGGACCCGAGGTGTAGTGCTTGCCGAAGCCCTTGTTCACGAGGGCCTGGCCCACCTGCGTGACGTGCTCGCCCTGGGCGCCGTAGCCGTAGCTCAGCCCGTTGATGACGACCTGGTAGCGCTCGTAGTTCGCGTCCGTGCCATCACCGTTCCAGCCACCCGGGTCCGGGGCGGGCTCGTAGTCCCCCGCCGGCATCCCGGCCTGCACCCATGCGTAGAGCTTCGGGCCGGGGCAGAGGGTGGCGAATCCGTCCTTGTGGCCGCGCTTGGCGAGGGTGCGGCCGGTCCGGCTGCATGCTTCCTCGTACAGGGCGCGGCACGTGGCCAGCGCGGCGGCGCTGGGCTCTTGGTCGCCGCCGATGGCGATCTGCACGCCGATGCCCGTGGCGTTGTGGTCCGGGCAGTGAGCGCCTTGGAGGTTCCACCCCCGGCCCTCGTACGCGGTCCCAGCCTGGTCAACGACGAAGTTGTAGCCGATCCCGGCCCATCCCTGGGCCAGGTGTCCGGCTTCGATCGCGCGCATGATCGCGTAGCCGGTGCGGGTGACGGGGTCACCCCCGTCGTAGTGGACGAAGAACTCGGTGCGTCGGCTGAGGGGGATGGTGTTCGGGGTGCCGTTCCAGGGTGAAGCGCCCCACTGGCTGCGCGGGATGATCTGCATGGGTGGTGTGCCCTCCGGTTCTGGTGTTCAGGAGGGAGCACGGTGAGGCTTCGAAAGGCCTAGCGTCTCGGCCTCATGCGGGGTCGGGCACCTGGTCGTCTTCGTCGGGGTACTGAAGGGCGTGCAGCGTCTCGGCAAGACGCGTGGCCAGGTCAGTGGCCGGCCCGGTGTGCTCGACGGCCACGGGACCGCCTGCCGCGCCGGTCAGCTCGACCTCCAGGTGGTCTTCCTTGCCGTACTGCTTGCGGTGTTGCCGCTCCAGGTACCAGGCCGCCGCGCGCCAGTCCGGCGGCGTAGTGATGGTCTCCTCCAGCACCTTGCCGGAGTGCGGGTCGAACGTGCGGTGCGTGGTGACGATGCCTCCGCGGCTGGCCCTGCGAATGTCGAGGGCGGCAGAGAGCGCGGCGGCCGCGCGGGCGCGTTCGACCTTCTCGAAGAACTCCACGAAGACGTCAAGCTCGGGGTCGGGGTCCTTGCCTGCCGACCGGTCCACTGCCTCGGTGCGGCCATACGCCATCCACCGGAGGAACGTGGCTCGGCTGACGCCCGCGTTGACCGCCGCCAGGTCCACGGCCAGCCCGGCGCGGCTGGCGTCGATCAGGCGCGCCTCGACGTCCGGCGTAAGCAGCCGGGCGCGCGGCGGGGCGTCTGTGCGGCGGACTTTGCGGCGGGGCATGGCGGGGACCGTAGATCGTCTGGGGGGCTAACGTCCCGGGCTGAAGAGGTGTCCGCAGGCCGGGCAGGACAGGGAGCTGGCCCGCTCGTTGTCGCCGCTGTCGCTGTATCCCTCCTCAAAGCCGTTTCCAGGGAGATCGTCCTTCGTCGGCGACTCGGTGCCATCGGGGCCCTGCGGGAGACCCTCGGGGTCCACCTGGCGCAGGAGTTCCTCCATCTCGTCGTCGGCGATACCGAGCGAGTCGAACAGCGCGGTGTCGGAGGTGACGAGGTCTTCGAGGATCTCGGCGAGCGGACCGGCCTCCCACCCGCCAGCCGATGAGAGGCGGTTCAGGAGGATGAGGACGGCGCGGGCCTGGCGGTCGCTGGTCGAGGACCATCCACGGGTAACGGGTACGAGCCACCCGCCGTCGTCGTCCACGAGCAGACCGCGAGGCACGGGTTCGCCGCGGGTCTGCATCTCGATCAGGGCCTTCCGACGGCCGTGGCCGGCGATCGGGAGGCCGGTCCGCTCGTCCACCACCGGCGTCTCGATGAAGCCGTGGTCCTGGATCGAGGCGATGATGCGCTCGACCTCGTGCTTCTTGGGGTTCACGGGGTCGGGCGGCAGGTCGGTGAGCGGTATGTAGCTGATGAACCGGGGGGCTTGAAGGCCGGTCACGAGGCTCCTGGTGCGCAACCGGGCGGAGGTAGGGAGCGGCCGGCGGGTCAGCGAGCCCGCGGACTCTAACCGCGGCGTCCCGGCTCGCTACCGGGACATGCCGTCATGGCCGGACCTTCCGGCCGCTCCTCGGCCGACGCCGCCCCACGTGTCCGGACGGGGCGATGCCGGGGCCCGGCAGGTGAGTTCGTCGGGTGCGCGTTCCGTCGCCTACCCGTCCGGGCCGCGTCCAGGAAGCCCTCGGCGTACGGGTTACGTCCTCGGCGTGGCTCTCCCCCACGGCATGGACGTGGTGTACAGTTTGGGACTGTGGCTGTACGAGCAATCAGTCACACCCGGTCTGGTGTAACGAATTTGGACCTCACTCCGTCCATAGGGGCGAAGGTCCACCGGCAGCAGACCGCCCAACGCTCCGAAGCCGGTTCGAGCACCCGGCAAACCAGAGAGGCACGAACGCGATGTCCGACCAGAACGGCACCCCTGCCGTCGACTACAGCGACCAGGCGCTGAGGGCTGCTGTGGCCTACCGCGTGAAGTCGCGGGTTGCCGCCATCTGCGACCCGCTGATCAAGGCAAACGCCGACTACATCAAGGGCACCAAGGGGCTGCGCAGCACCACGGCGGAGATGCCCGCCAGCGGCGCCGAGGACAGGTCCGTCCCGATCGGCACGTTCACGCGCAGCGTGTCGAAGCCGAGCTTCTTCGTCGCGGACGACCAGGCCGTCTCCGACTACGCCGAAGAGCGCGGGGAGATGGACTTCGTCGTCAGGCCCAGCTTCGTCACCGCCCTGCTGGGGCGAGTTCAGTACGACTGCGCGACCAACACGGTCGTTGACCGCACCACCGGCGAGGTGGTCCCAGGGATCGGGTACGACCCGGGTGGTGTGACCCTCAAGGTCAGCCCCTCCTGGGACCCGGCGGGCGTGGAGGCCCTGGACGCCTACCTGGGCTTCATCGAGGAGATGCTCTCGAACCTGCCCGAACTGACGGCCAGCGACTTCCACCGCAGCCTGGAGGCGGGACAGTGAGCATCCCCGTCTTCATGCGCGACGCCCCCTGCTCGCAGATCGACCCGGAGCTCATGTTCCCGGCTCCGTCGGACCTCGCCAAGATCGAAGAGGCCAAGACCACCTGCGCCCCGTGCCCCTTCCAGATCGAGTGCCTGGAGTGGGCACTCGACCCGGCCAGCCGTTGCGTCTTCGGCGTCTTCGGCGGCAAGACCGAGGACCAGCGCAAGGCACTGGTCAAGAAGCGGAAGCTCGGAAGGCCCCAGCGCCCGAACTACGGCCCCCGCCCGGCCGCCAACCGGCGCATACCCGCCTCCGTCTGATCTTCCGCACGCCACGCCCCACCCCGCCCCTGCGGCGGGGCCCAGGGCGCACCTCATGCAAGGACCCCTCGTGATCCCCAGCGACACCCGTCTGGCGCTGATCGACCAGGCCACCGACCTCGTCGGCGACGCGATCAGCCCGACGACGTATCTCCTGTGTGTCAGGCACCTGCGTCGTCGGGACATAGACGTACGTGAATGGCACCGCTGCGCCGACCTCGCTGCGACCGGGCTGCTCACGCACCACCAGGCCCGGAAGGCGGCTGGCCAGCTCGTCGCGGCCGGGCTGCTTGAACGCCGAGTGCACTACCGCCGGCGACGCGGCGACAAGCAGTACGTCGAGTACCGGCTGCACCTGCCCACCGAAGGGGTCGTCCAGTGACCAAGCACGACCCCGCCGACCTTGATGAGCAGTTCCGGCTCGCCGCTGGCCGCAAGGCCCCCTACACGACGATCCCGGACTGGATCACGCTTCACGAAGACCTAGACCCGCAGGCCAAGGCGGTCTACGGGGTGCTCGCGATGCACGTCAACGTCTCCAGGCGAGACAACATCAGTTGGCCCACCCGCCTGACCATCGCTCAGATGCTGAACTGGAATCGCGAGCAGTCGCCAGACAAGTACATCCAGCAACTCGAATCCGTCGGTGCCATCGACACCGAGCCCATGACGCGGCCCAACGGCGCCAAGGGCAAGCTGTACATCGTGCACCAGACGCCGCCGCCCGGCTTCACAGGAGTGGTGACCGTCGCGGACTGGTACGACCGCAAGCGCGAGGAACTGGCCAAGGCCGGCCCTGCCCCCCGCCCCGGCCGGCCGCGGAAGCCGGTTGCTCCGGCGCCAGCGCCCGAGAAGCCCGCAGCGAAGAAGGCGGCGGCCGCGAAGAAGACGACCGCCGCGAAGGCGGCGAAGGAGAAGTCGCCGGCGGAGCTGGAGCTGGATCAGCGGGCGCACAAGGGCGCGCAGCTCTGGTGGGATGAGCATGCCCCCGCCTTGGTTGAAGCCAAGCAGATGACCAGGCTCACCGGGACGCCCCGCCAGCGAAGCAGCAAGTTCCTCGCCCTGCGCGGCATGATCCGGGGAGCGCTGGCGGCTGAGTACGACCCGCGCCAGATTCTCGCCGCCCTCAAGGAGCTGAAGCTCTGGCTGCCGTCGGCGCAGCAGTTCGATGCCGCGCTCGGCCGCCAGGACGGCGTCCAGGGCAAGGCGGGCGGACGTCGCGGAGTGCAGCCGATCTTCAAGAACGATCAGTGGAAGCCGGACGAGCCGGAGAAGGGCGCTGTCCCCGCCGCGCCCGACCTCGATGTGTTCGGCGTCCAGACCGATGACGACTGATCAGCCGTCCGAAAGGAGGTCCGACGAGATGCCTCTTGCCCTACCCGCAGCACCTGCCCTGCCGAGCCAGAGCCGCGAACCCATGCTTGCGGCCGGCGCGGTCGGCAAGGTCGCGGCCATCCTTCGGCAGCGCGGGATGGACCCCGCCAAGGCGTCCATGACGCAGGACCGACCGGATGACACCGAGGCCTACCAGCAGCAGGTCTACCGAGACGCGTGGGTGAACTCGCTGCGCTTGTCCGGCCACGCGGACTACGCCCGGTACACCCTCGGCTCCCTGGACGACCCCAGCCAGCGCCCCGAGCACATGAAGAAGTACGTTGAGCAGCTTGCCGCCGCCCGCCGCCACAACCGCGAGCAGCTCAAGCTGCCCGTGGAAGACCGGCGCGAACTCCGGCCGAAGATCCTCCACCTCGTCGCGGCCGGTGGTGTCGGTGCGGGGAAGACCGTGGCGGCTGCCGCCGCGGGCTCCTTCGCCGTCGAATGCGGCCTGATGGCCCGGTTCGTCTCGCACTCGATGTACCTCGCCTGGCTCCGGCCGGAGGGGGCGCCCGCTGGTCTCACCCCCACACAGGTGCGGGAACGGTACGAACGGTGCGACCTGCTCGTCCTGGACGACCTGTGCAATGAGATGGACGAGTACGCGACCAACCACGTGCGCACGCACACGTCCAACCTGATCACGGCTCGCATCAACTCGGGACGCGCCACGCTGTTCACGACAAACCTGACCTTCGATCAGATCGAGGCTGTCTTGGGTGAACGGCTCGCCTCGCGGGTCGGCAACCGCGCGACCGTCCTGCGCATGGTCGGCGACGACCGCAGAAAGCCGCAAAGGTGGTAAATCCTCAAACCTGGCCGGCCTAGCGGAGAACGGACATCGTTGAGGGGCCACGCGTGATCTAGGCTGTCCGGCAACCGGGCGTCCACGAGCAAGGGCGCACCAGGTCAACGCTCCTGGAGGACATCACCGTGGCCCCATCCATCTCGTCGCGCGCTGCCGCCATGACCGAAGCCGAGATTCGCGCGGCCGAGTTCATCCTCATGACGGGCACCTGGGCGATCACCGCAGGCGCCCTGCTGTTCAGCGTCCTCACGGTCACCCCCCTGGTCCGATCGGTCAGCCCGACCGGCTGGGAGTGGACGGCCCCCATCCTCCCCGTCGTCGTGGACGCCGCGGTAGTCATCGTCGTCCGCCTGGACTCCGTCATCTCGCGACTCGGTGCGTCGGGTGGCGCTTGGCCGGCGATCCTGCGCTGGATGACCGGCATCATGACGCTCGCTCTCAACGTGGGCAACTCCGCCCTGCACCGAGACTGGGTGGGCATGGCGGTCCACTCTGTGGCACCCCTCCTCCTCATTGTGACCGCCGAGGCCGGCCTCGCCTACCGCCGGGCCATCAACACCGCTTTGGCCCGGATCGCGCGGGAGCAGGCTGAGGTTGAAGAGCGGGTCCGCCTTGAGCGGCAGGCCGAGGCCGAACGGCAGCGCGAGGAACGGCAGAAGGAACAGGCCGCCCGCGAGAAGGCCGCGCAGGACGCCCGGGAGCACGCTCTCCGCCTGGAGCAGGAGCAGGCGGACCGAGAGGAAGCGCGGCTCCTCGCCGAGCGCGAACACGAGCTTGCCCTGGAGCATGAGCGGACGAAGCGCGAGGAGCAAAAGGAGCGGTTGCGCCTGGAGCAGGAGCGGGCAGCCCGCGACCACGAGCTTGTTGTCGAGCGTGACCGCGCCGCGCGGGAAGACGCCGAGCGCCGGCGGCGCGAAGACCGCGAAGAGCGTGAGCGCCGGGAGAAGGTCGCCCGGGAAGAGAAGGCGGCACGCGAAGCGCTGGAGAGGGCCGAACAGGTGCGCAAGGACCGGGAGCCGCAGTTCGCTGGCGTATCCCCTGCGCGGGCCGTGGGCAAGCTTGGCGTGACGGCCACGCTGGCGAAGCCGGTGGCGGCCAGGTCGGTGGAGGTGGTGATGAAGAACGAATTCGCCGGGATGACCCAGTCGGACGCCGAGGAGGCCCTGTTCGAGCTGTACAGGGAGGCCCGTGACGCGAACACCTACGAAGACTGGAAGCGGGACAACCCTCTGTTCCAGCCCCGGGGGCCGTTCTGCGGAAGCAACCTGGGGCGCCGGCTTGGCCGCTCGGACGCTGCGGGCCGTACCAACGTCATGCCGAAGTTCGAGGAGTGGTACGACGAGTACCTGGCGAAGAAGCACGAGGAGTCGCGTGAGCTGGTCGGCGTGGGCTGACCTCCTTTCACTCCTGCTCGGCGGGCGCCTCGTATTCTCGGGGCGCCCGCCGCCGTCTTTCCCGGCCCGATTCGAATGGACCGTACGCCCATGGACCGCTCACAGCAGGCTGCCGAGGCCCGACTCATCGCAGCCAGCCACGCGCGAGAGGTCTCCGACTTCGCCCGCGGCATCGTGGGCGCGACGTCCAGCGCAGCCACCGCAGAGGAACGCATCCGTGAGGCTCGGAGGCTGCGGCTGCTCGCGCTTCAGGTGCTCAACTGGAGCGTGCGCGCGGAAGTGCTCGACGGTACGCCGTGGGCTGAGATCGCGACGGCGCTGGGCCGGGATGCAGAGGCGGTCCGTGCCGAGTTCGAGCCGGGCACCTCGCAGTGGGCGGATCTCGCGTCGCGCGAACCAGAGCGGGCGGAACGCTGCGTCGCAGAGGCCGAGGCCCTGGACACCTGGTACAGGGCGCACGCCGTGGACTTTCTGGATCCCGCCGAAGATGCGCCGGTTTCGAGGCTTTTCGCTCCTCCGCAAGAGTAGCCAAGCTGATAAAGTGTGAACCACGCCCGAAGGGGGTCGCAAGACCATCCGACGGCGCAACATGCCCCCGGTACGAGCAAGCCGCGGGGCGGGCAACGCTCCACACCACCAGCCAGGAGGAACGGTCACCCATGACCGAGACGACCACCCCAGAGACGCCTCTGACCGTTGATGAGGCATTCATCGCGGTCATGCGGGAGATCGGCCCGGTCGGCAAGAAAGGCCGGAACAAGGACCAGGGCTACCACTTCCGCGCCCAGGAAGACATCGTCACTGCCGCTCGGAAGCCGATGGCGAACCACGGCCTGCGCATGCTTCCCCGGGTCATCAGTCACGAGCACTTCACCCGCGGTAAGGTCAACGTCGCCATCATCGAGGTGGAGTTCACCTTCCGTGGCCCCACCGGCGACACCATGCCGCCCATCCTGGTGATCGGTGAGGGCGCCGACGTGTCCGACAAGGCCAGCAACAAGGCCATGACCGCCGCGAAGAAGTACGCCTTCATCCAGGCGTTCGAGATCGCCGACGGAGCGGACGACGGCGACAACGACCACCCGGCAGCCGTTCGGGGGCCCCTGGACTGGTACATCGACCAGATCCGCCAGCCCAATATCTGGCAGAACGCCGAAGCGCTGCGGAAGCTCCGGGACCGGGCCGTAGCCGAGAAGGTCGCTGACCTGGAGATGCCGGACGCTCCCGGACAGACCTTCCGCCGACTGATCGAGGGGCAGGGAGCGAAGCTGATCCGTGAGCAGCAGGAGCGAGACCAGCGGAAGGCCGAAGAGCGCGAGGCCGTTGCCGCGCAGATGAGCGCCGAGTACCCGACGCCGGAAGAACTGAACGACGACCCGTGGATCCAGCCGGCCCCGCCGCGCGAAGAGCGGCACATGAGCCCGGGTCCCGCCCCGACCCGCCGCGAGGCTCCTGCCGGCACGCGTGAGCACCAGCCCACGCCCGCCCCGCCCGTGCCGGATCCGGCCGCAGTCGAAGCACAGCTGGTTCAGGCCGCAGCGGATCCCGCGAACTGGGAGCAGCGGCTGAACGACCTTCGCGCGCAGTACGGAGCCGCCGCCCTCGCACAGACCATCGTGCGAACGGAGTGGGGGACGGTCGACGCCAACAGCGCGATCACCATGGCGTTGCTGAGCCGCCCGAGCACCCCCGCGCCCGATGAGGCACCTGCCGCCCCGAGCACCCCCACGGCCGCGCCGGCGGCGGATAACCCGCGGGCCCGGAGCAAGATGACCGCCAAGGACCGGGCGCAGGAGGACATGGTCGCCGAGCTGGAGTTCCAGGCCCAGATGCTCGGCTTGGGATCCCTGGAGTTCGCCGCCGATCTGCTGCCGCCAGGCGCCACGAGCCTGGAGCAGATCCAGAAGGTTCGAGCGATGCAGGACCACATCAAGGGGCACCGGCCGGAGGTGCTCGCAGCGATGATCCAGAACGGGCTGACGAACGCGGCGGCGGAGTACGCCAAGTTCGGAGACCGCGTTCCGGCCAGGAACATCGCCGCATTCATTCGCGGAGTGCTCGCCCCACAGAGGTGACGTGACGTGCCGGGCCCCTTGCCCTGCCGTACTCAGGGTCTCAGCCGTCTGCCGTCTGCTCGGCAGTCGTCACGTCACGTCACGCAGCCCGCGACCCAGATCAAAGTTCGCCTCCCGGGTTCGGGTTCGGGTTCGCCCCCCGGGTTCGGGTTCGGGCCCGAACGACGTGTGCCGAAGTGGGTTCGCGTAACCAGCCAAGGATCCAGGAACGGGGTGTTCCCAATGGGAACACCCCGCACGGGGCCGTACGTCTCTTCAGTCCCAGCACCGCCTAGGGTGCGGTTGCGCCGTTGAGTTCGCGCGCTTGACCTGCGGAAACAAGGGCAAACCCCCAGAGCGAACCCGAACCCTCTGGGCCGAACCCGAACCCGAACCCTCTGGGCCGAACCCGAACCCGAACCCTCTGGGCCGAACCCGAACCCGAACCCTCTGGGCCGAACCCGAAGCCCTGGGGGAGGCGAACCCGAACCCTGACTCCGAACGGAACCTGGGAATAGGGAGGCGAGCCCTGACCCGGACCCACCTTAAGAGGGGGTGCGCAGGCGCGAACGCAGAAGGCGCGCCCCCGGGCTGGGAGCGCGCCTTTCGTAGGTCACCGGGGCAGGACTATGCGTCGGCCGCCCTCGCTGCTGCGCGCTGACGCTTCTGTTCCGCTACCCGGTCCTCATCGTTCTGCTCCTCTTCGCGCACCAGCTCCAGGAAGCGCTCCGGGAACTCGTCAGCCAGGCGGCGACGTGCTCGCCCCCGCGGGTTCGACTCCGGGGGCAGGTATCCGCGCCGAGCGATGATTCCCGCAAGGACGTTGTGGAGCAGCTCGGCCTCGTGCTCGGCGTTCAGGCGGAAGCGGCGAAGTCGTTCCCGGCGTCCGTTGTTGCTCTCCTGGGCCGGGGGCTCTAGGTACTTCTCGGGATCTTTGAGGAGATCGGTGATGGCGCGGCGGGCCTTGCGGGCCAGTTCCGTCGAGCGCACGGCGTACGCGGTGACTCGGTCCTTCTCCGAGGACGAGATGAAGACCCCCAGCGCAGTGGTGAACTGCCGGTTGGACAAAGCCTTGAGGGCCTCGATCCTGGTCGCGACCTCGCTCGGGTCGGGCTCCGTCCAGCGGCTTTGGCGCGAGCCCGGTTCGTCTAGCCCGTTCTGCTGCGTTGCCGCCATGACGGCTGGCCCTCCTGGAGTCGCTCGTGGCCGGCTGTCGCCGACAGGGGGTGCAGGGAGAGGTGGCCGCCCTGCTACCGATCTCACCGTGGGCCGGATCATCCCGGATAGCGGCCAGTACCCGGCCAGTCTCGGCGCCATTTCTCGCGGTAACGCTCCAGGCCCCAACCATGAGGAAAGACCCAGAAACCCGCGAGGGGCCACCTGCGACGGTGAGATCGGCGGCACGGCGGCCACCTCATTGCGGATGATACCTGCGCAGCGCTGCTCAGCCGCTACGCAGCGGTGCTATCCGGCGGTTGGAGCCTCCTTCGGGCTGGTGGCGGACTCGATCGCCGGCGCGATGAAGGTCGGCTTCCACACGAGGTCGTAGGCGCTCTGAGAGGCGGCCAGGACCGCGGCGAGCGTGGCGAGAGTGGGCAGGCCGTGCTGGAACTGCTCCGGACCGTCTACGTAGGCGACGGTCACGACACCGGCGATCAGCGCCGTTACGACCGCGACGATCTTCTTTGCGCGCACGGACCACTGCGGGCGCTGCACGACGGCGGTGAGCAGCGGCAGCATGGAGCCGACGGCCGAGCCGGCGGCGATGGAGTCGAGTGTGGACATGTTGGCGATCCCGTCTGTCGGTGGTGAGACGGCGGGGACTTTGCACTCTGGCGGCTGCTTACGTCCCGGGGCGGCCGCTCACCGGTCGGCGTTCGCGACGTCAGCCGCGATCTCGTCTGGTGGCTCCGGGGCGGGGCGGCCGAGGGCCTTGGCGACAAGGCCCCGAAGATCACGGATGTAGTCGAGAGCGGCGGCCTTCCAGCGGCGGTCCTTGCGCTGCTCCTCCTGGAGCTGGCGGACCTCGCGCGTCAGCTCCAGCTGACCGGCTTCGAGCATGGCAACGCGCTCAACGGTTTGCCCGTGCATGGTCCGTTCCTGGTCCAGGAGGACCTTCTGCTGGTCGAGCATTCCGCGCTGCTGGTCGAGGAGGCTGGCGAAGCCATCTGTGACCGTGCGCATGGCGGCGACGTAGGTCTGGCCCTCGGTGGCTTCAGCGGTGGCCCTGGCCTGGACCGCAGCGACGCGTTCGTCGGTGTTCGCCTTTCGGGTGACCTGGCGATAGCTGAACCAGGCGCCGGTGACGACGCCGAGCATGGCGCAGAGCGGTGCGAGCGCGGGCGCCAGGGAAGCGAGCCAGTCCATGGCGCCCTCCTATTCCTCGGTGGTGATGTGGGGATGCGCGGGGGGCCGAGGCTGGGGCCGGCGGCCCCCCGCAGCTCGTACCGTGTCGGGCCGATTGCCTTACGTCTCGGCCAGGCGTGGTTACGGCGCCGTTGGGGCGACACCGGCAGTGAGGTTCCAGGCACGCCGGACAGCCATGAGGATCTCCTCGTCGGTTACGGCCTCCTGGGCGCTGTCGGGGTTGGCGTCGTCGTGTGCGGCGGCGGCCGCCGCCGAGACGACAGGGTCGGCGGCGATGACGGGCGCGAGCCCGGGGGTCGTGCCGTCGCCGGGGTTGATCATCGTCCGGGCCAGGGATACACGCAGGGGGTTCCCGGGGGTGGTGGGGCTTTCGGCGAGGACTTCGCGGGCGACCCGGGTGAAGGCGGTACGGACTCGGGCAGTGAAGAGGGTGTGTCGGCCGAGCTCGTGCTCGGCGATCAGGGTGGACGTGGGCATGGGCTCTCCTGGCTATCTGGTGTACGTCACGCGGAGCTGCGGGGCGTAGTCCTCGCCGGCGCCTCGGGCGCGGCCGTAGTAGGTGCTGTTGCTGTTGTTGGGGTCGAGGGCAATGCCGCGCCAGCTGGTTGAGTCGAAGATGTGGCTGATGTCGATCCACCGTCCTTCGTTGCGGCCGAAGTCGGCGGTGACCGAGTCGGCATCGGAGCTGAACGAGCCGGGGCGCGAGCTATGGCCGTGGGCACGGATGACGGCCGTACCGCCGGACGCGTAGTACCAGTGGTCGAAGTACAGGAACACCGAAACCTCATTGATCTGGGCTCCGGCTAGGTCGCTGCCGAGGTCGAAGCCCACCAGACTCGCCTGTATGCCGTTGGTGCTGGAGTAGTAACCCTGGAGCATCTTGTTGCCGTAGAACGAGTTGTAGGAGCCGCGGTTGGCGTACGACCCGGACCAGGCGGCGCCGTAGAACTTGGTGATGGTCTGCTTCGGCGGGGTGACGATGCCTCCGCCGGCGTTGTACAGACCCGTGTCAGGCAGCGCCGGGCCGATGTCCTCGACGTACATGTGTCCCGGCACGTCAGCACGGCCGAAGAGAGTCACGGTCAGCCCGGCGGGCGCCCATTGAGCGTGGAAGGTGGCCAGGAGGCGGTGCAGACCGGCGCCGAACTCTGCCCCGGACTTGATCAGCTCGACGCGCACAGGGCGGAAGGCGGTGCCCCCCAGCTCGAAGACCCGGGTCTGAAGCACGGGACTGCTGACGCTGGGGGTGGAGGAGCCTCCGTCGCGGAAGCTGACATGCACTTCCCCGCCGTCGGTGGACGCGGTCACGAAGGCGTCAAGCACGACCCGGTACATGCGGGCGGGGTCGGCCTTGAAAGACAGCTCGACATAGCCGTACTCGGAGGCCCCGCCGGTGACCGCTTCGGTTTGGCGGCCGAACGCGACCAGGCCGCGCGGGGCGTAGGCGATGACGTTGCTGAGGCTGTCGCCGCCCACGGTGAGATTGCCGGCGACGGCCAGGTCCGAGAACCGGCCGTTTCCCCGGTCGTCGATCGTCGCGACCGGAAGGCCGTCGGTCGTCAGCGTCAAAAAGTTCCGCTGCCCACTTACCAGCGACACGGTCTCTTGGCCGTCGTCCGCGAACAGGCGCAGTCCTTCCGGGGAGAGCTCCGCCCGGGACCCCGTACCGCGGGATCCCACGACGGCCCGCGCCTCGGCGTTGTCGAAGCGGACCGTTCCGGCCGTGGAGAGGTACGTCTGGAGGTAAAGCCGGGCGCGGACCGCGCCGCTGGGAGCTTGCTGCTTCCCGGTCAGCCGGCCCCAGGCGCCCCGGGTGGGCGTCTTGTCCAGGACCGCGTTGAAGGAAAGGGAGGCCCCCGCGCTGTCCTGCCACTCCACGGCGAAGCGCACCGAGTCCCCGGACCAGTCGCTGGAGACCAAGTAGTCGACGCTCAGGTACAGAGACTCCCCGGGGAGGACCGGCACCACCGCGAGGTTGATGCCCTGCGTGAGGGGCGAGGCTGACGTGGCGAGGACTTGCACGGCCTTGGTGGAGCCGTTCCCAGTGGGAACAACCGACCACGCGGCCCCGGCCGCAGCCACGCGGGCAGTCGTGATCTCACCTTCGAAGCTGGGGTCGGAGATCATGTTGCCGGTCGTCCCGAGGGCCAACCGGTCAGCAGTGATGGCGCCAGCCTTGATGTGCGTGGCATCGATGGTGCCCGCGAGGATCTTGGATGCGGTCACCGAGTTCACGGCGAGCTTGTCCGCAGTGACGGCCAGGGCGTCCAGCTTGTCCGTCGTGATGGCCAGGGACGCGATCTTCTCGGCAGTGACGGCAAGGGCTACGAGCTTGTCTGTGGTGACGGCGCCCGCCAGGATCTTGGGCGCGGTCACCGCCCCATCGGCGATCTGGACTGCGGCCAGGACCGGGCGGCACACGGCGTTGTCCCACCACACCGCCCCGGCCGTGCCGTATGCCTCAAGACGGACCCGGGCCCGCCACGCCCCGGCCGGCGCCGTGACGGTCGCGGACAAACGCGTCCAGGCGTCGCGGACCGGTTGGGTCGCCGAGGCCTTCCCGAATCCGAGGACGGTGGAGTCCGCCGCCTCCCACCGCACCTGCATGTTGACCTCGCTGCCGGTCCACGCTTCCGGCACGAAAGTGTCGACGGCGATGTAGAGCTGATCACCGGGAGAGACCGGCAGGAGACTCAGCTCCACCGCCCGTCGAGCAGCCACAGCGGACGTCGAGTCGACCTTCAGGCTGCTCGGTGACCCGTTGCCGAAGGCCTTGTCCTGGGTGGCGTACGAGCTGAACCGCTCAACAACCGCCGCGGTGTACGCGCCCTCGAACGAGGGGTCGGAGAGGATGTTGGCGCCGCCCGCGATCGTCAGCTTGTCCGCGGTGATGGATCCTGCCGCGAGCTCGATGGCGGTGACGGCTCCAGCCTGGATCTCGCGGGCGCCGATGGCGTCTGCCGCGATCTTGCCTGCGGTGACGGCGTCGGTAGCCAGCGCTCCGGTGGTCACGGAGCCGACGACGAGGTTGGTGCTGTCGACCAGGCCGGTCTTCAACGCCTCGATGGTGAAGGCGTCGACCTGCATTACGTTGGGCGAGTTCGCGGTGGCGGCTGAGGTGTAGTTCAGCCACAGGTACGGCGAGATGAAGCGGACACCGTCGTGCAGCAGGCCGGCCGCCCGCGGGTCGGGGCTCACCCCGCCCGATCCGTTGGCGCCTGGCACGGCACGGCCCTTGAGGTAGCCGACGACCGTCACCCAGCCCTCGCTCGTCGTGAGGGGCTGGTTCGATGCAGCGGCGTAGAAGTGGCTACTCGCGGAGTTCTCGCCCACGCGATTGACCAGCGTGGTCTTGTCCGCGCCGACACCGAGCACGCCGACGTAGAAGGAATCCGTGGCCTCAGACGGGCCGGTCAGCCGCACCCGGGCGCTGATCCGATAGAGAGTGCCGGGATCGTACGGGATCAGGGTGGTCCCGCGAGCCCGTATGAATCCGGTCGCCTGAGCGACGGTCCGGCCGGTGGGTGCGTCAGAGATGCCCGCCAGGTGCTCCCAGGCGGCGCCGGTCCCCTTCGCGAGTACCTGCCAGCTGGTCGCGTCGCCCATCGCGTCGACGTACCGCTGTGCTGCACTGTCGGCGAGAGCGCCGCCTAGGGCGTTCATGTTGACCGCGCCGTTCGCGATCTTGTCGAGGGTGACCGCGGCCTTGGCGAGTTTGTCCTCCAGGACGGCGCCGGCCGCGAGCGCGGTTGAGCCGACCGCGCCGAGAGCGATCTTCGCCTCAGTCACCGCGCTCTGGGCGAGCTTGGTCTCCGTGACGATTCCGTCGATCAGGTCTTGCGGTACTGCCTGCCTCGGTGTGCCCTGGGCAGCTGCGGAGGGCGGGCCGGTGACTGCCGCCGTGTTCGTGCCGACGAGCCGAACCCACACCGAGGTGTAGCCCTCGATCGCGATCGTGAGGCTGCCGCCGTGGACGTCGGTGATGGAGCCCGCGAGGGTGGTGGGGCTCGGGGTGAAGTCGGCGGCCGAACCCACGTGCACCTGCACCAGGGAAAAGTCGTTCGGCGTGACGTACTTGTCCTCCCAGAGCCCGTCCCAGGTCACGACGAGACCAGCGAGGACCGAATCGATCCTGGGCGCCGTGGGAGTCGGCGGCGGCGGCGAGTTCGTCGGGACGATCGCAACCGTTCCATCTGGCTGCATCCCGACGGATCCGCGGTGTGTGCCGTCCTTGTCGTAGACCGCGATCGCACCACCCTCGATTGAGGTGTGCGATGCCTGTGTGGACCGCTCCAGCGCTTGGAGCCGAAGGTCGTAATCGGCGAGCAGCGTCGCCAGACGCCGCGCGTCCGACTTCGTGTCGAGGAAGGTGGCCATCAGTGCAGGGTCGAGGCGCGGAAGGGTTAGTGTCCCGGCGTGTTGTTCCCAGTGGGAACAGCACGCTCCTCAGTAGTGGAACGCGTCTGAGCGCTTGAGGGTGAGGAGGCACGTTCCATCGGCGGAGATTTCGTCGCCGACGATGCGGTGCCACAGGTCGACGTCCCCCACCCACGGCACGTGGACCTGGACGCGAATGTCGTCGCCGAGTTGCCAGGAACCGAAGTGCGCGTTGGGGTGGTCAAAAACCTGGATCGCGGGGATCTGTAGGGCCTGCGTGCGGCCGTCCAGCTCCTGCTCGCCCCGTAGGCGCAGAGCGTTTGCGGAAGAGATCGTCTTGTCCGTGACGGTGGCGACGCGGCGAAGTCGGTTGTGTGCCGGCCGGGCTACCTGGGCGCGCAGCATGGCCCGGCCTTCGCCCTTACCGAGGACCACGACTTCGTTCGCGTATTCGTCGCCCAGACCTTCGGGCTTGGCAATGGCGATCAGGTTCTCGCCGTCGGCGAAGCGCAGGTCATCGCGTTTGCGGCCGAGCCGAGGAGTGCCCAAACGTAGCTTGTGCTCGATCGAGCGGTGATCGCTGTTCCATGCGTGCGTCTCGATCCAGTCGAACGGCATGTCGCGGGCGAGCTGGTCGAGTGCCTGCCCGCAATCAGGACTGTTCCACCAGGCCAGTTCCCAGGGGTCGGAACCATCTGCGGCGCCGAGCAGCTTGCCGAGGTTGTGGGTGTCGATGCGTAGCCCGATGTCTCCGTACGGCCGCGACTGGATGTGCTCCCAGATTGCTCGGAAGGCGTCGAAGGCGTCGATGCGCGGACCTGTGTACGGATCGGGCGGCTTCGGCATCGGCTGCTTCGGGTTAGTGAAGTCGATGTAGCCGTCATGATTTTTGTCGCGACCGTCGTAGGGGTCAGGTGGGGTGATCAGCTCGCCGGAGATCAGCCGGTCCTCGTACGGAATGCCGTGGGCGTAGCTGCTGAGCCCTTCACATTCCACGAACATCTTCGCGCCGTCGAACGACGCCTTGGTGATGATGCCGCCCCATCGCAGATGCCCATCGACCTCCAGGTAAACCTTGGTGTTCCACTCCTCCAAGATCGGCATCTTGTCGGGGCCGATCAGCCGGGCGTACTCGGGTTCGATGGTCGCGGTGAGGGTGCCGGGTCCGGACAGGGCGCGCTGCGGGTTGCTGCTGAGGGCCAGCGGTACGTCCCAGTCGATGAACTCACCGGAGATGGCTCGCTGAGCAATGAAGCGCCATCCCGTCCGCACTACACCCCTCCGTCCAGCTCCGGGGCCTCCTGGAACTCGACGTCGTGGACGATGGCGGAGCGGTCGTCCACGCGCAGGTCGCCTGTGTGATCGGTGGACATCCAGGTCTTCAGGAACAGGGGCTGGGTTGTTCCCCGCATCGCTGGTGGAATGTTGACCGTGGAGGCCACCACTTGCGTCAGTCGCCGGGCGCCGCCTCCTTGGTCGTCATCGATGGTCGTCGGGTGCCCTCCCCAGATGCTGTTGCCGAGGAAGTGCTGCACTTCAGCCCGGACGAGGGCGTTGAAGAGGCCGAGGCCGCCGATCGTGGTGACGAGCTGAACGCGGGTGGCCCACGTGGGGATCCGGATGTTGACGCGGGCGACGTCGGGCCAGTCGTGCCAGGCGCCGTCTTCCGGGAATAGGAACTCCGCATTAGCCGTGAACAGGGGGTAGATCCGGCGTTCGCGGCGGGGTTGGACCATCTCCCGCAGGTCCGTGATCATCGCATTCGTGACGCTGGACGTGTTGGGAGGCAGGTCGATCCGGGCTAGCGCGATCGCCGAATCGCCAGGCCGGACCTGCTTCACGTCCACAGTCGTCTTCGGTACACCCGATATGACGCGGGTGTAGATGTACGGACCGACCTTCGGGTCCGCCGGCAAGGCCCAGCTCTCACCTTGGCTGAAAGGGTTCTCAATCCGGGCGACGATCAGGTCCGAGCGCGCGCTCACGCCGGTAGCGGCGATAGACACCTGCTCGGCAACCGGCAGGCGCCCAGCGTACGACTGGTAGGCGGACCCAGGTGCCTTGTTCGTGATGGCGCAGGCGCCCGTCGTCACCTGGACCGCCGCAGCCGGCGAAGCGAGGGCACGGATTTGGAGGTCGGCGGGGCCGACGACTCCCTCAGAACCCCCGAACGCGGCGTACGCAAGCAGTCGGGTGATCTCGCTGGAGTGCTCGGCGCCTCCCTCCACGAACCAAGGCACTGAATCCCACGGCATGCTGCGGCTCCTTCTCAATCGACGGAGCCGCAGCGTGAACCACCGGCACCCCTAACGTCCTGGCCTGTCCGCTGGGGGCGCCGATCAGAGGTAGGCGTACGCGTCCCGCCACGAGGCCGTGACGAACGCTGTGCCGGTGTCGTCGACGCCGCGGAGGAGGAGGCTCTGGAGGCCGACCGGCAGCCGCATGTCCTCCATTCGTGGCGAACCCCATGTGAGGCGGCCGGCGACCGAGGCGGACCCGTTGCGCAGGACCGTACGCGCCCAGGGCCGGGTATCGATCGTGACGCTGTCGTTGGGGCCTAGGGTCAGATCGAGCCCCACTGTCCAGTGGCCGACGAGTTCCACCTGGGGCTGGCTGAGCGGCCCGCGAATCGTAAGCACGGGCCATGTCGGCTTGGTGCCGCCCACGGTGAGGCCACCCCGCACCACCGCTGAGCTCTCTCCGGTCATGGTGACCGGGTCCTTCAACGGCCCGCGCAGACCACGATGGGGCGGAGGTTGCAGATCCACACGGACGCTCTTCTCAGCATCGTCGTACGAGTGAGATTCCTGGCAAGCGAAGGTAGCCACTACCGGCGTGTATCCCTGCCGGGTCAGTCGGGATGCAGACGGGGCGCACTTACGGGGGCGGCCGTACCAGCGTCGAGCACGGCCCCCTTGCATGGTGCGCAGTACAGCCGTCTTCCCGGACGAGCGCCGAACCGATTCGGCGTCCCAGACCTGTTCCAGGGCGGACACGGCGTCGAGATTCCGGCCGTGGCGGGATAGTGCAGGGCCGGCCACGGTGTCGACGCCGAGCTCAAAGGTCACGGTGGCCTGTGCGCGGAAGTCCTGCCCGAAGCGGATCGCGTCGGTCCGGGGTATCGGGGTATCGCCGGTGTCGGTGTCCGCGTAGGTGATCTCGTACGGCTCCAGCAGGTAGAAGCCCGACCGGAACGTGCCGAACGTGAAGTCGGCCGCCGGCAGGATGCCGCGGGCGCCGTACGACAGATTCCACTCGCCCTCAGCTAGGGGCATGTGCGCCTCCTCGTTTGATGCGGCGCAGCTCGAACATGGCGTCGTTGAGTGCTTCGCCCGGCGACATCGGAGCGCCGGTCATGGTCAGGTTGAGGTCGCCGCCGACGAGCGCGCTGTTCCCAGTGGGAACAGCGCTGCGGGGTGCGGAGGCGGTGATGCGGCTCCGCTGGTGCAGGGAGACGGCGCCATTGGCGAACTGGGAGAGGGCGCCTCCCCCCGCGGCCTGGCCGGGGTAGACGACCATGCCGCCGAAGAACCGGGCGACGGTGTCGAGGATCGCCGCGGACCGCTTGCGCTTCTTCGGGGCAAGCGGGATGTAGGCCTCGCCCGGGGCGGTCTCCGGCTCTGCCCACAGGCGCATCTCACCGGCCCGCGCGATCTGGGCCACGTGCCTCTCGGTGCCGTTGGCGAAGGCCTTGATGCGGCGGGACGCGTTGTGGAAGCCACCCTCGGCGAACTTGAGGATGCCGCCGTTCGCCCACCGCCCCATGCCCGCGATATGCGGCGACCCGTCGGAGTTCACTCCGTCGTACGACACGGTGATGGTGATGGTCTTGCCGTGGAGCTCGTCCACCCGGTTCTGGAGGTTGTTCAGGGCACCGATCGCGTTGCCGGTCGGCGCGCTCACGGTGACGTCCTTGCTTCCGGGGACGTCATGGATCTTGTAGCCGAGCTCCTCCAGCGCCTTGCGTGCCTCGGCGGTGAGCGCGTTGAGCGTGGTGTCTTTGTCCACCGGCACAGCGGCGATCTTCTGCTTGGCTGTCTCCAGCTCTGCGGCGAACTCCGAGATGAGCGCGTTGATCGTCACGTTCTTGTCGGCTGGTGCCGCGGCGAGCTTGTCGATGAACTGCTGAAGCTGCCCTCGGGCGGCGTCCGTCGGGGCGCTGATGGAGACCATCTTCCCGCCGGGCAGCATGGTGACCTCGTACCCCACGCCGCGCAGCGCCGCGATGGCGTCGTCGCCGGGAGCGGTGACCTGGATGGTCTTACCCGCGGGCAGAGTAGCGAGCTGGGTGTTGAGGTTGAGGATCTGGGCGTTGGCCTCCGGGATGCCCTTGGCGTTGAGGAGGATCGACACCGTGGAGGGCATGAGGCCGATCGAGTTGGCCAGGCCTTCGGCCTGCTCTTTGGTCAGACCCAAATCCATGCCGTACGCGACTGCGGCCTCGCGGGCCTTCGTCATCTCTCCTTGGCCCTTGGCCAAGGCCTCCGACAGCGGGGTGCCGTTCGTCTTCGCCAGGTCGTACGCGGCTACGGCGGCGGAGGCTGCCGAGTCCCGCAGCTCCTTCAGGTGGGAGTTGAAGGACTGGCCGCTCTTCGTGGCCGTATTCACGGAGCCGTCGTAGTTGACGAGTTCGCCGGCCGCGTCCTTCAGCTTCTCGGTGTTCTCCTCCATGGCGTCCTTGACGGAGAGGATCGCCGAGTTCACACGGGTCTGCGCGTCGTGGAAGGACTCGGTGCCGCCGGTGAGCGCGTCGAGGGCCCTCTTGAGGGAGTTGACCCGCTCGTCGGCGCTGGCCGTCGAGTTCGACATGCCGTCGACGGCGGTCTTGAGGCGCGTGTAGGCGTCGGTGCCTTGCTTGCCGGCGTTGTTCATCGCGTCGGCGCTTTCCTTGGCGTTACGCATGCCCTCCGTCAGCTCGCCATTCAGCGACTTCACGGCGTCGGCCGCTGACCTGTACCGCTTCGACTCCTCGCCGTCGCCCTTGACGAAAGTGTCTTTGCCCTTCTGGATGTATTCCTGCTTGGCGTCTGCGAGCTTGCGGAGCTTGGTCTCCAGGTCGGCCAGGCCGTTGCCCTGGTCGAGGTACAGGTTGGTCAACTCGGTGAGGCCCACCCCGACGTTGCGGAGCTTGTCGACCAGCTTGGTCTTGCCGTCGCCGAGCTTGGCGTCTTGCAGGAGCTGTACCGCCTGCGCGCGTACGTTGGCGTCGATCGCGCCGTTGGAGTCGCGCAGCGCCTGGGCGAGCGAGCTGATGCGCTGCTGGTGGGCGGCTGCGGCCCGGGACGCCTTCTCGTGCGAGTTGGCGAGCAGGCCAAGACCGATGGTGACGGCAGCGATGGCGAGACCCCAGGGGCCGCCGAGCGCACCGAGCAGTCCGCCCATGCCCAGGCTCAAGGAGCTCACGCCCGAGCGGACAGCGGCCATGGCGCCGCTCATCCGCCCCGCCCCGGCCGCGGCGGTGGTGTAGGCGCCGTTCATTCGCTGCCAGACGCTGATGTGCGGGCCCATGGCACCGGTCGAGACGCTGGTTGCGGAACCGATGTTGCGGACCGCAGTGGCCATGCCGGTCATCGCGGTGGTGATGCCGCTGACGACCTTGAAAAGGAGCATCGTCCCCAAGAGGATCCCGAGGGCCGTCCCGAGGCCCGGAACGACGCGAAGCAGGCCGTTAAAGAGATTCAACAGACCGTTGAAGGTCGCGAGGAGGACGCCAAGCCCGGTTCCGGCCGTCGAGAGGCTGGCGATGGCGGAGGCCAGGTTGGAGATGATCCCGATGACAGCTGGGCCAACGGTGCGCCCGATGGTGTCCAGGAAGCGGCCGATTCCTGGCATCAGCTCGGTGCGGATCTGGTGGATCAGGTCGGCGAGGCCGTTGTCCTTGGCCATCTTGGCGAGGCCGCGGCCGAGGTCGCCGACGAGCATGTTGAGCTCGTGGAAGACGGGTGCAGCGTCGCTGAAGAACTGCTGCATCGACTTTTTGCCCGCGTCGGAGTTCGCCCAGCGGGAGAAGCGCAGCATCGTTCCCTCAAGGCCGTTGAGGAGCTGGTTACCCGCATCCATTCCGGCCCGGCCGACGCCGGCCAAACCCTTGCTCAGGTAGAGCGTCGTGCGTCCGAGCTGGTCAGCCTTGTCCGCCGCGTGATCGAGGAACTTCGCCAGCGATCCGGTTTCGCGCCCGGCCTGAGCCGAGGCTCGAATCCAGCGGGTGAAGCGTTCACCGGCCTCACCGACCCGCTCTACGAACGGGCCGGACGCGACGAGAAAGTGCCCGGTCGCGGCCGCGAGGTTCCCGACGCCGTCGGTGATGTTGCCGATGACCTTGCTGTTCGTCTTTGCGACAGCCTTGAAGTCCTTGGCGAAGGGGCCGGACTGCATGGCCTTCGCGCCTCGCTGGGCGAGCTCGCCCATCTGCCCAGCCGCGTCGCCGAGCGAGTCCTTCAGGAGGGGCAGGACCGCGTTGGACAGCGGCTTGATCTCGTCTGCGACCTTGGAGAAGAAACGTTCCTGCACCGACTGGCGCATGGTTCGCCACTCGCCGCTCAGGCTGGCGACGTTCTTGACGGTCTTGCGGGCGGAGTCGGACAGGCCCTTCAGGGACTCGTCCAGGGCCTGCTGTTGGGCTTTGGTCAGCTTCGCCCCGCTGGCGAGCTGCGCCTGGGTCTTGAGGGTCTCCTTCAGCGCCTCGCCGAACCCGCCGAACGCGACCTTCGTGGCGATGGCGGCTGTGCCGCCCGCGGCGATCAGGCCGGGAAGCGCGCCGAGGACACCGACCGCAGGGGCCGCGGCGCCTACCAGCGCGGTGAGGGCTCCGCCGTACAGGGTCAGCGCGCCGACGGCCGGCTGAATGACCGTGAGGAGAGCGCCTAGGCCGAGCATCCGCAGCGCGCCGCGGCGGCGCGGCATGCGCATCCGCACCGGGACGTTGACCGGGTTCTGATCGGCCTCCCCCTGGGCACCGCGCAGGAGCGCGCGGATCCTCCCAAGGAGGCCGCCACCTCCCTCACCGGCGCCGCGCTCGTCGTCCGCGCGAACAGGAACCCGGACTTCGCTGCCTGCGGCTTGCCGGGCCACCTCCTCCAGCTCTGCCCGGATCCCGGACCGGTCGACGCGTACGTTGACCTTCGCCGTTAGCCCCTCGGAGGCTTCCTTGACGGCAGTCTTGAGCCGCTTCCTCAGGCCCTTGCTGTCGACCTCGACCTTGACCTTGACGGCCAGGCCCTCCGCGGCCTCCTCGACCTTCGTGCGTAGCTTCGCGGCGAAGCCGTCGAGGGCTGCTACGACGGTGACTTCGAGGCGGCCGGCCTGGATTCCCTCAGCCACCGGTGTGCACCATTCCTCTCCGGGCGGCCGCCGCGAGCATCGTGCGGTGGCCGGTCATCTGCGGGGCGGGGTGCTCCACCGGCTGGCTGTTCCCAATGGGAACAGCGGGCGTCGTGCCGTACGGACGGGTGATCGTCCGAGGGTTCTCACGGCGCCGGTCAGCGGCGAGCACGGAGACCTCCTCGATGAGCTGCGCGAGGAGTTCCGTGTGCGGGGTCCAGCCGCCGATGGGCGACGAGGTGACGCGGGATTCCTGAGGCAGACCGTCGAGGAGCACGGTCAGGCGGCGGACGCCGAGGAATCCGGGCTGTTCTGGCCGGAGCCAGATGCCTCGGGCGTCGAGGCGGTGGAATCGGCTGAGGTCGGACTCGACGTCTCCCCATCGTTCTCGGAGGAGTCGTCCGACCCGAAGAGCTTTCCCAGGTCCACCCCGTAGACAGCGATGAGGGCCTTGGTCAGCCGGACATAGTCACCGATCGATGGGCGAACCCCCGCGAAGTCAGCGAACCCGTCGTCGCCGAGGAGAATCCGATAGATGTCCTTCACCGCAGTCAGGAACTGGCGAGGGAGCTTGGGCCGCTTGAAGAGCAGCTCGATCACCTCGCCCGACACGGTCGCTCCCTGGGTACCCACGATGTCGCTCAGGAGCCCCACGAGATCCAGCTCATCGGACAGCAGCGGGTCGAGGGCATCCGCCGGCACCTCGGCGGGGAAGAGGAACTGCTGGCCCTTCAGCAGGACCGTGATCCCGTTCGGATACTGCACCTCGCGGCGCTCGGCGTCGAGGTTGATGGCAAAGGACATGGGGGCCTCTCCTGTTCGGTGACGAGGAGCAGGAAGGTAGACACGCCTATGCGCTTAGGTCCCGGGCAGCAGGGCACGCCTGGCACTGCGTACCTCCTCGCCGAGGATCCGGGCCAAGATTTTCTTTACGGCGTAAAGATCCGGCCTCTCACCCTGGTTGTAAATCGCCATCAAAGGGATATTCACGTCGTTGAAGTGAGCCGACTGGCTCCTCGTTGAGCCTCCTCGTGTTCGCCGATCGCTAAGCTCCGGCCGTGGCCACTACGTCGACCCCTCTCTTTCGGAGCCCCAAATGACCACCCCCACCGGCATGCAGAACACCCTGTCGATCGCGGAGCGCAGGGCGCTCCGGGCGAAAGAGCAGGAAGCGAAGCTGGCCAAGGAGGCTGCGGACAGGAAACGGGCCGAGCTTGAGGCGCAGGGCATCAGCGGAGGCTACGAATCGCCGCGGATGGCCCTGAGCAAGATCATTCGCAACCCTGAGAATCCGCGCGATGAGCTCACCGAGGTCGAGGAGCTGGCCGCCAGCATCCGAGAGGTTGGCGTCACGACCGCGATCACGTTGATCCCTTCCGAGACCTTTGCCGCCGCCTACCCTGAGCATGCGAGCCTCGTCGCTGGCACACCGTACGTGGCCGTCAACGGCAACCGCCGGCACCGCGCATCCGAGGTGGCTGGCGAAGAGGACATCCCCTTCACGGTCAACACCCGGGCTACTACGCGTGAGGACATCGCGACCATCGCGCTGGTCGAGAACATCCAGCGGGTGGACCTTACGCCCATGGAGGAGGCCCGCACCGTCGCCGACCTCCTCGCGGTCTACAAGCGGAACGTGCGAGTCGCCGAGAGGCTGGGCAAGAGCGAGGGGTGGGTCAGCCAGCGGTTGAAGCTGGTGAACCTGACCCCCGAGTTCCAGGCCGAAGTCGAGGCCGGGAAGTTGCTGGTGGAGGATGCGCGCGTACTCGGGCGAAAGCCGAAGGAGGAGCAGCCGGAGGCGCGTGAACAGCTGAGGGCCAAGCGTGCACAGAAGGCAGAGAAGAAGGCGGCACAGCCCTCCCGGCAGAGTGTCACCCAGACCGACTCCGAGCAGAAGCAGCCGCCTGTCATTCCTGTCCAGACGCCGTCCAGCGAACCGCTCGCCACCCCAGCTTCGGAGAACAAGCCGGAACATGGTTCGTTCGAGTCCGCAGAGTCTGCTGGCCGTCAGGCAGCCTGCCGCTTGGCCGTCGGGGCCGGTGACGAAGGGGACGACGTCACGCCTATCCTGCTCGCGGCGATGCTGAACCCGGCTGCGGCCGAGCAGGCTCGGGCGTTGGCTCAGACATGGCTGGATGGGCAGGAGGGCTCCACGACGGGTACGGACTTCGCTATCGTGCTGTCCGGCTCGGACTACACCCCCGGCCGCACCACAGCAGCGTTGGCGTTGGCTCTTGCCCACTGCGAAATCCACGCGATGTCCCAGGCGCGCGACGAGAGCGTTCGCGCTTACGTTCAGTGGCTCGCCAAGCACGCCGGCTACTCCCCCGCCGCGCACGAGCGGGACCTTCTCGCTGCTACAGCGACGGCATAGAACCCGGAGAACCCTTCATGACCGACCCCACTGCTCCCGGCGGCAGCTTCGCCCCCAGCGCCCTGACGATCCCAGAGGACACTGGGAAGAAGACCCGGATCATCGCCGCTTGCAACAAGAGCGGCGGCTCCGTCAAGACGACGTCAGTCACTGCCCTCGCAGCGTTGGCAGCGGAATCAGGTCTTGAAGTCGCGGTCATCGACGCTGACGACCAGCGAGACGCGAGCCACATCCTCGGCTACGACGACCCTGACGCTGACGAGAACCTGCTGACCCTGTGGGACGTCGTGGACGGCCTTGGAACTCTGGAGGAAGCACTCGTCCCCGCACGCAAGGGTGAGGGCGGCGAGGTCATCCCCCGGCTGTGGCTTGTGCCCGCCTCGCGCGAACTGGACAACTTCGATCTGCGTATGGCTGGGGAGCAGGCCCGGGAGCTGTGGCTGCTGAAGCACATCACGTCTCTTCGTGGCCGCTTCGACGTGGTCTTCATCGACTGCCCGGGGGACCTGAAGCTGATCGTCACCGGCGTGCTGCTCTGCACGGACGAGGTCATGGCATGTGTGAAGTCGCAGGAGAAGGAGATCCGTGCGCTCACAGAGCTGGAGAGCAAGATCACGAGTCTGAGGCACGACTTCAAGTACCTCGGCGCTCTTCCGAAACTCCGGTGGGTCGTGGTGGGCGAGGGCGTCACGGACAAGAACCAGGGCAAGGTGTTCTTGCAGGCTGAAGCACAGCTTCGAGTGGCCTACGGCGACATGGTGCTGACACCGACGGTCCGCCGAAGCGTCAAGGTCCCGGGTGCCTACTCGGCTCAGATTCCGCTGCCGATGTTCGCGCCGAACGAGGACGCCTCCATCGAGTACAGGAAGATCGCCGCGGCTATGGGCCTCTACGCGGCAGCGTAGTGACGCGACATCTTTACGCCGTAAAGACTTGGCCCCCACCCTCAGTCACTGAGGGTGGGGGCCAAGTCTTTACGGCGTAAAGATGGGCGCGCGTAGGTCAGGGGGCAGTTGCGAAGGCGGGGTCGTTGGTGAGCAGGTACCAGGCGTCTGCGTCGTCGCCACCTTGGACGGCCAGGCGTAGAGGAAGCACTGCTTCCTTCGCCTTCTGGAGGTCGGTCTGCACTCCCTCCATCTGCATCGCGCGCGGGATCATGTATCGGTAGGTCTTGCCGCCGTCGATGACCTCGATGCAGGCCGCGATCTCCGATCGTCCGCCGATTCGCGGCGGAGCGAATTTGTAGTGCTTGGCCCCGGGCTCTCCGCCGGCGGGAGTGATCTCGGTGATCGTGCCGCCGCCGAACACCGCCTTGAAGTTCTTCGAGTTCCACTGCTGAAGGTCCACCTCGACCGTGGCCGAGTCGGAGGTCTGGAAGGTACGGGAGGGGAAGTCGGTCTGGGCACTCTTGACCTGTTCGAACTGCGGCTCCTCGTTGAATTTGAGGCTGTCCTCTGTGGTGAGGCCGACCGAGTACCAGCCCGTCGGCATGGCGACGGTGGCGTCGGCCGGGGCTGCTGTACCGACCGTGGCGAGCCAGACTCGGGTTCGGGCGGGGACGACGATCTGTGTGGCGTTGGTGATCTCGCCAGCCATGGCGGTGTACTCCTCGTGGCCAGGTGATAGGGGCCGGGCCACGATGGGGAGGGCACCTAACTAGCGTCCCGGGCTCCGAACGGCAGCGGGCACGGATGGACGGCGGGCTGGCGTCGGGCTTCCGCGAGCATGCGCAGGATGCGAAGGAGCTGGGCTCGCTCCTCGATCGCCCTGCGGGCCCGGAGACATTCGACGGGTATGAAGACCTCGGCTGGCACGTAATGGATCAGGGCCTTAACCGTCAGGTTCATGTCTGTCGTCGCCGGGCCCGTGCGGTCGTCAGCGGAGAGGCTGCCGCCGTCGAGCTGGAAGTCGGTGACGGTTCCGATGGTCGTCCAGGCCTCGCTGTCGGTCGTGGGGGTGCCAGCGGGGGCGAGGGACACGGTGGCGCGGCCGGCGAAGTTCACGAGGTCTCCGGGTTGGGGTGAAGCGTGACGAGCAGGCCCATCACCCAGCGGGGTTGGCCTGTCTCCAGGGGGGATTCGAGGAGGACGCCGGAGGGGCGCACCGCGCTGACGACGGGGCGCCCGCTGGCGGGCGTGGCGGCGGGGAGTTCGGCAGCGGCCACGGCGCAGACCTTGAGGATGCGGTTGAGCGCAGCGGGCCCCGGCCAGCCACCGGGGTCGCCGTACACCTCCAGCGATACTTCAGGCTCGGTGACCCACGTGAGGTCGCCCATGTTGCCGCCAGGCCCGAGGGCGACCCTCAGGTGGGGCCAGGGAGCTTCCCGGGCTCCGGAAACGCGACCCGGCCCGCCGAGCACTTCGGTCACCTTGGGGTGCTCGGCGAGCCAGGCGAGGACGACGGCCACCGGGTCTACGTCCGCGATGGCGTAGGCGTCGCTCATCGTCAGCCGCGCTCGCGGGCGAGGTAGCCGTTGCCGCGGAGCTGGCGTGCGTAGTCCGGCGAGATGAGAGCAGTGTCGCCGGGCTGGTAGTCACGGCCGGCGATCCGCAGGTGGTGGGCGAAGCGGACCTTCTCCGGGGTCTGGCCGTCACGGAGAGGCGGGCCGATGACCGGAAGCGGCTCGGGGGTGGTGGTCATGTCGTTGCTGTCCGGCTCGGCGGTCAGGGTGCTGGTCTTCCTGGTGGTCGTCATGGGGCGGAACAGTGCAGCACCAGGCGGCTTGTGTCGCGTGCTGGCTCTGCGCGCTGTTCCCAGTGGGAACAGGTCAGCGCCGGGCAGCCACGGCGGTTGCCGCGCGGGCCATGTAGTAGGCCCCCTTCGCCTCCAGGCCACCGGGGTAGACGGTTCCGATTTCAGCGGGGACCACCCATTCACCCGTGGCGACGACTTTGACGGTTACGGTGCTGCCCGCGATCACGGGGGGCCGGGTGCTGATGTTCCGCGAGATGCCGTCCGGGATGGTGCGGGCGTGGCACCGGCAGTTCTTCAGGTTGGCCACGGCCCTGGAGGTCTCGTCGCGGGGCGCCTTCATGTAGGTGAGTGGGCCGACACCGCGGTGATCGCGGTCCCACTGCATCGAGTTGATCTTGAAGCGGAGGTTGGCGGGCACTTCCTGGCCGTGCGCTGAGACGTGCGTGGGCCGGACCTTGTCGTCCGCTACCGTGATCCACTTCTTCGTGGGTGGGGCGAAGACCTTGGCCTGCCGTTCCACCTCTCGCGCGATCTCGTGGACTTTCGGGGCGATCAGGTGGGCGAGCTTCGCCTCCAGACCGGGCTCGGGGTGGAACTTCGCCATCAGGGAACCTCCGGGGGATTGAGGGTGGCGACCACGGCGATGTAGTCGGCCGCACCGTAGCCAGGGACTTGCTTGAGGAGCGCGGTGACGATGGTCCAGGTACGGGTGCCGTCGCCGAGGACGTCGCCGGGTTCGAGCGGCCAGGCCGCCGGGGCGACGCGCAGCGTCCACGAGCCGTCGGCCTGCTCGTTCGCGGCTCCCGGCCACGTTCCCCGGGCCGCCGGCCGGGCATCCGGCGGGGGCGGCACGGGCACGCCGTGAGCGTCCCTACCCCACGGGTGGGTCAGGACGTACGCGGTCAGGGCCCGGTCGGGCAACAGCACGGCCATGGTCGCTCACCACCGGCCGTAACGGCGGCCGCGGCCGTACGGCCAGGCCACAGCAGGTGCGCCGACGATCGGACGGTAGAGCCGCTTGCGGTACCCCGACAGGGAGTCCAGGGCGGGCAGAGCGCCGGCCTGCCCCGCGACGGGGGCCGAGTCGTAGCTGACCGACTGGCCTTCGGCGGATACCGAGGTGACCCGCCGCTCGCCGTCCCCGCCGCCTGGCTTGTTGCGGATCATCTCGGCGGCGTGCGCCAGGACGTACCGGACGATGGGCTCCTCCTCGGCCGCGTGGAGGCCGACCAGGAGCCGCACGTCGTAGTGCCCGTCGGCGGTGGGGGTGTAGCTGAGGACGGTGGTGATGTCGTCGTATGACGAGGCGGGCCAGGCGCGGGCGTCGGAGAGGTCGTAGCCGAAGAGTGGGGACACGGCCCGCAGGACGTGCGGGCGCGGGATGATCGGGCGCCCCAGGTATCCGGAGACGTCGGCCTGCGCCTTGCCGATGTCGATGCGGAGCGCCTCGCGCTGCGCCGCGGTCAGAGGCAGGGGAAGGCCCAGCTCATCAGCGACCTGCTCCGGGGAGACGATCAGGCCGCTTCCGGATGGCAGGTCCAGCCGGACGGTCCGGTCGGTGACGGACGGTTGTCCCTGGGAAGGGATGAACGAGGCCACGGCCCAGTACCGGCCGTCGGGGATCCCGTCCGGCAGAGTGAAGGAGTAGCGCCCGTCGGCGAGCCGGGAGACGCCGGTCGAGGCAACGATCGGTGCTCCCTCGCGTTCTGGGCCGGAGTACAGCACCAGGCTGTTGACCTGGCCGCCGTCGGAGACCGGGTCGCATACGAGGCCAGCGTGGACCGGCTGGTAGGTGTAGGTGGCCATGGGCCTCCCTTTCGGTTCAGGCGGGCATGACGGTGCGCAGGAAGGCCAAGATGCGGCGGGCGAGGTAGGCATGGCCGGCGTCGGTCGGGTGGACGGTGTCGGAGCCGACGTAGAGGTCTGCGTTGCCGTCCGCCTTGAGGGATCCGGCGTTGCCGGTACCAGTGATCCACGGGCCGTGTGTGGCCACGAGGGTGCCAGTAGCGTCGTAGATTTGGCCGGTCTGGGGGGAGACGAACGGGAACCGGGCGTTGGCGGCCGCGGTGCGCAGGGTGGCGGTGGTGTTGGTGTGAGCGGCGGCCGGCGAGCCGGTGGGCGACCAACAGCCGATGACGTAGACCTGGCAGCGGGGTAGGGCGGTCTTGATCCGGTCGAAGAGAGTGGCGGCTGCGGCAGCGATCTGCGCCTGGCTGGACGAGGCATCGTTGTAGCCGCCCCAGATGATGAGGCGGTCCGGCTCCCACGGGATCACGTCAACCTCAGCGCGAGTGCCGAAGGTGGCGGTGGTGCCAGTGGCCACGTAGCCGGTGGAGCCGCGGCTTTCCCGCCAGAGATCCGTGCATCCCAGCATGCGGCCGACGCGGTCGACCCAGGTTCCGCATGCCCCGCCGGTGTTGAGGGCGGATCCGTCGGAGATGGAGTCCCCCAGGACCATGCAGCGACCGCCCTGGAGAGGGACCTGCCACATGTGCGCGGTGGGAGGTAGGTAGATCCCACCGAAGGGCATGGTGGAGAAGTCGAGGCGGATACGCCTCGGTGCACTGCTGCCGAAGTCGATCGTGAGCAGGTGAGAGAGCCCCTGGCCAGCTGTAACCCCGCCGGAGGGCTGCATGAGGTCGCTGACCTTCCGGCCGTCGATGGACAGGCGGAACATCGTGCTCGGCGAGATGTGCTTGAAACGGAGCTGCAAGGACGAGGTGTCGGTGCCGAACTCGACGGACCAACCGCTTTGTCCTGAGGTGTACGTGTTGGGGTAGCGGGAGAGCGGCAGGACGTACGTGTTGTCGGGGGTGCCGACACCGATCGCCATGTTCCCCGCGCCAGCCCACGTGAACATGCCGCGGCGGTCAGTGCCGGACAGGGCGACCGGATCCGGGGCGTACTTGATGTGCCCAGCGGCAGGAGTGGATGTCTGGGCGGTGCTGATGGTGGGCGCCGGGCCGGCGTAGACAGCGTCGGCGACCGTCGGATCGGGCAGGTCTCGGAGACGCCAGGTGGTTACGGGGCCGAGGGGCAGGCCGGCCGGGGGCCAGCCATCGGTGGTTTTGGGGCCGTAGAGGAGCCAGGCGTCGGTCTTGGTGGTGTCGATCCAGAAGTCACCGAGGGTGCCGTTCGCGGCGGTCGGCCGGGTCGCGCCGGACAGAATGCTGGCCCCGCGGTCGCCCTTGACCGGGACGTAGTTGAGCTGGGCCGGGTCGGCGGGCATCAACTTGGTGATGTCGATCTCGGTGTCCGTGGAGGACAGCGCAACGGAGCCCGTACGAGTGGTGCCGTCGTCCAGGACGACGGTGACGGTGTACACCCAGCCGCTCGGGTCCATGCCCGGGTTGTCCGTCGCGACCAGCAGGAGCGAGAACTCTCCGTTCTCGTCCAAGTCGACGGTGGCTCGGCCCGAGATGATCGTGAGGGCCTGCTCCAGCTCGATCATGACCGGCGCCTGGAACACGACGGACCCCTTGTACGGAGAGCCGTCCGGGCGCCGGAACCGGCCGGTGACCCTTACCGCCTTGATGCCCGCGGGGATCGTCATATGGGCTTCCCCTCGAACGGACCGCCTGGCGGTCGGAAGGTCATGGGGGTGTTCACCGCCACCAGATGCTCCTTACTCGGCGGACGGTGCCGGGTTGAGCTGCTCACGGAGTCGAGCGACAACGCGGGCGGCCTGGTCGCGCTTCAGCTCGGCGCCCACGGGCACGAGCAGGCGCGTGGTGGGGGTTCGGTAGGTCCCGAGGCCGACGTGCTCGACCAGGCGCACGGTGCAGCGGAGCGTGCTGCCGTACGGCATCACGGGCACGAAGACGCTGTCGGGGTCTGTGGGCGGCTGGCCGGTGGAGTCGTCCACGATGAGGTCGCCGAGCTCGGCGGGCAGCAGCTGCTGTGCCGTGGTCAGCGGATCCCGCTCGGGAACCGGTTCCGGCTGCGTGGGCGGTTCGAGCGGTGCGACGATCGGTGTCTTCGTCTCCACGTCGGCGGGGACGGCCTTGTTCTCGGGTGCCTCGGGTGCCTCGGGCTCCTCAGCCGTGGGCGCGGTCTCGGCCGTCTGAGCGTCCTCGGGCGTCTGCTCGACGTCCTCCGAGGTGGTCTTGCGGGTGCGGGGCGGCACAGTTCCTCCTGCCGTATGGGGGCGTGGGCGGTGACTGTGGCCCGCCGAGGAGGCTTGCGTCGCGCCGTTGCCGCCCGACCGGGCAGCAACGGCGCGCGGCGCCGAATCAGGCGTAGGTGAAGCCGGTGGTCTTGGTGACAGCTCCGGCCTCGTCGCCGACGACCACGTTCACGGCCCCAGTCGAACCGGCCGGGGTTGTGACCTGGAGGCGGCCGGAGGAGAGCACCTTCAGGGCGGTCCCGGCCGTGCTGCCGAACTTGACGTCTGCGACGCCGTCCAGGTTCGTGCCGGTGATGGTGACGACGGTGCCGCCGGCGGCGGGCCCGGTGGTCGGGCTGATGGTCGCGATGGTCGCCGGGGGGAATAGGGCGTCGACCTGGGACTGCCGCAGGACGGCCCCCGCCTTGTACTTGAGCGTCTTGATGGATCCCTCAGGGACGGCGTCTCGGCTGTCGCTGGGGCGGCTGCCCTCGTCGTGGGTGCGGGTCGCGTAGACGTCCGAGGTGACCTTCAGGTAGGGGTCGCTGACGGGGGTGGCGGGAAAGCCGGCCTTGGTGATGCGGGTGCCGGCGGCGTTGTACAGGCCCATGGGGTTTCTCCTTCTCGGTGTTCGGGTGCGCAGAGTGCCGGACTCGGCTTGCTTGGGTCGCGGTCAGAGGATGCGGAGGTCGTCCCAGCCGTCTGCGGTGACGGAGAAGACGAGCAGGCCGGGCTGGGACACCTCGCCGGACCGCATGGCGTACCAGTCGGACCCGTTGTCGAGGGTGGGCGCCTGGACCCACAGACGGCCGGCGCCGAGCTGCTGCGCGCGGAAGTGGTGGAAGTGGCCGGAGACCAGGATCTTGGCGTCGGCGATGGGCTGGCGGCCGAAGGTCTGGCCCTTCCACCAGTCCGCGGCCTTCTCCGGCCGGGCGTATTGGTGGCCGTGGTTGAGGCCGACGATGGTTCCGGCCATGTCGAGCGAGAGAGAGTCCCGCCACGGCTCGGGAGTGACAAAGCTGACGTGCCCGTACGCGTCCGTGTTCCGTGCGTAGGCGTCGGCGATCTGGGACATGACCTCGATGCCCCAGTCGTCTTCGGGCGGGCCGACGGGGTCCTTGCCGCGGCGGACACGAGCGTGATTGCTGCCGCAGGTGGCTGCGACGACGCGGGGGAATGCGGTGGCGAGCCGGTCCAGGCCCGCGAGGGTCAGGCGCCGGTGGACGCGCACCATCTGCGTGAGGGTGAGGTCGTTGGTGAATGCCTGGGAGGCGACGTTCTCGAAGCCTTCGATGCAGTCGCCGGCGTCGAGCCAGTACGCCGAGTCCGGGGCGCGCCCGATCTTTCTGAGGTCGCGGAGGTGGTCCTCCAGGCGGTCGAAGCGCTCGGCGACCCGGCCGATCAGCTCCTTGGTTCCGCCGTCTCGTCCGACCTTTCCGGCCTGCGGGTCGGCGTACACCACGGCGAGGGCTCGTGCGGTCTGTTCGGGGGCCGTGCGCGGCTTCCGGCGGCGCCGCATCACGTCGCGGATCAGGGTGTTGAGGTCTTCGGCGGAGGCCCAGCCGGGCGTGGCGGGCTCGATGAGGTAGCGGCAGCGCCACACGGGGCGGGTGACGGCGTCCTCGCCCTGGGCGTCGCGGTGCCAGGCGGCGGGGTCGTGCCGGGCCTCTACGAGGCGGACGCGGTAGCCGTCGGGTACTGCCAGGCCGAGCGCTTCCACGCGGGCGCGCCAGCCGCCTTCGTCCTGCGGGGGGGTGTCGGCGGCGGGGGCCGTGACGAGCATGATGCCGCCGGGTTCGTACCGGACGCCGGGCTCCCAGCCCTTGGGGGCCGTGAGGGCGGGGCGAGTCGTCTCCGGTGGAACGGTCTGCGCGGCGGACGCGGGGGCGAGCAGCGCGTCAAGGTGGTCGGAGAGGCTCATCGCGGGCACCGGCATCCGTTCGAGCCGCCGCGGCGCCTGTGTCGGGCAACGGCCGGGGCCTGCACGGGGTGGCCGCCACCCGTCAGGGCGTCGGCTATCTGCGTGGAGGAGACGGTCGGGTTGTCGAGCACGTCCCGGACCTTGAGCGCCGTGTCTGTGTCGAGGGTGTCGAGAATCGTGCCGACGGTGCACCGGGGGCCGCGCGGGGCCGGAGGGGCATCGGTGAGTTGGGAGAGGGCCGCGAGCAGCCCGCTGGTGTCTGCCACGGCAGTCCTCGCTTCCAGATGTGCGGCGGTCAGCCGGCTTCTGCGCCACGCGGGTGGAGAAGCCGGCTGACCGGGGCGGGCATATGGGTAGGGCAGACTCAGGGAGTGGGCGTGGTCCAGGTACCGATCACGAACGACTCGGGTCGGCTGACCTCCAGGGCCAGGCGCTCGTCGGCGCGGAACGTGAGGACGCCACGCTCGAAGTTGTCCGAGTTCTCGCTCGACACGGTGACGGAGACGTTCTCCCGGTCGTAGAGCTGAGCGCCCATCCCGAAGGCGCCGAGGAGGTACTGGCCGTCCGGCATGGCCGTGGTCTCGACCACGTTGATCCGCCAGACCTTCTTCTGCGCGCCGACGGCGACCTGGAGCGCGACCCGGAACGCGCCGGTGTCGTCGGTCTCTACTTCGACCTCTTCCCACATGCTGGGGGAGAGGACCACACCGGTCGGCTCGTACTCGGCCAGGAGCGCCTTGGTCATGGCGCGGCGCATCTGGATGCTGTACTTGTCGCTGCTCCGTCCCGTGTACTGCTGGACCCCCGGCGTGTTGAACAGGCCCGTGATGGATGTACCGTCACCGCCCGCCGAGTGCAGCAGGTCGTAGTCCTCGGCGAACTTGATGCCTTCGATGAGCCGCGAGTTGATGAACTGCTTCAACCGGGGTTCGTCGTTGAGGATGTTCTTGTGGCCGTCGAGCATGTGCGCGATCTCGGCGATCGGGAAGGAGACCGGTTCCAGCTTCAGCTTCGAGCGGGGCGCCCGGCCGAACACGTCGCTGTCGAGCCCGGTCGGCGCGGAGATGCCGTCGGCTGCCCGGCGCTCGGCGACCTGCGCGGCGTTGTTGACCCACCCGGTCTCGCGGATGCCCACGAGGACCGCGTTCTTGGTCTTGGCGGACGGGAAGAGGTCGCGGATGTGCCACTTCCGGCGCTGGGCCTCGGTGATGCCGAGATCCTGGACGCCGCCGAGCGCCTGGGTGGTGTGGGTGCCGGCGGAGAGGCTGAAGATGGACTTGCCCTCCATCTCCGCGCGGATGAACGGGCGGTCCTTGAAGTCGGCGCGGGCCGCAGCCTTGTATGCCTCGGACTCCACGAACATGTCGCCGAGGCTCTTGTACTCGGGGCCGCTCGGCGTGCCGTAGAACTGGCCGGCCGAGGACGCGCCTTCGGGAGCGTCGAGGTAGCCGTTCAAGGACTCGGCGCCGTTGGTCGCGTCGAGCAGGCCCTTGATCTCCTGGGCGTCCTTGACGGCCTTGACGTAGGCGTTGCGCTGCTCCGTGCTGACCACGAAGGCGCCGCCCTCCTCCTTGAAGGTGCCGGCGATGCGCTCGGCTTCTGCTGACTTCTCGGCGAGCTGCGACTTCAGGGACCGGATGAGGCTCTTGTCGGTGGCGGTAGCCATGGTGGGAATGCACTCTCCTGTGCTGGACGGGCGATGACGTGCGTCGCTCGCCCGGCCAGCACCGGGACGCCTCAACGCGAGACGTATGCAAGGGGAGTAGGGGGGCTAACGTCTCGGCCTCCCGGGCACGAAAGCATCTGCGTCCGGGAGGGAGATGTTTATGCAGGTCAGAGGGTTAGTGCGGCCAGCATCGCCTTCACCTCGTCGGTGTTGAGACGGACCTTGTCGGCTTCCAGGTCGTCCTCCTGGTCCTCGTCGTCGGGTACGGCCTCGGGACCAGGTACCGCAGCCTCGGCGCTCGTGTTCCCACTGGGAACAGCGGTGGCCGGTTCTCCGGTCTCCTCCGCGGACTGCTCGTCATCATCGTCATCCCAGCCGTCCGTGATCTCGTAGTCGCTGTCCCACAGGTTCAGGGACGAGCCGTACGGGACGTCGTTCTCGCGCTCGGTCATGGGGAGGCCCTTCTTCGCCAGAGAGGTAAGGAGGTTGCTGATCGTGGGCTTGAGGTGCTGAAGGTGCTGCGACCGCGCGCCCGAGACCTCGATGAGCGCCGTGGCGTCCTGGAGGGCGGCGGCGGTCGGCTGAACGAACCGGGCGTCGATGACCTCGTCGCCCTCGACGGCGTGGGAGTCGCCGGTGATGGGCAGCGCCACCGTGGTGAGCTCGACCGGAGTAGGGGTGCCGAGGTCGATGTCGCGACCGGTCACGGTGTAGGGAATGCCGTAGGTCGTGGTCTGGTCCCGGGCGTTGATGGAGACGATCACACGGTCGGGGTACGTCGCCTCGACGGCCACGAAGAGCTCGTCGTCGTCGGGCGCCAGGAGGGCGCGGGCGGCTTCCCCGAGCCGGGATCGAAGCTGTTCGTAGGAGACGGGCAGTGGTGCGTGCATGGAATTCTCCGGAAGCGGGTGGGCGGACTTGGCTTCAAGGACGACCTGAGCCGCCGACTTGTGCCGCGCCATGCGGCCGGTGAAGGCGGGAAGGCGGGCCGACTTCGCCTCGATCACGACCTGCGCGGCGGACTTCGCTTCGACGGGTTCGGGAGGCGCCTGCTGGGGGACGGCCGGGGCGGCGCCGGTGGCCGGCGGCAGAACAGCCGTCGCCTCCGCTTCGCCCAGGGGGATCAGCGCGGTGTCCGAGCCGCGGACGATGGCGACCTGGTCGAAGGTCACAGGGGTGGCTGCGACCGGCGGGACATCGGGAAGGTCGTACCCCAGCGTGATGTGCGGCGTGAAGCCGTGCTCGGTACGCACCTTGTCCGCGTACGCGGAGGTGGCGAGCGCGTCCACGATCCGCTGTCGCAGCTCGGCCAGGCCAGGGACGTCCACCGGTACCCACGTGGGCTCACCATCTCCGGTGTCGGGGAACCGGCCGATACCGCCGACAGTGCCGTTGAGCGGGCCCCGTCCGGACACTGCCGAGGCCACGGTGTTACGGAGGTCGTCCGGGGCGCCGCCGAGGGCTGCCGCATCTCCGAGGTAGGCGAGCGTGATGTGCAGGTGCTCGGCGGGGGTTCCTTCCGAGTGAGCGAGCTGCGCCGCCACATCCGCGGGGAGGCGTAGCGCGACCATCGCTCCGCGGCCGGTCTCCGTCTCGGCTGCCTTGAGTTCGACCGCCGACCAGGTGGCCTTGTGCTCCATGCCCTCACTGGCCGTGGCCGTGGCCTTGACCTCCAAGGAACGCGTCATGGGGTGGGCGCCGTGCAGGACCGGGCTGATCTCGTAGAGGTCCAGGTCATGGATGATGCGGACCCCGTCGTGACGCTTGGACGCCCCGCCAGTGACGACCTTGTAGCCGATAGAGAACTGGGCTTCCCCGTTGTCGTGCCACTGCTTGACCTGCTCGTACGTGTCCCGCCCTCGGGTGGTGCGCAGGTTGTACTGGACCGTGGCGACCAACGCGCCGGCCTCGCGCGGCCAGACCAGGCCGCCGGGTATCGAGGCGAAGCGGGGATCACCCGGCAGCCACTCCTCGACGTCCAAGACGGTGCCCACGGGGTCTTTCCACTCGTGGTGCCAGGCGGCCTTGACCCTGCGCGCGGAGAGCGTCCGGGAGAACGCACCAGGGACGATCAGGTCTTGCACCTCGTCCACGACGCCGGTGACGGCGTAGATGGCGCGGACGACGCCCTTGTTCAGAGGCGGACGGCGGGTTGGGGTGTTGGGCGACGGCGGGGTTCGGGGCACGGTGGGTTCCTCCTGGCGGACGTCTCAGCGGTCCGCACCGTGCCCCCACGGGACGGCTAGTGTCCTGTGGTCCCCACGCCGTGGGCTTCCCCGAGCCCGATCACGGCTTCGCCTTCTTACCCTTGCCGAACGGGTTCTCGTCCTCGGTTTCCTCGTCCTCCTCCGGTTCTTCCTCGTCCGTCTCCGCCGCGAGCTCGTCCTCGGCCGCAGGGTCGGCCGGTTCCTCCGGATCGGCGACGGGGCCTTCCGCAGCCGGTACGACTTCGTCGGCGGTACCGAAGTCCAGCGGTGGGGCCTCTTCGGACGGCGGAGGCGTGCCCGCGCCGGGTGCCGGGGCCGGCGCTCCTCCTGCCGGGTTCGCGCCCGTCCCGCCGGTCTGCGCCATGCCCGAGTCGTCCACGTCGATCGCCCAGGCGTCCGGGTCCGCATACCGCCACACCTGGCCGGTCTCATCGCGCACCCATCCGGTGAGGGTCCCGTCCTCGGCCTTGTCCAGCCACGCCTGCTCTCCGGCCTGCCCGGAGAACGCAGCGAATGCCTGCGCGGGGTCCGTCTCGTCACCCTCGTCGTACAGGTCGCCAGCCCAAGGGCGCGCGTCGTCTCCCTGAGGGGGTTCGGGCTCCGGCGGCGGGGGCTCGGTCGGCTCCTTTTGGGCCGGGGCGTTGGGCTGGGGCAGCGTCTTCACGGCGTATGCGTAGTCCACGGGCGGAAGATCCGGGCCGGAGCCGCCTAACGTCTCGGGCTGATCCCCTGCCACGGCTGCGGCTCGCTCGCTACCCTCGACGCATGACTACGCTGACCGTGTCCATGGACGACGTCCTGGTGGCCGAGGTGGAAGCGGAAGCCGACCGCTGCGGCCTTCCAGTCGACGAGTACGTTGCCGCAGTGCTGCGCGCGGCCCAGACCCCTGGCGGCGGCCGGGAAGTCCGTGCTCAGGAACTCGCTCGCGGGGCGTTCGCGCAGTGGAACGCTGCGGGACGGACTGAGGACGGAGCGATGAGCATGGCGGAGGTCTTCGGCCGGTGACCTCCGTCCCCGCACGGTTCGCCGCCAACGTCGGTCAGACGATCCGCCAGCTTCCCGTACCCGAGCGCGAGGAACTGCACGAGGCTGTACTGCGTGCGTGCGCCGACCCGTGGGCCTGGCCACAGGCCGACAAGTACGAGATGGACGAGTCGGTGCGCGTCATCACGACGCGCACCACCATCGTCCACTACGTGATCCTGCCGGGCCCGGACCCGCACCTTTGGGTCTTCGCCATTACGGTCTGAGGTGCTATTGCCTCGCGCTCTGGACCTGCCGGACGAGGACGTGCAGCCCTACGGACGTGAGCAGGTAGGCCGCGGCCCCCGCCGCAAAGCGCGGTGCGCTGAGCCCGCTTCCGGGCAGCACCACGGCGGCGAAGACGAGCAGCGAAGCACAGGGCGGCACGACTGATTCGCGCACGACGTGCCGTGTCCTAGCCACTGCTGCTCCTCCGCGTCGCCTGGGTGTCAGGAGCAGCCTAGGACACCTCCACAACCCATGTGTGCTGCCGAAGCACTGCGATCACGGCTTCTTTGTCCGTCGGTTCCAGTGTGCGCCGGGGCCCGAGCGGGCTGAGCAGGACCGGCTGTCCGATGTACTGCTCGACCAGCGCCCGCACGCGGCGGGATCCGATCACCGGCCGGTCTTCGCGGCCGGTGATCTGGACTTCGTAGGCGGCGCCGTCCTCCAGCGTCCCTGTCACCATCATGGCGTTCTCCTTCTACCGGGTGGCGAGCAGTCCGAGGAGGAAAGCTCGCAGGTCGTCGTCCTCGTACCAGGTGCCGGAGAACAGCGTCCCCAGCCCCAGCGGCACCACATCGCTCGTTCGTCCTCGCTGCGTGCGCCCGTGGAACAGTCGGGCCAGAAGCGCGTCCAGGCTGGTTCGCCGCCGCGCCCCGGTCCGGCCGCTGTGGGTCCGGGTGAAGTGGAACGCCTCCTGGGCCGCCAGCAGGTCGGGGTAGTGCTGCTGAAGGTGGACGAGCAGCGCGTGGGCCGCCGTCCGGCGGCCGCCGTCCCCGAGGTCAGCGACGGTCGCGACCCGGCTGTCCGGGTCGTAGCCGCCCGCGTTCCCGCTGCGGGCTCCGATGAACCGGGCCTCCGTCGGCGACAGCCAGTCCCGAGGGATGAACTGGGCGACGTCCGTCAGGACGCGGGCGGCATCCGGGTCGCTGTCGGGGGTGGTGACCAGTGTTGCGGTGGTCCCGGGTCCCACCTCGCGGACCTCGGCGATGCTGTCGCGGACGGCGCCTGGGAGCGCGGCCGCGTACGACTGCTGGAGCCGGGCCGCTTCCTGCCGAGCAGACTGGGCCTCGACGCGGGCGGCGGCGATCTCCAGGTCGGTATCCGGGGCCCCGCCGGCTGCCGCCGCTTCCAGATCACGAAGGCGGCGTTCGGCCGACTCGGCGTAATCCGAGGCGTGCCGGACGGTGCCGTGTGGGTCGTCCCCGAGCTCGGGCGCGGCGGCCGAGAGCCGGGCCACCACGTCCGCGTCCACGTCCTGTCCGGCAGCCCTCAGGGCGGCCAGGTGGCGCAGGGCCTGCGGGCCGGGTCCGCCGTCGACCGCGCGGTCTGCGGTCCACCGCACGCCGTCCTGCACCGGCGGAAGCTGTCCGGCCGCCAGCGATGAGCGGGCGGCCGGCCGGTACCAGCGGGCCCGTCGGGACACCTGCCCGAAACGGCCCGGCGCCGGAAGGAGCCGCGCCCAGTGAGCCACACGGTCGCCGAGCGGCAGGCCGTCAGCGTGCTCCGGAAGGTCGGCGGCCGCGGCCAGGCGGCGCAGACGGCGCGTCTCGGGCCACGAGCGGACCCGCTGCATCAGGCCGCGACGGAAGCGGGAGATCCGCTCACGGACACGGCGCAGACCGGCCTTGCCGCTTCGCCACAGCTTGGCCAGAGCATTCAGGAAGGCGGCGATCAGCGCAATGAGCTTCTGCGCGAGCAGGACTAGCCCCGCCACGATGCGCGCCAGGACTCCCGGGCGGCGGCTGGCGGGCACGTTCGCCGCGATCCGCTCTGCCGTGGCGTTCCGGGTCGCGGCCATGCGTTCGGCGAGCTGCGCCACGATGGCCGCCCTGCGCTCGTCGGTGAGCGGGCCGCCGCTCGCTGCCGCCTGGAGCGCTTCGCCCACGGCTTCGTCGGCGTGCTGAGTCACGGCTTCGTCCACGCTGCTCTGCTCATCGCCCGGGTCGCTCTCCGGCCGGTTACGCAGTGCCTCGGGAATGAGGCGGAGCAGGTCCGCAGCGCGCCGGGCGGTGTCCGCTTCCGATTCCCCGTGGAGCGGTTCGAGGTCGTTCACCGTACGGAGTGCCGCACGGATCGCGTCGGTGCGGGCGCGGGCGGCCTCAGGGCGCAGCGAGCGCACCAGTTCGTCGTGTTGGTCTCCTTCGACTCCGGTATCGGTGATCGCGGCGAGCGCACCGTTGCGTGCCTGGCGCATGGCCGTGCGCAGACTCTCGGGGGTGAGCTGCTGGGCGATCTGCTCACGAAGCTGGTGGATGCTTCCCGGGGTGTTGGTGCCCTCGATCGCGTTGTCAATGACGGCGCGCGCTACGGCGTCCGCGTAGTCGGCGCGCAGCTGGTCGGCGTCCGGCCCCGGGTTGGGGTCGCGCAGTTCCGCGTCCGGGTCGTCCGTCGGGGCCCCCGGCTCCGGGAGCTGGTAGAGCGGATCGCCGGAAGGCAGGGGCCGCGTGAAGCGCATCCCGTCCTCATCTTCGATCGTGAGGACCCGTACGCCTCCGGGGACGTCCTGGATCTGCACGACGCGGTACGCGGCCATGGTGTTGCTGTCGAATTCGCCCGGCAGGGCGATGGTGTCGCCGACACCGACGGTGCCCACGGTGCCCGGCTCGGGCATCTCGGGCTCCTCCACTTCGTTGCCGGCCGCAGCATCAAGGTGGTCCGCCGCGCGCTGCGCTGCCCGCCCTTCCGGGGTCGCAGTGTCGGCGCCGTCTCGCAGCTCCTCGGCCAAGGCAGTGGCCTGTTCCACAGTGACCGGCAGGTCGTTGGCGATGCGGGCTGCCGCCTGCTGGGCGTCGGGGGAGTCGGTGGGGGCCTCACCGCGGTCGGCGATGGCGTCGCGTTCCTCGGGGGAGAGCTGAGGCTCCACCGTCGGCCCGTCGACGGGGTCCACGGCCGGGGCCGGCTCGCGGTTCGTGATTTCGCCCTGGCTGTCGGGGGCGTCCTCGGGCCCGAGGCGAACCGGGCGACCCTCGTTGTCCAGAGCCCGCATGTAGGCGGCATCCGCGCCACCGTCGAGGCTGTGCAGCTCGCCGCTGGTGGTGTCCACCGCGGTGATGCGGGTGTGGGTGGGGGAGACCTCTTCCTTGCCGGTCACCTCGACCGTGGTCATGCCGTCGGGGCCGTCCACGATGATCGCGTCGCCCTCGTTGATGTCGGTGACCGGAACCCTCTCCAGCCGCCCGATCTTGGCGGGCTGGCCGCTGTCGACGTCCTTGACGCCGCCGAGGACACGGAGGTCGGTAGCGGGCCGGTCCTCCATCCCCTGCGGTGTGGCGACGGTCGCGGTGTCCCCGTCCACGTCCTCGACGGTGCCGAGCATGTTGCCGTCGCGGTCGCCGACGACGTTGCCGGGGCGTACGAGGTGACCGTCGGCGGTCCAGCCGCTCGGCCGGGCCGCTCCTCCATCGGTGACGTTCAGGGAGGTGGGGGAATGGGCGTCGTCAGTGCGGTCGTCGCCGAACTGGACGCGGGCGCTGTTCGCGTTGGCGCCGGTGACGACACCCTCGCGGCCGTCGGCGTCGGTGACGACCGAGCCTGGGAACAGACCCTGACCGCTGCGGTCGGTGGGCACGCGTTCGGAGAGCCGGCCAGCACGAATATCAGCCTCCGCACCGGTCTCCGGCGCGTTCTGGACGCGGTCGTTGTCGTCGCGGGTGGCGCGCGCTGCGGTGGCGTCGGGCGTCACCCACACCGATTCCCGCTTGCCGCGGCCATCGGGGGTCTCGGCGATCAGCACCCGGTACATGCCCTGCACTCGGCGGGCCCGGACGGTCGCTATTTCCTTGGGCCCGTCCACCACGTATCCGGCGAGGGTGCGCGGTGTGCCGTTCTTCGTGATGCCCTCGATGCGCACCAGGTCGCTGATGCCGAGGTCGCTGACCTTGACCCATTCCGCGGGCCGGCCGCCCACCGGCTCGGGCTCGGCCGCGGTCTCCAGCTCGGTGTCAGGCTTGCCCGTAGCAGGCTCACCCTGGCGGTCGGTGCTCCCCGCCTCGTCGGAGGCGGGCCGCCCGGTCTCCGTGTCCGTATCCGGCCCTGAGGCCGTACCGCGGTTGTCGCCGGAGGGAGACCTGCGGTCCGTCGGCTGCGCGCGGTCTGTCGGCTGCGCGGGATGTGCTGTGGCGGCCGGCCTGGTCGACGCAACAGATTCCGGAACGTCGGGCGTGGCCGGTGCATCAGTGTCGGAGTCAGGAGCGTCGGCTTCACCATCGTTGTCCGGTGTCTGGCTCGCGCGAGGGGTTTCGCCGACCGCGCGGCCGTAGCGGTGTGCGTCGAACGGCAGGCTGATGTCCTCGGCACGGGCGAGCCGGGGCACCGGGCCGTCCTCTACAGGGATGAGGAACGTCATGCCGTCCAGGCGGTCACGGGCGCCCGAATACGGGTCCGGAGAGACCGTGATCCGCCACGCCTTGTGCTTCACGCCGCCCGAAGTGAAGGTCGCCCTCTTCGGCCCCGCAATGACGTACCCGGTCCGCCGACCTGTGGCTCCGGCGTAGAGGCCGGTGATGCGACCGTCCAAGCGGACGAGGTCACCCTCGTCAAGGTCAGCAACCGAGACGCGTTCGGCGTTTCGCATACCCCCGTTGGCAAGCAGCTCCTCAATGAACTGCCGGGCGGCACGGTTCTTGCTGGCTTCGTGGTGGTGGGCTCGCGGATCCTCTGGACGCAGCACATCCAGAGCCTCGCTGATCTCGTCTGCCAGCCAGCCGGGCCCGAGGATGTAGCGGTCCTTGAGGTTGGGCTGCTGATGGCGGTAGTGCGTCGAGTCCAGCCAGCGAAGTTCGTCGTGGAGGCGGTCCAGATCGTCGGCGACATTGCCACTGGGCGTCACGCCCCGGCCGAGATCAGCCAGCAGCCCACGCAGCGCTTCGTAGCGCTCCATGTCTTCCGGGTCGTTACGGAGGGTTTCCAGGCCCCGCAGCGGATTCTTGTCGGCGGGGAAGCCGAGGTTTGTACCCGTGCCCCTCAGGCTCCATGCGAGGTCGGGGTGCACTACGCCCAAGTCGGGTTCGCCGCGTTCCATGTCGCGGAGCACGAGGTGAGCAACAGCGGCTTCCCGGGAGCGGAAGTGCGTGCCGTTGATACTGCTCAGGGGGGGCTCGCTCCACCAGACTTCTTCCGGGTTCTCGGAGGTCGAGTGAAGGTGGGTACCGAACAGGGTGCCGATCAGGCGACCATTCCGCCATACCTGTCCGTCGTGGTCGGAGCGCATGACCGGAGTAGGCACGGAGCCCTCGGTCGCCAGCTGCCGCATCCGCTCAGGCGAGCCGAACAGGGCCAGTTCGCCCTCCTCGTTGATCACCCGGCTTTCGCCGGTCTCGTACTGCTTGAGCTCATCAGCGGTGGGCACGCGGCGGCCGTCTACGACGCCGCTGCGCTGCGGGCCAGCTCCGTGGTAGGCGTTGATCGCGTAGCGCGAGGCCGCCTCGTCCAACTGGCGGGAGTCCTCCGTGGAACCAGCGGCTTCCTGCTCAACGTCGCCGGGATCGCGTTCGCCGCCCGTCAGGGAACCGGCGGTCGATTCCTCGTTGGGGGTGGCTGCATCGTCGGCCAGCGCGTCAGCAAGGCCCCGCCGGTCCTCTGCATTGTCCGCCGGCGTGCTGTCGGTGGCCTCCTTCGTGCGCTCGCCTCGGCGCGGGTTGGAGATGGCCGCGTCCTGCCGTGCCCGCTCGATCGCCGTACCGAGCGCGTTGCCGTGCTCGTCGCGCCATTCACGGAGCGACTGGCTGTTGAGCTGCGCCGCCGCCCAGTCGATGGGCTGGCCGTTCTCGTCCCGCATCTGCTCGTAGGCGCCCGCAAGACGGCGGGCGCCTTCGCGGCCGCCGATGGCTTCTCCGTCGGCCTCCCAGCCTTCAAGGTGCAGGCCGCTGGCGGCGTGCGCGAACCTCCAGGTGCCGCTGTCGCTGGTGTTGGTCCAGGTGACCAGACCGCCGTCGGGGGACAGGGTCAGGCTGTCGTTGCGGGCGAGCCCGCGCAGGTACTCGGCGTGCCGCTCGGGGTCCGCGCCCTGCGGGGCGGGAACGTCACCGGAGCGGTACCGGGCCAGGAGGGCCTTCAGCCGACCGGCGTCGTCCGGGTCGGCGGAGGAGCCGTCGTCGTCGGAGCTGTTCCGGTCGCGCTCATTCGGAAGGTGCGGAACGGACAGCCCGCCACCTCCCGGCACGCCGGGGCCTTCCGGCTTCCCACGGTCACGGTCACGGCGCCGGCGCCGCTTTCTGCGGTCGTCCTCACGGTCACCCGTGGCAGGCTGATCTGCGTTGCCGGCCTCGGGGTCGTCTTGGTCGGGGTCGTGCTCGTCATTGCCAGCGGAGGGCACGGGGAGACCCGTCGGCGGCTCATCGCCCTCATGGCTGTCGCGACGGTCGGCGTCGGGGCTCCGCTGGCTCTGCTCGTCGTCCTGCTCGCGGGCGGTGTCGCGGTCGCTGTCCTGCTCCTCGCGTCCTTCCACGCCTTCGTGCGCGGCAACGAGTCCGGCCGTGGCGAGGTTCTTCCCGTTCCAGGTACGACGCTCGCCGTCTGAGCTGACGGCGTCGTACTCCAGGACTCGATCCTTGCGGTTGTTGGTGATCTGGCCGATCGCAACGCCATCGACGCTGACGCTCCACTCCTCCTTGGTGTCGTCCTTCGTGATCTGCGTGACCTCGGCGCGGGCAACCAACTCGGCTACGCGCTCCGGGCCGCCGAGTTCGAATGTCTGGTCGTCCTCGGGGACGTACCAGTTGATGTTGATGTCTGTGCGCGCGCGGTGCCTGGCGCGCTTCTTCATCGACGCGTCCGGGTTGTCCACGATGATCACGTGGTCGTCGGGCTGCGGGTCGTGGCCCCCGCTGTCAGAGTCAAGCGTCACCGAGCGGATACGGCCCTCGACTCCGTCTCGGTGGTTGTTGATGACGTACTGGGGTGTTGACATGCCGTCGAAGACGTCGGCGGTGCCGGATCGCGGATGCCTCACCGCGTGGAAGATGTCGCCCACGCGCAGATCAGAACCGCGTGCCCAGCGCATTCCCTTGGGCAGCTCCATCTCGCCGATGACCGGAGTTCCGGTACCCGTACGAGGATCGGCGAAGGGGAGCAGCGGCGCGCCGATCTCCTCGCGGCGGCCGTTCTCCCAGTGCATCCCGGCCCAGTTGCTGCTGTCGTCCTGCCCGGCCCAGCCCGCGAAGGCGGCCCAATAGGCGCGCGCGTCTGCGATGGCAGCCGTGAGAGGCCGGAGCGCTTCGGGGAATGCGCCGCGGATGCCGTACGACACCTGGTCGGGGTTGTCGCCCCCAGCCACGCTGACGATGAAGTCCTCGGCTTGCTGCTCCGTGAGGCCATGCCGGGAAGCCTCGGCGCGGGCCCGCGCGATCTGCTCGCGCACCGCCTGCCGAATCTTCTCGACCCGCTCCTCGGCCATCTCGTCCATCCGAGCCCTGGCCGTCTTTCGGCCGTCGCGGGTGGCAAGGCCGTCCATCAGGACAGGCCGCAGGTCTGCGCGGAGGTCCGTGCCCATGTTCAGCACGGTGGACCGCAGGTCATCGGACAGGCCGGTCAGGAACTGCCGGGCCTCCTGCGGCACGTTCTCCAGGCTGCGCCGGGTGTTCTCGTCGTACTGAGCAGAAGGGTCGGTGTTGGCCATCGTGGAGATCCAGAGGCGGACATCCCACGGGTCGCTGACGCCGCCAGCCCACCTCTCCCGGTTCTGGTCACGTGCTCGGTCGAGGAACACGTTGTTCATCCCGGCCGGCTGCGGCTGTGCCCAAACGCCCGCCCACTGCCGGATCGCCTCCGCGCGGGCCCCGCTGTCGGGGTCCGAGGGGAAGCTCAGCATCGGCGCGTCGTGGTCGCGGGCCACAGCCATCGCGGCGGCCTGCGCGGAATTGTCGTCCTCCGGGCTACGGGACCATCCGAGACGGCCGTGTACGTCGTGATCGGCGCGCCAGGCTTCCTCACCTGCCGCTCCCGACCCGTCGCGCAAGATCGAACCAATCCGCTCGCCGTCGAGGTAGATGGCACGGCGGGACTCGTCTGCGTGGAACTTGAATTTCCTGGGGACGAGGTGCTCCTCGCCGATCTCCACCGGCTTTCCGTCGTGTTCGCCGACCGTCTCGCGGGCCTCCTCGGGGCCCTGCCAGCCGATGGGGGACGGCGGCTTCTCACCGGTATCCGACGACTCGTCGCGCTCTCTGCGCTTCGGCTCGGGGGTCGAGTCAGGCTCGTCCGTGCGCCGGTGCTCCAGATCCGCTGAGGGCAGGCGTGCCGCCATGTCGTCCCTCAGGATTGCGACACCGTTCGACGTGCTCGGGCTCGCGTCTCTGGTCTCGGAGATGTGCAGGCGCCATGCCTTGATCCGCTTCCCGTCGCGTGTGGCGGTCACCTGCTTCGGGGCGGCCAGCAGGAAGCCCTCGCGGGTCACCCGGTTGCCGGCGGGGTTCTGCGTATCCACGCGAATGCGGTCGCCGACGCCCAGTTCCTCCGGGGCGACGATCTCAGCGTCCGGCTCGTCGCTGATGTCCGGCTCCCACGGCGCCCGGGGAGTGGGCTCGGGGGCCGCGGACCGATCGGTGTCGGATTCAGGGCGGTCGTCGTACTGGACGTCCGCCCCCTCCGGGACCGCGACGATGTCCCGCGGGTGGAACCTTCGGCTCGTGCCCAGTGCATGCCAGTAGCCGTCACCACGCCAGTCGGACGGACCCGCGACCTCCACGTCCGTGTACGTGTTGCGGTCCATGTGGTGGCGGATGCGGAAGCGGTCGCCCACCTTCGGCATGATCCGGGCGCCGTCGCCCACGGCCTCCCAGCCCTCAGGGGCTACGACGCGTGCGGAAGCCCGCTGCTCCGCCTGGAGCTGCATGCGGTGCGTCAGGTCGGAGACATCGGTGCGTCCCGGGTTCCCCTCAGGCAGGAGCTCGACCGGACTGTTGTCGTCGAGGGTGACCTGCTCCGTGAATTCGAGGCTCGGGTCTTCCGGGTGACGGGAAACGACCGTGAAACGGACGAGGCCGCTGCGGCTGTGGTCTACGTGCTCCACACGGCCGACGAGACGAGCCCTTTCGCCGAGTCGGGGAGGAATGCTGAGGAGTCGATCGCGGGGGACCACGACGGAGATCCAGGCGCCATCAGAGAGCTCTGCCGCCGTCGCCATGTCGCCGCCGAAGTGGGGGCCGTCCTGCGGCCCCCCAAATTCCGCGGTATCGCTGTCCGGCCGAACCTTGGAGTCCGGATCCCCCTCCACGACGTCTGCGCTCGCAGCGTCAGGGGCCTCCGGCGCCTGCTCGGCGGACGGCGACACCGCGTCGCCCGCCGAGGTCTCCTCGGGGCGTGCGTCTGCCGGGTGGTTGGCGTCCGGCCGGTTCTGCACGTCGCCCTCGCGCTCGGCGCTGCGAACCGCCCCGGCCAGTTCCCCGCTCTTCTCCCGGTGGATCGGCAGATAGCCATCAATCGAGGCGATCAGGTCGCGCAGGGGCTCGCTGACCCCCTGCTCGTCGTCGTCCAGCGTGCCCAGCAGCAGGGCCGCGCTCTCCCGGGCGTCCAGGACGTGCTGCTCGGCACCGTCGTACTCGCCATCGGTCAGGGCAGCGACGGCGGCCAGAACCGAACGGCGGATCAGCTTCACTCCGGCCGGTACGCGTTCCTCGGTCCCCCAGGTGCTGATCGCAGCCCTGTGCAGCCGACTCTCCGCCGAGTCGACCTCGTGCAGTGCCGTGTCCAGCTCTAGACGGGCGGCGAACGCGGCGTCCGGCTGCTCCTCGGAAGCAGGGCTGAGACCGTCCAGCTCGGAGCGAACCCGCTCGGGGTCGAGGGTGACTTCCTCCTCTGCCTGGCCGTCGTCGCCCTCGTCGTCATCAGTGGCGTCGTCGCGGTCGCTGTGCCGGACGACGTCGTCCGGCTTCACGTCGGCGGGCGTGAACGGCTTCTCGGGCTTCGGCGCCGCAGAACTCGGCTCCGGCTGTTCCTCAGCAGCGGGCGCCTCCTCCTTACCCCTCAGGCCGGCCAGATCGCTGCGTACCTGCTCCGGGTCGAGGACGGTCTCCCCGCGCTCCTCGCGGGCGCGCTGGAGCTTCTCCCGCTTCTCCCGCTCCTTGGCGGCCTTCTTCGCCTCGGCGTCCGGCCACAGGATCCGCGGGCGGCCCTTGTCGTCCGTGCTGATGGACGGCGGCGCCGGCGTGCGGGGCAGGAGGTCGGTGTCCTGCGCGGCTGCGGGGTCGTCAATGTCGCCGGACTCCTCGCCAGCGGCGATGCGGGCCTCTCGGAGCTGGTGCTCCAGCTGCTCCAGTCGGGCCGCCTTCTCCTTCCCGGCCTCCGTGCTGCCGACCTGGCGGCTCTGCTCGCGGATGATGGCGCCAACCAGCTTGGAGCGGCGCTCGGCCGCTTCGAGCTCGGCTGCCTGCTCGAAGGGCCTGTCCACGCGCTCGCGGGCGGTCGCCGCGGCGCGCTCCTCCTGACGAAGGTGGCTCTGGGCGCGGACGATCTTCTTTTCGACATCGGCGAGGGAGTCCTCCAGGCGCGTGATGCGCAGGTTCGACTCCGTCCGCAGGTCGGTTTCGGTGTAGCTGTGCCGGCTCTGCGGGACGTCCGGGATGCTGATGTCTACCAGGTGCACACGCCCGTTGTTGTCCCAGGCCATGCGGTACTTGGCGGTGACCTCGATGTCGCCGACACGGCCGATGACGGTCGGCGGCCGGCTGTCGCGCGGGTCGTTCTGTCCCTGGCGGAGAACGGCGAGGGCGGCGGTGGCCAAGGCCTTGGAGGCTTCGTCGCGCTTGGTGAAGTCGGTGTTCCCGATGGTGGCGTTGAAGTCGTCGCCGCGGGTGTTCTTCTTCCGCTTCACGACGTCCTGGAGCTGGGCGACGAGCTGGTCGGTCGCCTTGCTCAGCCGCTCGGTGGCTTGGATCGTGGACTTGTAGCCCTCGATCGTCCGCTCGTGGCCCTTGAGCTTGCGCTTGAGGATTGCGAGAGATGCCTTGACGTTCGCCTGTTCCAGCAGGTGCGGGTTGCCCGTGCTGATCGCGGTGACCTGCTCGGCGTTGAACACGCCGTCGGGGATGTCCTCGACGGTGCGATCGGTCAGGTTGCCCTTCATGAGCTGGCGGATGAACTTCGCCTTGCGGGCGACGGTCTGCCAGGAGAAGCCGTCGAAGGACTGCTCGGTGACGTACTGGAAGATCGCCACCTCGGGGTTCATGTTGCCTTGGCGGATGATGCGGCCATTGCGCTGTTCGAGGTCGGCGGGCCGCCACGGGCAGTCGAGGTGGTGAAGTGCCGTCGCGCGGAGCTGGACGTTGGTGCCGGTGCCCATCTTCGCGGTGCTGCCGACGAGCACGGCGATCTTGCCGGTCCGGGCGTCGTGGAACAGGCGCGCCTTCTCCGCGTCGTTCTTCGCCTCGTGGATGAAGCGGATCTTGTCGGCCGGGACCCCGCGCTCGACCAGCAGCTCCTTGAGCTCTTGGTAGGCGGGGAACGGGGACTCGGCCAGCTCGTCCATGCTGGCCGGGCTGTCGCCCTTCTTGCCCTTCTTCTTGGTCTTGCCCGGGTCCTTGGGCGTGCCCATGTCCAGGAACACGATCTGAAGGCCGCCGGGCGTGGCGTGGGGGGTCGGGTTGTTCTTCGACGTCGGGTAGACCGCGTCCTTGGTGTCCTCGTAGATCCGCCGGATGTTGTCGGCGGCCGTGGAGAGCTTGAGGCCCTTCTCGTCCAGGCCGACCATCCGCGGGTCGAGAGAAACCTTTCTGCCGTCCGAGCTGATCTTGAGCATGTTGTCGACGCGCGGGTCGATGTCGCCGCCCTTGACGGCGCGGGCCCGCGCGGCGAGCTGGTCCTGGTAGGCGAGCATCTGCTCCGTCGGCTCGACGGAGATCGTGATGGCCTTGCCGCTGGCTACGTCGGGGGTGTCGAGGTACTCGGCGAGGTCGTCGCTGTTCTTGACGTCCGCGACCGTCTTCCAGATCCGCAGCAGCTCGGGCATGTTGCGGAAGGCCGCGAACCGGGAGACCTCCTTGAATCCGGAGCCGTCCGCGGCGAGCTCGACGCCCGAGACGATCTTTCCGTAGGTGGAGGCGAACTCGTCGAAGTCGCGGACCCGGGCGGCCTCCAGCAGGTCGGGCCGCAGGTAGCGCAGCATGGTGTGCGCTTCGGTCACGCTGTTGGAGATCGGCGTGGCGGTGGCGAAGGTGACGACCCGGCCGGACTTGGTGTTCTTCCGCAGGTACTCCAGCTTCATGTCGAGGTCGGAAGCCCGGTTGGAGCCCTCGATGCCCGCGCCGGGGATCCCGGAGTTCGTGGAGAGGTTCTTGTAGTGGTGCGCCTCGTCCACGACCACGTAGTCGATGCCGGTGTCCTCGAAGTACAGGCCGGCCGTGTCCTTCGAGGCCTCGATCTTCGCGGTGATCTTCGCTTCGAGGTTGCGGAGCCGCTTCTGGATCTCCTTGACCATCCGGGAGTCCGTACGGACGCCCGGCTTGTCGGCCTCGTCCTGCTCCTTCTGCCGCTCCAGGGCCCGCTTGAGGGCCTTCGCCTCGCGCTTGATGTATTCGAGCTGGACCTCGGGCCGCATCGGGATGGATTCGAAGGCGTTCTGCGTGAGGATGACCGCGTCGTAGTCGCCGGTGGCGACGCGGGCGATGAACTCGCGCCTCTTGCGGCCCTGGAGGTCTTCGCTGGACGCGGACAGGATGCGGCCGTTGGCGGCGGACTCCGGGTACAGCTCCGCGAACTCGTCGGTGAACTGCTGGAGCATGTGGTTCGGGACGACCATCGCGGCCTTGTTGATCAGGCCCAGGCGCCGGAGCTCCATCACGCCCATGGTCATCTCGGCGGTCTTGCCGGCGCCGACCTCGTGGGCCAGGAGGACTGCCGGCTCGTTGACCATCCGCGCGACCGCGGCGTGCTGATGGGGGTGCGGATTGAACCATTCGGCCAGGCCCGGCATCGTCCGGCGCTGCCCGTCGTACGAACGGAGCGCCAGGTTGTTGTGGGTGTAGTTGTAGGCCCGCTTGATGGCGTCGGAGCGCTCAGGGGTCGCCCACAGCCAGTCCTGGAACTCCTCCCGCAGCTCGTCGGCCTTGGTCTGCGCGGCGGCGGTGGCTTCCTCGTCCAGGTAGGTCTTGCCGCTCTCGTCCTGGTAGGTGACGCGGATGCGGCCGTTGGTCAGAATCGTCTCGGCGAGCTTGACCGCGTTGAAGCCGGGCACACCCCAGACCTGCTGTGCAGCCCGGCCCTTCTTGACGCTGTCCGGGGCGTCCACCTTCCACAGCGAGCCGCCCTGATAGCTGACCGTGACCAGGGGGGTGTTGAGCCGCTCGCGCAGGAACTGCTGCACCGGGCCGGCGCCGAGCCAGGACGCGCCCATGGGCGCGTCGATCTCGCCGGGGGAGATGTCCGGCGGCAGGACGGCTTCGAGCTGCTTGACGTTGATCTCAAAGCGGGCATCCTCGCCAGCGAGGGCCTGCGCCTCCTCCAGCTTCTTGCGGACGTTGCCCGACAGGTAGTCGGCGGCCGGAATGAGGTCGCCGCCGTTGTGCGGCTCGAAGACGAGGGGGTACTCATCGCCGGTGTCCGGGTCGACGGAGCGCGCCGCCAGGAGCTTCTCCCGGGCCGCTGCCGGGCTCAGCCCCATGACCTTGCCCAGGGCCTCGCCGTTGAGGGTGGGGTGCTGCTCCATGACGATCGCCATGGCGTCCTCGGGCGAGCTCGCTCGCTCCGCGATGGAGCGGTGCTTGGCCTGCCGCTTCGTGAAGATCGCGGCCGGAGTACTCGTGCCCGTATTCGCGTCGAAGGAGTCCAGCGACAGCAGGATCGCCATCGTCGGGTCCTTGGTGAGCAGACCGCCCATCGGAGGGCGCTTGCGGTACGCCTTCTCGACGGCCGCGCCGGTCTCCGGGTCCGTGGACTTCCGCTTGGCCCATTCGAACCGGTTCAGCGACCCGAACTTGGCGTGGTACTTGTCGTAGCGGGCCTTGAGGTCCCCACGGAGCGTCTCGATGAGCTGCTCGTCGGCGTCCGCGCGGCCTTCCTCGGCAACCAGGGCTTTGAACGAGTCGCGCAGGCCCAGGAGCTGGCGGGCTTCCTCCGCCTGGGTGCTCGGCACGTCGTACGGGCGGATCATGCCGTCGCGAACCTGGGTGAACGTGCCATCGGGAGCGACCTCAACGTGGCCGTCGATGCGGTCGGAGCCTTCGGGCAGCAGCTCCACCTTGCGGCGCTCGCCACTCTCGGGCGTGTACGACAACCCGGCGCCCTTCGCACGGGCGACGGCCTTCTTGAGGGCCTTGTCGAGCGAGGCGTCCAGGTCGCCGTCGCCGACGACGCGCAGCTCGCCCGGCCCGTACATGCCGTGGCCGACTTCCATCTCTCCCAGGACGTTCTGCGGGTTGTCCAGGAAGTACGGGTTGACGTGGACGTCCGGGGCGAGGAGCTTGTCGGCCTCGTCGTCCGGCTGGCCGGGGAGGTCTTCGACCTTCACCGAGTGGACCCAGACCGGGGGGTCGTCCTTCTTGCGCTGCTCGGGCGGCTTCACCTCGCCGTTCCGAAGGCGGCCTGAGGTGTACTCCTTGTCCTTCTCCCGGCGCCGGAAGATGAGCAGGTCGGTGACCACGTCGGTGCCGGCCGTGCGGCGGTGCGCGCCGGTGGGCAAGCGGATCGCGCCGACCAGGTCGGCCTTGCGCGCCATCTCCATGCGGGCGTCCTCGGCGCGGGGCGTCGAGCCGTCCATGGTGTAGCGGGAGGTGACGACGGCGACCAGGCCGCCGGGGCGGGTCAGATCCAGGGACTTCAGGATGAAGTGGTTGTGGATGTTGTGGCCGCCCTTGTTGTGGCGGAGGTCCACGACCTGGTAGTCGCCGAAGGGCACGTTTCCGATGGCGAGGTCGAAGGTTCCGTCGGCGGCCCGGGTCTTCTCGAAGCCCTCATTGCGGATGTCGGCCTGCGGGTAGAGGGCCTTCGCGATGCCCGCGGTGATCGGGTCCAGCTCAACGCCGGTCATATGCGCGCCGTCGGGCGCGTGCCCGATGAAGTTGCCGGAGCCACTGCCGGGCTCCAGCACGTTGCCGCCGTCGAAGCCGAGCTCGCGCACGGCCTTCCACACGGCCTGCACCATGGACGGGTCGGTGTAGTGGGCGTTGAGCGTGTTGCCCTCGGCGGCCTCCCACTCGTCGTCGGTGAGGAGGGCGCGGAGCTTCTTCTGGAGCGGCTCGAACTCAGGCTTCGGGTTCGGGACGAAGACCTGCGGGGTCGCGCCCCAGCCCGACCAGCGGGCCAGGGTCTCCTGCTCAGCGGCGGTCGCGGGCCGGTTCTCGGCCTCCAGCCGGCGCAGGACTTCGATCGCGGCAATGTTCGCCTTGACACGAGCGGCCACGCCAGAGGGGACGAGACTGCGCCCGTCCTCCGGCGGCTGGAACTGCGGGGCGGTCTGCTCCTGCTCGCGGGAGCCGAAACCTACCCGGCTGCGATCTTCGGCAGGCTCACCCGCGGCATCTCCAGATCCTCGGTGCCCGGCTCCTTCTCCAGGCTGTACACCATCTCGTGCAGGGCCTTCTCCCGGGCCCGCAGCGTCGCCATGTTCACGCTGCCCATCGCCTCCCGGAAGTCCATCCCCGGAGTCGTCTCCTCCCGGAAGTCGTCCCGGTACTCCGCGATCAGCTCCTCGATCTCCGCGCTGATCTGCGCGAAGAACGTCTCCGGCGGCGTCGTCTCCGCCAGTTCGGCCAGCGCCTGCGGCCGGTACGTCTCCCAGAACGCCTTCACCAGCGCCTTGTACCCGCTCACCCTGCTCCTCCTGGTTGTCGCGCTGCTGGCCGGCGGCCTGCTGCGGGGTCACATCATCACTCGGCGCGGTGGCGCCCGCATTGTCCCGGGCCCCGTCCCGCTCTTCCTCACCGTCAGCAGGCGTGCGCCTGCCGAACCGCGCGGCCTGGCTGTCGTTCATGCCGCGCTCGCGGTCGAACTGGCCGGCAAGCAGCCAGACCGCAACGTTGGAGGGCTGCCCGTCCTTGTCGCGGAAGGCGGCCAGCGCCTTCTCCACGTCCGGGCTGCCCCAGTCCAGGGTTCGGCCGTCTCCATCACGCAGGTTGCTGCCCAGGTAGAGCGCAAAGCGGTCAGCGGTCTCCTGGTCGGGGAAGTTGCCGTAGCGGCCGAGGCGGTGGGGGCCCAGGCCCGACAGGCGGCGCCCAGACCCGGCCGTCATCACGGTGAAGCGCCAGTCGTCGTTGCGGCTGGTGTCCTCCACGATGGCGAAGCCGTGGTGGCTGGCCAGGTGGATCCGCAGGTTCGGATCGTTCGCCATGCGGCGCAGAGCCTCGGCCTGCGTCTTCTTGGTGTCTTCCCCGGCGGGGGTGTCGGCGCCGCCGCGCTTCCAGAACTCGCGGAGCTCCTCGGAGTTGCGAGGGCGGCCGCGCTCGTCGCTGGTCGCCTGCTTCGGGCCGACGTGGCCAACGGCAACGTTCCCCGCTGGCGCGCCGGTGCGGGCGGCAGCGCCCTGCGCGGCCCGCTGTTCGGGGGACGCCGCGAGAGCAGGCTTCGTACGGGCGGTGGCGCCTTCGCGCTTCTTCGCGGCCCGCTGCGAGAACGCCTCCTTCGCATCGTGCGCGATGCGGCCGCCCATGGCGCGGCCCTCAGGGCTGTTGAGCTGGTCAAACGAGGCGGGGTCGTTCCAGTCGATCGGCTTCCCGTCGAGCTGCGCGCTCTCCATCCGGTTGGCGAAGTCGGTGGCCTCCGCCTTCCGGTCGGCAGTGGTGAGGCGCAGACCGGTGTCGGTGTGGATGACGGCCCAGCCGGAGACGTCTTCGCCGTCCTTCTTGTAGGTCATGTGGCCGACGACGAAGTGGCCGTTGCGAGAGAGCTGAGGCTTGTCGAGCTTGTCGATCAGCTCGGCCATCTGCTTGTTGTGCGCTTCCTGGGCCTTCTGGTTCTCGGTGAAGGCGCGGACCCTGCCGCCGGCCCAGTGGCCCCGGACGTCCTCCAGCGTCTTGAATCGGCGCTTGGGGTCCCGGCGCTCCCGCTTCGGCGCGGGCTTCTCCTCCTCCGGTTCGTCGTCCTCGGGCTCAGGCCCGGCACCGTGGTCCTCGCCTTCGACGTCGTCCCCGATGCCGTTGCCCTCGTCGTCCTGGTCGTGGGGATCGTCGGGGGTGTCACCCTGGTCGCCGGCGTCCTCGGCGTCCCGGCCCGTGCCGCGCCGGCCGTCCGCCTGACGGCGCTCGTCCTCGTCGCGGACCTTCTTCTTGCTCCGGGTCGGGGCGGTGCCGTCGGGCCGGGCAACCATGGTCAGCCGGGAAGCGTGGATGTTCGACCGCTCGTGGGTGCTCAGGTTCTCCACGAGCACCTGGCGGCCGCCCAGGGAGCGCAGCACGCGCGCCATGCCGCCACCCCAGAGACGGGCGATGCCGCCCGTCTCGATGAAGCGCCCCTTGCTGTCGCGGGGATGCAGATCAGCGTTCCAAGGACGGCGGGCCCGCTTGGCTTCGAGGCGGGCGGCGATACGGTCAGCGGCGTTCGTGATCTGCATGGGGCGGACCATGCACACCGCAGGGGGTTAACGTCGCGGGCTCAAATTTACGGCCCGGAAACGGGGCTCGGCCTGTCCCTCAGGAGGGCAGGCCGAGATCACGACCGAGGAGGTGGTCAGTCCGGCGACTGACGATTCGGATCTACGCGGTTCCGTAGTGGTGCTGCGCTCGGGAGCGCAGAGATGGTGGTGCTCAGGTTGAACCGCTGTACGGGCGCCTTGTCCGCAGTGGTGCCTCGGTCGTACAACTCACCCTGCCACAGCCCACGGGGCGCGGTGCGGTGACACGCCGACTCCTACATGGTCTCGGTGAGGATGTGCAGGAGGAACCACACGGAACCGCCCGCCAGGGCCACCGTGAAGATGGCCCTTCCGGCCTTCGAGGTACGGATGCGGAACAGCCGGCGGGTGTTCTCGCTGAGGGTGTCGTCGTCACGCCGGTTGAGCAGGGTGATCGCCTCGTAGACGACGAAGAACGCCGCCCACGCGGTCCAGAGAACCGCGCTCATGTGGGAACGGAGGAAACGGGCTACGCCTCTCACGAGGGGCTCCTTGCTGGTCGTGGCGCTGGCGGGCGGTGGATCATGGGCGGGCGTCGAGGCGATAGCGCAGGCGGCACCGGCAGTTGATGGTCAGGTGGAGGGGGGCCAGCTGGTCGGCGGGGAACCTCATGGGGTAGCCGTCCACGTGGAATGGGGTGCCGACGGGCAGGGTGATGCCGTCCGCAGCGGCGTGTGCGGCACGAACCCGGTCGTCGCGCCGGGTGACCCAGGTGCGGACGATGTCCGGGCCGAGTGCCCCAGCGGTGGAGTCGGCTGCGCCGTTGACGGTGGCGACGGCCGCGGTTTCGGCGATGGTGGCGGCGGCCCGCGGCCCCAGGTCGGTGAAGGTCGTCCGGACGAGTGCGACGAGATCGTCCACATCGTCTGCGGCAGCCTGCCCCTGCGCGAGCAGGGTGCTCAGAGCATCGAGGAAGCCGCGGGCCGTCTGCTCTGCTGCTGCTACGGCGTCGAGCACCAGAGCGACGATGGCCCCAGACGCCAGGGCCGGTGGCTCGGCGGCGCCAAACGCAACAGCGGTGCGCTCGGCGGTCGTACGTGCGACTCCGGCCAGGACCCGGGCCAGGGTGCTGTCGATCTCTTCCAGCCACCGATCCGTGCCGACAATACGGTCGATGTCGAGCGCTGCCGTGCCACCGCGGGTGTCGCTGGGGCCGTCGTCCTTCCAGAACGGCGTGCCCTTGCGGGCCTTGGGGGAGCGCAGGCGCGCGATGATGACGCCCTCCTGGCGGTCGAAGAGCGGTGCCAGTGCGGCGGCCACGGCCGCGTTGCCTCGGTCGAAGTCGGTATCGGTGACTTCGAAGGACGGGGCTTCGGCGGCCTCCCCCGGCAGGGCCTTTGCCTGGATGCCGAGAGCCTGCGCGACGGCGGCCGCGGCTTCTCCCGGCGGTTGCACTTCGGCCTGGCGGGCAGCGGCGACAGCTGCGGTGGCCGCCGCGGGACCCTCGTTGAGGGTGCTGCTGGCGCGAGCGGTATCCACCGCTGCGGCGGCGACGCCCGGTCCGGCCGTCCGGTCGGCGTCGGCTCGGGCCTGTGCGACGGCGGCCGCGGCATCGCCGGAGGTGTCGGCCGCCGGCGGCAGCGCGGCGTTCGGGTCGGCGGGTGCCTGGCCGGGCGGCAGCTGGCCGGGACCGCCCGGGGCGCCGGGGCCCGCGATCCCCAGGGCAGCGGCGTCCTCGGGCCGGGCGGGGACGGGTGCCTTCTGCGGGGAAATCCACAGCGCGCGGGTGTGGGCGTTGTCGAAGACCGGCAGACCGGCTCGTCTGCGGTACTCGTCGACGGTGATCAGGCCGGCGTTCCACTCTTCGCGGGCTTCGGCGCGGCGCTTGCGGCGGGGCAGTTCCAGCGCCTCGACCGTGCTGGTGTCGAAGCGGATGGACAGGTCGAGGCCCCCGAGGTCGCTGGCGAACGCATCGGAGATCAGCTTGAGGTGTGGCAACTCGGTGTGAATCCAGAAGCCGTACTCCTCCTGTTCGGCGTTGTCGAAGGTCCGGCCGGACGCGTTGCCGGTGACGGATTCGGGGACGCCGAACGCGCCCAGGATCTCGATCTTGGCGTTCTGCGCGGCGGCTTCGTAGGCCATCTCGCGCGGGCGGGCGGCCAGGTCGACGTAGTTCATGCCGCCGGGCCCGGAGCCGACGACGGATACGTGGCCGGCGAACTCGGACCCTGGCAGGAACCGGGCCTCCAGCCGGTCCATCTCCTTGTCGCTGAGGGAGGAGGTGTCAACGGCGACGATGCCGCCGGGGCGGGCGTCGTTCTTGATGAACGCCACGTTGTACAGGCGGGAGAGGTGATCCAGCTCGATGCTGATGCCTGCGGCCTCCAGCGGGGTGGTGCCGGAGAACGGATCGGTCGGGTGCGGGTCGCGGATCCACCGGACACGTTCGGGGTCGAGCTCGCGGACCTCCCCGTGGAGGGTGGTGAACTCGAAGTGGGCGATGTACTCACCGCGCGGGTCCGGCACGGGGATGACGCGGTCCGGGGGGAGCAGGTCGAGCCGGGTGATGGTGCCTCGGTTGGAGCGGGTGACCTCCACGAAGGCGCCCCGCTTGGACAGCAGGATCTGCGCGGAGAGCCGTTTGCGGAACTGGGGGCCGGTCTCGACCGGGTTGGCGCGGCCGTTGAGGACGCGGAGCAGGGGGTTGTCCTCTACGACCTCCTCGAACTCGCCGTCCTCGGTCAGGCCGCGGCCGACTTCCAGGGGCAGCCGGGAGGCGTGCTTGCCCATGGTGTCGATGGCCTTGTAAACCCAGACGACCCGCTCGTACCCCTCGGTGACAACGCGGCCGATGTCCCAGCCGTCCGCGCGGCCTTCGGTGCTCCAGATGTTCGAGGTGCCCGCGTAGCTGGTGGAGGTGTAGCCACCGGACCAGGTGATCTGCTTGGCCTCGGTGTCCCGGCGGGCGGAGGTGACCAGCGAGCGGAGGGAGGGAAGCCAGCGACGCTTGGCCATGTCACGCCTCCTCGCTGCTCAGGAACACGCCAGCGGCGAGCAGCAGGGCGAAGAGCAGGGACCAGGGCGTGAGGTAGAAGGCGATTCCCACGAAGACCCACAGGCCGAGCGCCAGCGCGCAGTACCCGCCGATGAGGCGCACCGCAGGGTGCAGGGGCGGGGAGATGTAGAGAACGCCACCGCCGCCGACGGTGAGTACGAGGCCGGCCAGGGCGAGAGCGGCCAGGGGCGCGGCGCTGTACAGGGCCACGAGCAGGCCGACCGTACCGGTGCTGACCAGGAAGAGGCCGAGCAGGTCGCGGAGGATGCGACGCTTGGGCGCCCGGTGGCCGGGGGGCGGGGACTGCGTTGGAGGATTCACGCGGCGGACCGTAGGGTCCGGCGCGGCTTACGTCTCGGGGTGCGGCCTGGGGGTCTCGCTCATCGGGCCGGCCGGGATACGCCGGAGACGTAGGCGCTGATTCCGCGGCGCTGGATCCTTCCTCCGGGGATGACCCGGGCGTTCGACGGCATCTCCGGAATCTTGCGCTTCGCCCGCACGGTCTGGTCGCCGCCGATCAGGTGCGTGTTGTCGATCCGCGCCTCGCAGTCGATATCCGCCACGTCTTCGTACGGGCGCCGACAGTTGCGGCAGTAGACCTCAAGGGCGTCGATCCGTGTGCCTTCCACCGTGGTGAAGGAGCCTCGAAAGTCGGCGAGCTTTGCGACCCGCTCTTCCACCTTGATCTCGGCGGCGACGAGCCAGACGTGGGCGAGGGACTGCTCCGACTCTTCTTCAGCGGTGGGGGGCGGGGTGGTGTCCAGAGGTTCGGCGAAGAGGTCAGCGAAGGTCTCGAAGCTGAGCTGGTCGCTGACAACAGAGGTCGGCACGTGATGAATCCTCCCGGCGGCGGTACAACAGCGCTTGACCGAGCGTCAACGCCTGGTCGCCCCTATGGACGGAGTGGGAGCGCCAGGCGTTACACCCCGCATGGCATCAACGTCTCGTTGTCAGTTCCCGCGCAGCTTCCAGGAGCCAAGGCGGGGCAGCTGGTGCTGCCCCGCCTTGGAACTGATGTGGCCTCCCGCACCACGTTGCAGAGGTGTCTGGCCAGGCCACCAGCTCAGCTATGCGCCCAGCACCTCCCGGCCGCGCCGGCTCCGCCGAAACGCGATCGTCTCGAAGGTGCTCCGCCACCCGGCCGGGTCCACGCAATACAGGCCGACCAGAGATGTCACGAAGGAGCCGACAAGCCGGTCCTTGACGCCCTCCCACGAGTGGATGCGGGGCCCGCACTCCTCGTCACAGGTGAGGAGGCCCTTGATGCCGTGCAGGGAGTGGATCGCCTCGCCAGCCTCCCGGGTGAGGTTGCCCAGGGCCAGAATCGGGACCACGTAGCCCGGTCCGTCGGCGGTGGCCGCGTAGTGCTTGCCCAGCTCCTCGACAGCGTCCAGGATCCGGTTCTGCCCTTCGAAGTCTTCCGCAAGAGGGCTACCGATCTCCTCAAGCCGCTGGCGGAACCCGTCGATGACGGCCGCCTGCCAGCCCTCGGCGTCGATGTAGTTGAGCGCGATCAGCGATGCGAAGGAGGCACCGACGAGGTCGTTGCTGACGCCGTTCCACGAGTGCTCGTCGCGCGTCGCGCAGTCATCCGCGCAGGCCGGCATCAGCCCGAGCAGCCCTTGCAGGGCATGCCACGCCTCTCCGGCCTCCTCCGCCGGCTTGGCGATCTGCAAGGCCAGCAGCTCCTCGCGCGGCAGTTTCATGTTCGCCGAGGAGCAGACCCCGGCAAGGGCGTCCACGATGGGGAACATCCGGCCGGTCGTAAGCAGGTCTTCCACGTCGGTCTCCTTCGATCGTGCCGGGCCGCGCGCGGTGCGTGACCCGGAGGTCTAGTGGGCGGGCCTTCCGATCTGGTGGAGGGTCCAGCCCGCGGTCCGCCAGCGGGCGGCGTCCAGGGTGGTGCGGCAGTCGACCATCAGCGGTGTGGAGGTTCGGCCGGCGAGCGGGCCGGGGTCGGCCTGCCGGTACTCCGGCCACTCCGTGCCCAGCACCACCGCGTCGGCGCCGTCCACGGATGCGGCCAGGTCGTCGGTGTACTCCAGCTCCGGGTTGCGGTGCATCGCCGTGGATACGGCCTGCGGGTCGTGCACGGTGACGACTGCCCCGGCTGTCTGGAGGGCCTGCGCCAGTGACAGGGCGGGGGACTCCCGCACGTCGTTGGTGCCGGGCTTGAACGCGGCCCCCCACACGGTGATGCGGGCCCCGGCCAGCGGGCGGCCGAGAGCCTTCACCACCAGGCCCAGGCCCACGTCGGTGCGGTGCTCGTTGATCTCCTCCGCTGCCCGCAGGAAGGTGGCGGCGTCGGCCGCGCCGAGCTTCTGCGCGGAGGCGGTGAAGGCCCGGATGTCCTTGGGCAGGCAGCCGCCGCCGTAGCCGAGGCCCGGCGACATGCTGCCCTTTCCGATGCGTACGTCGACGCCGAGGATCTCGACGATCTGCGACACGTCGCCGCCCGCGGCGTCACACATGTTCGACACGGCGTTCATGAAGCTGATCTTGACGCCGAGGAAGCTGTTCGCCGCGCCCTTCGCGAGCTCGGCGGTCTCCGGGGTGGTGATGAACAGCGGCACGCCGGTTTCGAGGATCGGTGCGAACACCGTACGGATGGCCTTCTCCGCCTCGGCGGTGGTCAGGCCGGCAACGATCCGGTCGGGGCGCAGGCTGTCCTCAACGGCGTGGCCCTCCCTCAGGAACTCCGGGTTCCACACCACGTCGGCCTTTTCGCCGGCGGGTGCCAGGCGGTGGACGAGCGCGGTCAGCTGTCGGGTGGTGCCCACCGTGACCGTGGACTTCCCGACGATGGTGCACGGCTGCTTCAGGTGCGGGGCGAGCTGGCGCACCGCCCCGAAGACCTGCCCGGTGTCGTAGCTGCGGCCGTCGGAGTCGATGGGCGTTCCCACTCCCAGGAAGTGCAGCTCGGCGAACTCGGCGGCCTCCGCGATGTCGGTGGTGAACCGCAGCCGGCCCGTGGCCGTGTGACGGGCCAGCAGCTCGGGCAGCCCCGTCTCGTAGATGGGGCATTCGCCGCGGTTCAGCCGGGCGATCTTGTCGGCGTCGGTGTCGACACCGATCACTTCGTGCCCGAGCTCGGCCATCGCCGCGGCGTGCGGGATACCGAGGTGCCCGCAGCCGATCACTGAGATGCGCATACGCCTGACTTTCGTTCTGGAAGGGGGCCCGCCGTCGGGGGGCCGGAGAACAAGCCCAGAGGCTACTGCCGTTCTCCGGCCCCGCCGTTCACTCGCTGTCGGTGCCGTGCTCCAGCAGACGCTCCAGTTCGCCGATGGCGGTGGCGGCCGTCTGGCGTACGACGACGTCACCGTCCTGCGGCCCCTCCAGCGGGTAGTCGAACCAGGTGCCGTCCGGCCGGGGGAAGCCCTCGGGGTCGACGATGAACACCTGGAGCCCGGCCTCGCGGGCTCGCCTGGCGACCTGCCGCCGGTCGGCGTGCAGCCCGATCACGACCAGGGCCTTCGCCTCGGGGTGGAGGGTGACCGGAGGAATCCGCTGGTCGTAGCGCCGCATGAACTGCTCGCGGAAGCCTGCTCGGGCTCCCAGGGCGTCGAAGTTGTTCGTGATGAACGGGCCGACCATGTGGCCCGCCGTCTCCAGGCGCTTGAGGGCGTGCAGGGCCGGGGTGACCTCGGCGTTGAAGCAGGCCCGGTACATCTCCGACAGCTCCAGCACCTTGTCCTCCGTGTTGAGGAGCAGCTCCTCAAGGAACGGGTCCCGGCCGGGGGAGAGAACGAACGTGAAGCCCTTGCCGAGCTCCTCGTCCTCGATCTCGTTGACGCGGTAGATCTCGTGCAGGCGGTGCAGCGGGGGGATCCCTGCCTCGTAGGAGACGCCACAGCCGACCTCGACCTGGAACGGGAGGAAGTCCGTGAGCTGCGCCAGGTTGTCGGCGTAAATCGGCTTCCCAGGGGTGTCCTTGACGCGGACACCGTGCGTCAGAACCTCCCACGGCCGGCGCCGGATCGCCTTCGGCGGGAACGAGTTGACGGAGGTGAACGTCGTGTCGATGACCTCGTAGCCCGCCGGGAGCTTGCGGCCCGCCCTCACATCCTCCGGGTGTTCCTCCATGCGGATCATGTGGACGCGCAGGTCTCCCAGCTCCCAGCGGCCCGGTCCCATCTCCTTCCAGCCGCCCTCGGCCAGCATCAGGTGGTTCTGCTCCCACGCCTCGTGGATCTCGTCGTGCGGCGCCGCCACCGAGTGATAGACGTACAGCTCCGTCATCGCGAGCGCCGGCGCCCCCGTGGTGTCCACCAGGCCGAACTGGTGCCGGTAGTGGATGATGCGGCGCCGTGCGTCACCAGCTCCCGTCCATCCGGAGTTGTCGGCGGTCTCCTCCTGCTGGGTACGCCGCCAGATCCCTTCCTCCTGGTACCGGGGGCGGTCCGCGGTCACCCCGTAGAAGTCGTGCCACTTGCTGAGCTGGTCTTCGTCGAGCTGGTCAATGACCGTGAGGGGGAACTGCATGCCGTGTCCTCGATTTCTGATTCGAAGCAGTCCCGCGCCCAGACCGGGAGCGGGGTACGCGCGGCAGCCCGGCTGCTCGCGGGCCGACCGGCGTCAGATCATGGGGTTGCCGAGCAGCAGCTCCACGCCGAACGCGCTCGACCGCACGGCCTGTACGCAGGCGCGGAAGCGCAGCAGTTCGTGGTCCAGGAGCAGACCCTCGGCCTGTTCGGGTGTGACCCAGCGCAGGCCCGTGTATCCGCGGGCCGGCCGCACGTCCTCGGGAAGCTCGGCGAGGCGTTTGTAGTACACGAAGTTGGCGCCCTCGTTGTGCTTGTCGGGCACGGCCGGGGCGTGGTCGACAAGGAGAAAGCGGTCGGCGGTCAGACGCACGTGCAGCTTCTCCGCCAGGTGCCTGGCCAGGGCGCGGCGGGGAAGCTCGTTCGGGGCTGCGGAGCCGCCGGGCAGTCCCCACCGGGACACCTCTGTCCAGTAGGAGCGCTCGATCACCGCGAACCGATCCTCGGGCGCCTCCAGGAAGGCCAGCGCGCCGAACCGCCGGGGAGGAGGGTTCTTGAAGTAGTCCGGGGTCTCGCTCATCTGTGCCTCCTTCGATCACCCGGCAGGGCCGGGATATCGACTTGTGGCCGTCGCGTTGTGGGCCGCCCTCTGCCGGGCCTTCCGATGCTGATCCCACCGGCAGAGGGCGGCGTTCCGTGGCGGTCCCCGCCGGTGGGGGGAAGTACCGGCGGGGACCGTGCGCGTGGCGGCCGTCCCCGCCCTGGGTTGGCTGACCACCCGCGCACTCACCCCCGCTTGTCCGGCCGGACCGGGGGAGACCTTCAGTAGCCGACGGGTTCGCGCAGCACCATCACCGAGTGCACACCGACCCGGTACGGGACGGCCGAGCGCCAGCCGTCGGCGAGCTCGTCGAACTGAGCCGGGCTCAGCCCGCGCTCCAGAAGATCCGGGGGCTCTTCCTCCATGACCTTGGTCATGACGTAGACCAGCCCGCCGGGCCGCAGCACCCGTTTCACGTCGCCCATCAAGCGGTGCCGGTCCAGATGCTCCAGGCTCATGCGCATCGTCACGATGTCCACCGTGCCCGGCTCGACCGATACCGGAATGCCCTCGGCGTTCAGGTCGCACTGCTGGAAGTAGACCTGCCCGCGGTAGGGGCCGCCGGCGCGTGCCGAGGCGAGCGCGACCGGGCTGTAGTCGTAGCCCACCGTCCGGATGCCGTACCGGCCCATCTGGCGCGTCCACGCGCCACGCCCGCACCCCAGGTCGAGAGCCTGCATGCCCTGCTGGGGGCCGGCGTGGTCGAAGAACTTCCGCATCTCGGCGTCCCCGATGATGCGTGCCGAGCGGCCGTCCTGGTGGTAGCGGTCCCAGTCCTCGACGCTCACGGCGGCGCGGCTCATCATCGGGCGCTCTCAGGGAAGTGCACGAGTCGGTCCCGAACGACCTTCCCCGGGGCTGCCGGCACGGTGCCCGCACCGGCACACAGGTCCGGCGTCTTCTCGTGCTGCTGCTCCGGCCCGCGGTCCTCCACGGGCCTCGGCGGCCGGCTGTCGCCGTACGCCTCGAACATCGTGATCCCCTCCGTTGCTCCATACGGCCACCACGTAGGCGGCCATCAACGCCAGCACGCACAGCACGATCAGTGCCTGGAGCACCCACTGGCGCCACCCGAAGCCATGCCGGTCAATCGGTCGTTCCTTCAAGATCCAGTCCGCTAAGCCGTTCACAGTCCGGCCGTCGTCTCGGGGCACCCCAGTGCCACGAACCATCGGCGCTGCGCTGTCGTGCGCAGCACCTGCTCGTACTCGTCCAGGTGGGGGCTGATGTGCGCGAAGTCCGGGCACAGGATCCCGTCCACGAACCCCTGCCTCACCTGGTCGAGGGCCTTCAGCAGACCCGTGCGCTGCTCAACCGCGCTCGGCCCGTGGCCGTCGGTGAACTCCGCCCCGACCCGCATCGCCCGCCGAACGGCCACGGCTCGCAGAACGGCGAAGTGCTCTTCCGCGTCCGGGGCCGAGGACCAGACGTACAGCGCGACCTGGGGTGTCCTTCCGTTGCGGCGCAGCGCGTGCGTCGCCTCGTTCAGCATCTTCTGGCGCAGGTACATCAACCGCTGGTGAGGGTCGGCGCCCACCCTCAGCCCCTCACCCCCCGAGTACCAGGAGTTCCAGGCGTACGCCGCGTTGTCGCGGTCCATCCACCTCTGAACAGCGCTGTGCACGACTTACCTCCATCCATCGCGGTCCGTGCGGGACCCAGGTGTTCTCAGTCCCGGGCCCCGCACGGCGGGGGGAGGCCGCCCGGAGCCGGATGCGCGGCAGTTGGCCGGCGCCCGGGGGCGGCTCGACTACGGTCCTACCTAAGGGAGTTCACATGCAACCGACTGTGCCTACTCAATTGCCTAGGAATGTGAATTGGTATATGACGGGAAACGGACAGGGGCCCATCGAGCGCGAGCAGGCGTGACGAGCGGACAGGCAGGGGCCTCGATGAGGCGGGCAGAGGCTGTCACCATCGGAACAGGCAGCCCGAATCGGAGGGAGGATCACCATGGCGGCACACGTAGGGCCGACGTTCCTACGGATCATGCTCGGAGCGGAACTCACCCGACTACGTAACCAAGCCGGGTTGACGGGCGATCAAGCAGCGGAGGCGATCGGGCTCAAGTCGGCGTCGATGATCAGCAAGGTCGAGTCCGGGAACAGCGGATTCGATCGCATAGACCAGTTCATGAAGCTCCTCGATGAGTACAAGGTGCCGTTCGAGGGCCAGGAGATGCTCGCCGACTGGTACCGCAACGCCAAGGGCGGAGACTGGTGGACGCCGAAGTCCGCCACCATGCCGTCCGGCATGAACCTCTTCCTCGCGTTCGAGTCCGGATCCAAGATCACCAAGGTGGTCACTACGCAGGTGGTAAACGGACTCTTGCAGAGCGAGGCCTACGCCCGCGCGCTCCACGAATCCGCGCGGATTGCGGATGATCGCACGATCGAGTTCGTGGAGAACTCGGTTGAGGTCCGGATGACCCGAAAGAAGCGGATCACCGAAGAGGGCATGGAACTCGTCTGCATCATGGACGAGTCCGCCCTGCGGAACATGGTCGGCGGTCCGGAGATCATGCTGGAGCAGTACGAGGAGATCCGGCGTCTCGCCTCACTGCCCAACGTCACCGTGAGGATCATCCCGTTCTCCGCGCCCACCTACCGGGTCTTCGGAGAGTTCCACGTTCTCGACTTCGACCGGAAGGAACTCCCCGACCCGGTTGTCGTCACGAGCAGCACGGTGGACCAGGGCATGAAGTGCCTGTCGAAGCCGCGGCCGGTCAAGCAGTTCGTACGTCGGTTCGACATCCTCGCCCAGGGCGCCCTTCCCGCCCACGAGACCCCCGCCTTCCTGGAACAACTAGAACGAGAGGTAACAGCAGCATGACCAGCATCGACACCAACCGTCCGTACGGACAGTGGTTCAAGTCCTCCTACAGCGGCGACGCCAGCGGTAATTGCCTGGAGGCGTCCCCGCAGCCGGACGCCGTTCACGTCCGGGACTCCAAGCGCCGCGATGACCTCAAGGCACCTGTCCTCACCTTCTCGGGCGCGGCCTGGGCTGCGTTTGCCGGCCAGGTCGGCGGCCGCAGCTAGGTCCTTTGGGTGTCCTCCTCGCTCGCATCGAGGAGGACACCCCACCGGCCAGCTTGCCCTAGAGCACCGACAGCCGTCAGGGCATGTACGGTCCGGCATCCGCGGCGCCGGACCAGACACACTGCCCTTCGGGTGTGACGGTCATTCCGAAGTCCCACAGCCCCGGAGAGCCACGCTCCTCCCAGTGCCGCCGCCCGGCGTCGGCCTCTGCCAGGAGCTGGCGGGGGCCGCCTTCGTACGCCGCCGTCGTGCCGGTCTGATCGATGACGGCGGTGGCCCAGGAGCTGACGCCGTCGTGCAGCCGGACGGTGAGGCCTTCCTTCGTTTCCTCGGTTGCAACCCGGATGTCCGGGTGGGACACCCTGAGCGCGAAGAGCAGGTTCACGTCGGCGAGCGCGCGCAGACCGCGGTCGACGTGGACTGTGCGGTCGGGCGGGCCGTCGCCACGGATGGCGTGATGTTCGAGGCCCTGGTCGATTCCGCGGCTCGGCATGAACATCCCGAGCCCCTGTACCCAGCCCGTCGCCGATTTGCCGTCGTCGGCGACGGTGAGCGCCACATGCCCGAGACGGCCCCAGGGGATGACGAGGCGGCCGCCAGGTCTGGTCTGCTCGATCCAGGTCCATGGGATCTCGTCAACGGCGTACGTGGCGATCACCCCGTCGTACGGCGCCCCTGCGGGCCAGCCGGCATTGCCGTCCCCAGCGTGCACGGCGACGTCGAGTCCGGCCGCGGCCAGGCGCCGGCTGGCGGCCGCCGCGAGGTCGGCGTCGACCTCGACGCTCGTGACCAGTCCGGCGCCGACGCGGTCCGCAAGGAGTCCGGCGTTCCAGCCTGCGCCGGTGCCGACCTCCAGGATCCGCTGTCCGGGCTCCAGGATGAGGGAGTCGAGCATGTCCGCGACGACGGCGACGCAGGACAGGCTTGAGCTGGGCAGGCCGTCGAGGATCTGGATGATGGCCGAGGCCTCGGGGCCCGCGTACACGAGGTCGGCCCACGCGTTCGGGTCGCGGCCGCGATCGACGGGCACGTACTCGTCGTGCCCGTTCCACTTCCACAGGCGGTCGGGGGCGAACTGGTGGCGGGGCACGTTGTCCAGGATGGCGCGGCGGACCCACGGGGAGTCCGCCGGCCACAGGCCCTGGGTTTCCATGGCCTCCGCCAGCTCACGCTGGCGGTCATCGAGGTGCATGTCGTTGCACTACTTCCTGCGCTTGCCCGAGCCGGACCCCGGGTTGGAGACCTGGCCGTCGGAGTTCCCGGGCGGCGGCTTGCCACCCGACAGGGGGGCGTCCGGCTTGGAGTGACTGCCGCCCCCGCCGCCCCCGTTGTCGCCGGGCTTCTTGTCTGCCATGACGTGCTCCCCTCACCTCGGTCGATGGTGCTGGACTCGGTACCAGGCGGTCGCCCGGGAGGCGGTCCGCGTTGTGGTGCCGGTGACCACGACACCACAACGGCAGGCCTTGCGGGCCACGATGCCCATGCCCTGCATGGCGCATGCAGATTTTGCATACGCACTGTGCGCGCCCGGTTACAGGCTCTAGTGTGGGGGCGGCAGGCCCAGCGCCTATCGACGGAGGGCGCCCGTGAGCACGGACCCGCTCTGGAGCTCCCACCACGTGATGGAGTTTGCCGAGCGCCGGCACGCAGGTTCACTCATCCGCGTCGGCCGCGAAGCCCGCGGGTGGCGTCAGAGCGACCTCGGCGTCCGCCTGGCCTGCTCACAGTCCACCGTCTCGCGACTGGAACAAGGCCGGTCCCTCGATCTGCCCCTGCTCAAGCAGGCCGCGGACCTGGTCGGCGTTCCCCTTCCGCTCCTCAACACGTCCTTAGGCCTAAGTTCCTCACCAGCGCCTACAGTTGTCGTTGACAGGACCCCGGCCGAGGAGGATCCCATGCGCCGCCGCCCCCTCATCACCGCAGCGGCGTTCGCCGTCCCACTGAGCCTGATGACTCGGCTGGAATCCGCGCTCGCCGCGACACCTGAGCCCAGCGGCGCCCCCGCCCGGACGCTCGACGCCCGCCTGGCGGCCGCGCGCGGGCAGTTCGACGCCGCCGCCCATGCCGGGCTCCTGCGCTCCCTGCCGAGCCTGCTCGCCGACGCCCACCAGGGCGCCTCCGAGACGCGCCGAGACCTCGACTACGCACGCCTGTCCTCGGCGTACACCATCGCCTCCCAGCTCCTGAACAAGCTCGGCCAGTACAAGCAATCACGGCTGACCGCAGACCGGGCCACCCTGTACGCCGACGTGTCCGGCTCCCCGCTCGCCGCAGCCGCCGCCACCCGCGAACTCGCCGCCGTGCTCCGCCATCAGGGCCAGGAAGCCGCGGCCCAGGCGCACATCGAAGCCGCTGTAGCCCGCGTGGAGGCCACCGGCCTCGCCACGGAGGCACAAGCCGCTGCCTTCGCGCAGATGCTGTGCAGCACCGCCTACACGGCCGCCATCGCCGGAGACCGCGACCAGGCGCTCGCCATGATCCGCGAAGCCGCCCGCGCGGCACGCGACCTTCCCGACACCGCTCCGGCCGGACGTCTCTTCCCGATCACCCCGGCGGCCGTCGATCTCTACGCGGTCGGCGTCCACTGGGCACTCGGCGACGCGGGCACCGCTCTCGAAGCCGGCCGGAACCTGCACGCCGACCAGTTCCCCACCATCGAGCGCAAGGGCCGTATGCACACCGACCTCGCACGCGCCTGGTGGCAACGAGCCAAGCCGGATCAGACAGTCGGCGAACTACTCTCCGCGGCCCGACTCGCCCCCGGAGAGGTCCGTGACCGGCCCGCAATTCGGCAGATTGTTGATGACCTCTACGCCAAGCACCCCCACGTCAGTGGCGTTCGCGAGCTCGTCGCGGTGACCGCCGCATAACCCTGACCTACCCAACGCGCTCGTCACCGGCGTGCCTGCGCGACCGCGGCGTGTGCCGGACCGCCGTACAACGGCACCTTCGCGAGCGGGTCACGGGTGCCGCGGCCGTGCCGGCGGTCGTACTGCGTGTCCGCGGTGTGTGACTTCGGGTCCCACCGGCCTGCGATGTTGCGGTCGAGGAGGGGAACGCCGGCCTCGATCATGTCGGTGTTGGCGCCGGCCCGCCATCCGTGCGAGGTGACCTTCTTGCCGTCGATGTACGGGACGCCGGCGCGCTCCGCGAGCTCCTGGAGCCGTTCGTCCAGGGACCCGGGCCGCATATGGACGCCCCGCTTGCGGCCCGCCGGGTACTTGCGCAGCTCGCCCTTGACGGTCAGAGCGCGGAAGACCGGGAGGTTCGGTGCGTCGGCGCCGAGGTCGCGCAGGACCGCGTACCACGCGCGTGCCCGGCGGACGAGCTGGAGGTCTTCCCGGTCCTGGATGAAGCGGCCGCTCCCCTTGCCGGTCTGGTCCGTCTTGGAGGTGGCCGTGGTGACGTAGAGGCCAGTGTCGTGGATTTTGATACGGCCGTTGAGCTGGTCGGTGAGCTCGGACTCGCGGTGCAGGTTGCTGTAGGCGAGGGCGGCCAGGAAGGCGTCGCGCTTGCCGATGTTGGTGGACTCGTCGATCGCGGCGATGATCCGCAGGTTGTACTCGATCGTAACGGCCGGGGCCCGCCTGACCTCCCCGCCGGCCTTCGTCCACTCCTTCTGCCAGACACGCAGGCGGCCCTTGAACCGGCTCGGGTCCGGCCGCCAGTCGAGCGGCTGCCAGTTCCAGATCCGGGACATGTACTGGCCGACGCTGGACGGCTTGAACTCTCCTTCCTTGCCCCGCCGGATCAGGTGCAGGCCGTAGGCGGTGTAGGTCGCCGTCGTGCAGGGCCACGGGAGGCGGGGAGGTTCCTGGGCCGCGCACCACGCCTCGAAGGCCGCGGTCGCGGAGTTGCGGTTGATGATCGTGTTCTCGGCCAGGTCAGGCTCGGCCAGATCGGCCTTGTCCTCGTCGGACAGCCGGAAGTCCTCGTCCTTCCATGCCGGCAGCTCGTCGGCCAGCGGCGGGAGCTCCCCAGGGCCGAGCATCGTGTGCTGAGTGACCAGGTACCGCGGGCCCTGCTCAGGGGCTGCGGGCCGTACGACGATGTCGCCTTCGACCAGCTCAGCGTCGAAGACGACGTCTACCTCCGTGCTCATGGCGCCTCCGGGGTGCGGACGGGGTGGTCGGGGTGGTCGTGGAACGGCTCGGCGAACTGCCTAACGATGGCCAAGAGCTGCGGCGGGATCGAGTCGCCAAGGCGCTCGCAGTGGTCGAGGAGCTGTTCCTTCGCGTCCAGGTCTTCGAGGGTTCGGGAGGGCTGGTGGCTGAGGATGTGCCGGGCGACCTCGTCGTCCGCCTGGACGCCGCGGCCGGTGAGGACGGAGACCAGGAGCCGGCCGTCCGCCTCGATGCCGAAGCGGCGGGCGTTAGGCTCGGTTGGATCCCACCAGCCGTCGGCGGCAGCTGCGTGGGCCAGACGCTTCTCCTCGTCAACTCGGGCACGCAGGAACGCGATCCAGCCCACGGGCGACGTCACGGTTTCGCTCTCCATCTTCTGAACTTCGGTCACTTCGGTCACTGTCTGGCCGTCATGGGCGGATGCCGCAGCTCTCCAGGAAGTCTTCGTCGTACACCCGGCCTGCGGTCTCCCGGAGCCAGGTGGCCCACCGCCCGGGGGTGCGGGGAGCGTATTCGTGCGCGGCTGCCACGAACACCTTCTCGGTGAGGTCCGCTGCCTTCTCGCCGTCGCCGGTGAGCCTGGTGAGGGTAAGGAGGACCAGGTCGTAAGCCTTCGAGAGCACCTGCTCCAGCTCGGCGCGCGCCTCGTCGTAGTCAGGCGTGAGGCCGGACATGTCAGCGGCCACCTTCCGGCGCATCAGCCGGGGCGCTGGCGGGGAAGTCTGGGTGGTGCTCCCAGCGCTTCGCCTCGTTGCGCATCCACTCCAGCTTGCGCACGGCGCCGACGATGTCCTCGTGCTCCAGGAACGCCTCGGCAGACCCCATCGCGTAGCCCAGGGACTCGTGGAAGAACGGATTCACGACCGGTGTCTCTGCCGCCCGCGCTCTCAAGAAGCCGTGCCAGAGGCCAAGTTGGGCGATCATCTCCGCGCAGGCGTCGACACTCGTGCCCGTAGGCGGCGAGACCGGCGGGGGAGCGAAGGGGGCTGCCGTCGGCTCCGGACGGTCTCCCCGGGGGCTGTATCCGCGACCGTTCTTCACGAGCGGTCCCCCGGCTCGACCACGCCGTCGACCGACAAGTCGACGCTGGATGTCTTGCCGATACCGCCGCGGGTGAAAGACCCAGGCGCAAAGATCGACGGCTGCGGGTCGAGGTCGATCGTCGGCGGCACATGCAGCGTGTCGGGCGCGAAGGACGCCAGCCACTCCTCGGTGTCGGCCGGTTCCGGCAGGCTGTTCGGCACCGGCTTCATGACCGCGTACGTCTGCACGGGGTGCTCAACGTGGCCGAGGTGGCTCAGTCGGTCTCCCGGGGGTACGGGTCGCTGCTGCCGGGCGATGCGTCCGTCGCGCTGCTCGGGCTCGGCCGGTCGCCAGGTCGCCGGCGGGTGCTCCCACTCGCTCGCCCGGTCGGTGTTCATGCCCGCACCCCCCGACTGCTCCCCGCGGCCATGCTCACGCTGACTCTGCTCGTTCTCGCTCACGCGTTCCCCGCCCCAGTAGGTACCGGTTATTCAAAATAGAATACCCGGTAAGGACAAGCTAACTGAAGAGGAATCAGCCGTTCCCAATCAAGTGACGATGAACTGAGCCGAACTGGCCCCGAACTGGAGGCGCGGGGCCTAGACTTCTCCAGTACAAGCCCACTCAGGCCCACTCTGGGTCAGTTCTCTGAGAGGCGTTCTGTGAGCAGCGACGTCCACCTGCACATCACCAATCTGCCACCCGAGTCCATCGAGCGACTGCACGAGTTCGTCAACGGCCTGCCCCCGGCTACCGTCACCCCCGACCCGGGACCGACCGTCGAGGCCGCCCGCGAGTTCCTCATCCGGGCGACCCCCGACGCCCAGGCCCTGGTCGAACTCGCCGTGGCCGCCGGCGGCCGGGTGCTGGGCGCCGACTTCCGCGCCCGCCGCGGCGACCGCCTCAACGGAGCCACCACAAGCGTCACCCGCACCGTGAAATCCCTTATCCAACAAGGCATTTGGCCCGCCGACCTTCCCAAGCTCCTCACCCCCACCTCGGCCGGCTCCGAGGGCTGGAGCAAGACCCACGCCTACACGCTCGCCCCCCGGGCCCTCGGCCCCTTCCGCGAAGCCCTCGGCGGCCGCCCCGTCGGCGCGCCCGAGCCCGCCACCGCCGCCCTCGGCCGGCTCACCGCGCTCTACACCCGACTCGGCCACGACGAGGACACCGCCATCGACCACGCCACCAGCCTGCTCCGCGCGCACACCATCGAACTCGCCGACCTGCTGCGCACCCACGGCCACCCCGCGGCCGCGACCCTGCTCGACGACATCGAGTTCGAATAGCCCCCGAAGTTGCCCCCGTGCGCCGCCACCCCGAGCTGCTCAAGGACGAGGACCCAGCATGATCCCGACGGACGACGACCTGACGATCCACGAGTACAAGACCACGCCGTTCACCCCGGCCGAGCTGGAAGCCATCGCGCGGTACCGCGAGGCCACCGCCGGAATCCCGGACACGTTCGACGGCTTCGACCTGGCACATGTGCACTGGCACGTCAGCGAGTTCGGACCCACCCAGACGTACCCGATGATCCGTTCCCTCGCCACGACGCTGGGGAGCTGGTACCTGGCGCTGGACGCCGCGCTCGGCGACCTGCTGACCTGCACCACCGAATCCACTACGTACAGCACGGCGGCCGCGCGCTTCCTGAAGGCCGAGAGCGAGACCTACCACCGGGTCCGGCAGGACTTCGAGCACACCGTCACGGTCTGGTCCCTCGGACTGGACACGAGCGCCACGGGGGACTATCCGCCAGCCACTCGCACACTCAACCTGCCCGGTCAGAGCCTCGAACCCTAGGCTCCCCACACCACCAGCAAGCGATTCCACGTCGATTGGGAAGAGGGGCACAGCGTGACGACCATCCTGGAGCAGGCCCACAATGCGGGCATTTGGGTCGAGGCTGCGATCTGCTGCCAGACATACGAGACGCTGGCGGACGGGACATCTGCCTGTACCTACGGCTTCAATGTGCAGCTGCGCCGCCGGATGGAGTCCCAGAATCTCCGCACCATCACGGTTCACCACAGGTGTGACCAGACCGAGAAGGACGCGATCTGGGGCGAGACGAACGAGGCCGCCGTGACCGGAGTCACCCGCTCCTCGCTTCTCCTGTACAGGGCGCTGACAAGAATCTTGGGTGAGGCCCGGGACTGCCTCAACGATGACCCGGCTGAATGGCCCGAGGACACACGGAGTCTGCACCAGCTTGTCGGTGAGGAGAAGGTCCGCGAATGGGCCGCGGCGCTGGTCGGCGCTGACGCTCCGGGGAACCGAGAGCTTGTGCCCGACGGTGGTTGCCGAGGTGAGAGGGGCTGAGCACACCCTCAGCCTTCGAGGTCTGAGCATCGGAACCGAGACCTCCGCACGAGTAGCAACAGCCCCGGCGTCACGAGCAAGACCCGGGCCTTCAACGCTCCGAAAGGACTGCACCACCTTGCAGCACTACACCGAGGACCCCTTGATGAACGGCCCTCGCCGCGAACACCGTCTCTTGCTGGAGCCGGTTGGCGCGACGAGGTCCTTGTTCGGTGCTGAGGCGCCCCTGTTTGCTGCGGCATGCGCAGCCGGGGACTGGATTGATCCGAGCCGGTACGCCCGCGACGGCCACTTCGAGGGCTTTGACCTGCACATGCAGGCCGTCCAGCAGGAGGTACACGAGGCGGCTTCAAGCCCGTCGGCTGTCAGCGGCCTGTGCGAGGCTGCCCATGTGATGACCTGGGATGAGTTCTGGAAGCTGATCGGCTACCTCGACGGGCGCGCCGACGAGCTCCAGTGCGTGCAGCTGACCGCGATCCTCGCGCAGAGGCCGGCAGGCGAGATCACCGAGTTCGGGGAGCGCCTCGCCGAAGCCCTGTACCGACTGGATCAGGAGCAGTTCAAGGCCATACCGGTCACCGACCCCGACAGACTGCGTTTTCAGACGGATGACCACTTCCTCTATGCCCGCTGTGCTGTGGTCGCGGCCGGACGTGAGGTGTACGAGGGCGTCCTCAACACGTCCGCAGGGTTCGCTCCCTACACGGCGACGGCGATGGAGGGTGAGAGCCTGCTCTACGTGGCCAGCCAGGCGTACCTGCACGTCACGGGACGTGAGTGGGACATGAAGACCCGCTACTGCGTCGAGACGCGCTCCAACCCGGAGGGATGGCCCGCGTGACGTCGGGTTCCGCCCGCTATCCCGGCCTCCGCGCGCGGCTCGACGCCGGGCGCAGCACCGCGGCCGGGGGTCGCTCGGCGTTGGCCGCGCGCAACCCGGCAGCCTACGTCGAGTGGGACATGGACGCCGAGGTCGGCGGGGCGCCCCACTGGGTTCTGGAGCTGCCGGACATGGACTTGATCAACGCCAACGAGGTACGTCGCTGGCACTGGTCGAGGGAGCGGAAGACCGCGGCCGCGATCCGGGAGGCCACTGCGGTGCTCGCGCGTACTGCCGCGATCCCGCGGCTGACCCGGGCCCGCGTGCTGTACGTCGTGCGCCCGAAGGTGCGCACTCGCGTCTTCGACCCTTCGAACTGGGCGCTGTCGGCGAAGGCTGCCGTGGACGGTTTGGCCGACGCGGGGGTGTTCGAGGACGACAACGCGAGCATCGTCACCGGCGTCGACCCGAGAGCAGGCGAGCGCCAGAACGGCGCCCGCATCAGGATGTCGCTGGTCATCGTGGACCAGTGGAGAGGGGAAGGCTTGTGAAGGCGATGGAACGGCGGCCGGCGCCGCAGAGCATCAGCGCGGATGGGGAGCCCGTCGAGCACGGAGCCCCCGCGCTTTTCAGGGGGCAGCTCGCCGCGAGCTCGCGGGATGCGACGTATCTGTCGTCTCCGAACGTGCACGGCGACAAGTCGAGTCACGTCGCGGTGTTCACCGAGCGGTACCTCGTGGGTGGCGGCATGCACGGGGTCGGCGCCGCGTGCGACCCCGTCCACATCCTGATGGACGTCAGCGCAGCAGTCGGAGCGCACGAGATCGCCCCGGGCGCCCGGTGCCGGCGCCCGGCCTGCCGAAGCCTGTACGCCGTGGCGGATCGGCAGAACTCCGACCTGGACCACATCCGGACCTACTACGGGCTGGCCGCGCGCATCGGTATCACCGTCGCGCTGGGCTTCCGCGTGAGGCATCACGGGCGGCCCGGCACCGTCATCGACACCGCGGGCCAGTACCTCGTCGTGCGCCTGGACGACGAGACCGTACCGGTGACGGTCCACGCCACCTCCGGGATGGAGTACGAGGGTCCGGACGGCTGGGTGCGAGCGGTCCCGCTGCCGGACGCGTACGCCGCGGTGTAACGAATCCGGGGACCACTCCGTCTATCCCGTGCACGGCCCCCTGCGTCGGCGTCCGCCGGCCTCGATCTTCAGGCAGGGGGCCGTGCCCTGGGGGGAGAGACATGAGCACAGCCACCATTCCGAGTCGCGTCGACCTGCTTCGCGAGGCATCCCTCACTATCTGTGGGCGCCGCGAAGGCAAGACGAAGGCCTGCAACTCGTGCCTGCGGAAGGCCGACGCGGCCGTGCGTCTCACCCGCAGCGCCGAGCAAAGCAGCGACCTGGCGCCGCGCCTCGCAGACATCATCTGCGGATCCGCCGGCCAGCCCTGCGGAACTTGCTGGGACAAGGCCACGACCCTGCTGGTGGAGCTTCGCGGATGAGCGGCCGCGACTCGTTCTCCGATCTGCTGGTCGTTGCCGAAGTCGAGGTCAACGGTCGGATGTGGCGCAGCCAGGCGGGGATGGACCCTATCCACTGGGAGGCCTTTCCGGATCTCCGCCGCATGAAGGTCGACTACGTGATGCACCATCTCCGGTCGCGTCTCGGCTCCGTGCAGGAGTCGGATGTCCGGGTCTTCACGTGGGACGGGAAGCGCGAGACACCACTCACCGAAGATCATTTCCCGGCGTCTGCTGATCAGCGCCGGTAGTCTGGCCTCACAACTGCACACCGGGTTTCGGCCCGGACCCAGCTGTGGCGCACGAGCAAGCGCCCCGGCTTCAACGCTCCGAATCCACCAGGAGGGCATACCCATGCCTCGGCTCCTCGCCTTCTCCGGTACCAGCATCTCCGTCCTGATGTGACGTGACGAACCCCTGACCTGGGGTTTCTTCCCGCAACCACGTCACGTCATTTCCCAGGAGACTGCTGTGCCCCCGCATCCCTCGCACGACTCGATACTCGCCCGCGCGGCGCTGGGTGCCGCGAGCGCGTTCGGCGCGGCCTGCCGTTGGTGTTCTCGCCGCCGCTACGAACTCGCCCCGGGCGCCGCGACAGGCGGCCTGACCGGACTGTCCTGGCTCCACCACCTGGACGGCGTCAGCCTGCCCGAGCACGGCGTGTACGGGCTCGCCCTGGCCGCCACCGGAGCCCTCGCCGCTGGTGGCCTCAAGCACAAGAACAAGACGATCGCGGCGGCCGGCACCGGCGGCCTGGTCGTGATGGCCGACGCGTGGATCGGCGCCGGGCTCGGCCCGTCGGTTCCGTCGCTGATTGCCGGCGCCGTGGCGACCGGCGGGGCCTACGCCGCGTACGTGCCCTGGCTCGTGAAGTCGCGTCAAGAGCGCATGGCCCTCCAGGTGAAGGCGGCCAAGGCCGGGCTCACCCCGCACGGCCTTGGCGACCACACGCTGGCGCCGGGCATCACCGGCTCGACGGCGGAGGAGACCGCGCTGCTGCGCGCCCTGGTCGCGATGCTGTCCGTCCCCGCGGTGGACGTGACCGCGCTCGACTACACGCCCTTCGGCTGGCGGGCGGTCGTCGTCCTGCCCCCGGGCCGCAACACTGCCCCCCAGAAAGTCATCGCCCGCAAGGAACAACTCGCCTCGAACCTCGGCCTGCCCGGGAAACTGCGCCTGGCCAAGGGCGAGAGGGACAACGAGCTCGTCGTCTCCCTGTACGAGACCGACCCGCTCGCCACGCCGATCCCCTGGCCGGGCCCGTCGACCACCACCTGCACCGAGCCGGCCGTCCTCGGAATCGACGCCTTCGGACAGCCGGTGCTGATCCCCCTGCTCTACAACCACGTCCTGATCGGCGGGGCCACCGACAACGGGAAGTCCGGTGTCCAGAGCGTCCTCATCGCGTACGCGGCGGCCTGCGAGGACGCCGAGCTGCTCCTCATCGACATGAAGCCGGGCGCCGTCGAGTTCGGCCCGTGGCGCGGCTGCGCCCTCGGCCTCGCCGACACCCCCGCCCGCGCCATGGGGCTGCTGCGGACGGTGTGGAAGGAGGTCGAGCGCCGCGGCGCCATCCTCGCGGAGCTCGGCGAGAAGAAGTGGGTGCCGGGCAAGCACGGCCCGGCCTGGTTCGTCTTCATCGATGAGCTGGGCGAGCTGATGCGCCGCGTGCCCGAGGCGGCGAAGCTGATCGAGTCCCTGCTCCAGGTCGCCCGGTTCACGGGCGTCACCCTGGTGTGCGCCACCCAGTCCCCCTCGAACAGGGTTTTCGGCGGCTCCACGGACGGCCGTCAGCAGTACCAGGTACGCATCGGCCTTGGAGCCAAGGAGTCCACTACCTCCAACCTCATCTTCGGGCCCGGCGCGTACGGGAACGGCTGGTGCCTGGATGAGCTGGACGCCCCCGGCAAGCTGCTGCGCTGGGACCGGGAGCACCAGGTCCCCGTCGAAGCGCGCGGATACTGGATGACGGACGAGAACGTCGCGGCCACGAACCACCGTTACGCCCGCGCAGAGGACGAAAGCGGGGCTCTGGGGCATCCGGAGCCCTCGCCTGACCCGGAAGACGACCCGACCCCGCCGGTGCCCCCCACGCCGCCTTCCGGCCCCGGCGGCGGCCGTCCGATGCTGCGATCCGTTCCCACGTTTCCTGACGGGACCGAAATCGCCGACGAGCGGCAACTGGCGCTGTGGCAGGCGGTCGAGAAGGCGGGTGCCAAGGGCATCACGGTGGACGACCTGGTGGCGCTGGACCTGCCGCAGTTCGCCGCCCGGTCCTCCGTGAACGGGCCGCTGGGGCAGTGGCGCCGGAAGGGCTGGGTGGAGGAGGCCGGCAAGCAGGGCCGGGCGATGGCCTTCAGGATCGCCCCCCGCCGTCTTCCCGCTTCGGTACCGCCGGTAGACGTGGAGACGACCGCCGCGGTGACCGTATGAGCTGCGCGGGGATCCGGCCGAAGGGCTGAGCCCGGCCGGATCCCCGTGACATGATCTTCGGCATGAACAAGGGGTGGGGGGCCGCCGCGAGCCTGGTGCTCGGCGCAGCGGTGTTCGGCATGACGGGATGCGGCGGAGCGAACGCGGCGGCGAAGCCGCCGGCGGCGAGCCCCAGCGACAAGCCGCCGTCGGTGACCGCGGCGGGCAAGGTCTACACGGACGACCTCAACGCGCTGGCGTGGGGTGGGTGCCCGGACGACTGCGACAAAGACCTGAACGAGATCGTCGCCAACGCGCGGGCCCTGCGGAAGGCGATGAACGCCGACCCGGCCGGAGCCACGTTCTGGTCTCCGGCGTACCGGTTGATCGACCGGATCGAGGAAGGCCGCGCCAAGGTACAGGGAGACGCCCGGTGGAACCGGGCGCTGATCCTGGGCCCGGCCCATGAGCTGAACGACTGGCTGTCGCAACACCCCACCCAGTAGCTCCGGCCGAGGCCGCTCGTTGGACACCGCGAGCCGCCCGCCTATTTCTATCAACCTTGATAGAAGAGAAAGGAAAATGGATGGAATCCGAAGACCAGCTCGTGAAAATCACGGCTGCTATTGATGTAATTCACGCTGGACGCTTGAAGGCCATCCGCAGAAAGCACCGTCTTGAGATGGTGGATCGGGCAATCGAGCTTCAGGAGGAAGGCCTCACTGCTAACGCTGCACGCCTCACCGTTCGAAGGATGCGCAGCGCCGAGCTTTGGCCGACGCTGAACTTGATCATCCAGAGCGCGATCGAACGGCGGCTCGCGGAAGACGACCTTGCCGGCCCCTGGGCTCCTCTCGACCAGGACGAGGAGGAGTTGGCGACTCTCTCCGGGCGAGGTGTCGGTCGGCACTATCCGGGAACGCTCATCACGCGCACCTACGAGCTCCGATCTTCCCTGGTCACGGCGTTGAGAACGGCAGCGGTTCGCGTGAGTACGGATCCTCTGGCCAAGCTGGAGGAGCTGGGGCTGACCTATCACAGCCCCGATTACACACCGGAGGAACACCAGAAGCGTGACGAACTGCTCGCGCACGTGTACTCCGTGCCGCGCATCATCCGGCAGGGGCTGGAGCGCTACGGGCCCTGGCCGAGGGAGGAGATTCCGCCGTCCGCTCCGCAGCCACACGACGGCATTTCTATCAACCTTGATAGAAATAATCGGCAGGGAAATCATCCCCGATAGACCGTTTCGGTGAATTTTTCAGGCGCTTTGAATTTCCGTCTGGCTGTGCGCTATGAATTAGGAGAAAGAAGGTCGCTACAGAAGGAGGACGCTGTGCCTGGTTCCGTGCCAGCTATTGATGGGCTCCCGCGCTACACGTGGTGGGGCGCCGTGCCCGACGGGCTGTTCACCAAGACGCAGCTTGCGCAGCAGGACCCGCCGCTCAAGCCCGGCGGCCAGCCTGTCGGCCAAGTGCTCTACCACGGCAACAGCTACGCCCCGCTGTACCCGCTCGGCGAGGCCGTGCCGAAGCGGCGGGCAACCCCGGCACAGCGCGCCGCTCTCAACCGGGCCCGCGAGCTCCAGTACGAGTGCCGGCGTTGCGGCGCCCGCGAGCGGCACCCGCTCGGAAAGGGCCGGTTCTGCGACCCGTGCCGGTACGCGATGACGATGTGGGAGCAGCACAAGCAGGCGCAGGCCCTGGCGCGCGAGCTCGTCGCGGACCCGGCCGCCGTGCTGTTGGTCGTGGACGTCGAGCCGGACTCGCTGCCGGAGACGCAGGGCGTCGCCGTGGTCGCCGTACACGACGGCCAGGTCCTCTACACCGCCCCCGCCGGGGAGCACAGCAGCCCCGAGCGCGGCGCGGTCCTCGACCAGCTCGACGCGCTGCTCGCCGACCGGCGGGTGGTCGAGGAGCCCGACCATATGGGACCGATCCGCCGCTGCCCGCAGTTCCTGCTGCGCCCGCCCGGCTCTCGCGGCCCGGGGCTCTCCGGCCGTGACCCGCTGCACCCGTGGGCCGCGCACAACTCGTCCGTCGCGCGGATCTGGGCGCCTTGGTACGCGCACACCGACTACCCGTACAGCACCGTTCCCTGTCTGCCCGGACACGGCGAGACGGTGCCCTGGTCGCGGTCGCTGAACGTGGCGGCCGACGGCCAGTCGATGGCTGGCCTTCTGCACCGGATCGCGGACGGCACCGAGCCGGTGTGGGAGCGGGCGGCATGGACGCTGGACGGTTACGGGGTCGGAGAGCCGGAGCCGGCCCGGGGCCGCGCGGTGCTGGCGGGAGGGAGGAACTGATGTCGCAGATCCGGCTCATGGACTCCGACCCGGACCGGGCCCGGAGGACAGCGGAAGCCCTCATGCGGGCCCTGGAGGCGTCCGGGGAAGTCGTGGCGACGAACATGTCCGAGCCGGTGCCGAATCGGCGGGGAGCCGGCGCCCGCGTCTACCTGGAGGTACTGCTGCTCGAACAACGCAGTCGGCCGGTGGACCACGAGACGACCCTGGAACGTGATGACGCTGCGCGGCCAAGGCCAGCCCGTGCAGCCTTGCCTGCTGGCCGTCGGAAGCTACGAGGTTGATCAGCGAGAGAACGTCCCCCCGGGCGCGGTCGGCCCGGGTCGGTTCATCGCGTTCAGCGCCTGGTCGAGTTCGTGCAGGGCGCCCCGCATCATCAGCACGGCCCCGCCGAATGCCAGCGCGGCTTCCCCGAGCGGAAGCAGGTCCATCGGGCCGGCAGTGAACGAACGCGCCACCCAGCGGGCCCCGGCCTCGTCCTCATCCACGTACTCGGATGAGGCCAGAGCGGCGACGGCGGCGCCCAGCTCATCAGTGCCGAGCGGGGCGAAGTCCTCGACGCCCTCCGCCATCTCAACGACCCCGGCAACTGCCTCCTCCAGCGCCTCGCGAGCCTTAGCAACTCGCGCTCCGTCGGCGCCGAGAAAATCGGAGAGTCGGTTGTTCATCTGGCGCCCTTCACCCGGAACTTGAGGTGCGCCCAGTCTTCCACGACTACGGTGTGTGTAGGCCCGGTATCGCATCCCCCGTCGATACCGGGCTGACGGCGTACGGGCGGCCCGCCCGGCGCGACGTGCGAAGGGCGGCCGGGCGGGCTCCGGTGTCCACGATGTCAGCCGGGCCCCGGCAGGACACCGAGGCGCGGCGGCGGCCGCGCTCGTGGCCGCTTACTGCTTCGTGGACTCGCCGTCGCTCAGCTCGCTCACGATCCCCGGGATGGCGTGCTGCACGGTGTCCACGACGGCGCCTACGACGGTCCACACGGCGTCGGAGAAGTCGGGTGACTTGGTGTCCTGGACGGTGACGACCTGGTGGGGGCCGAATCGAACCTTGGCCGGCACCGCCAGCAAGGCCCAGCCGCCGGGTACTTCAGGGGGTTCCGGGGAGTAGCCGGAGACGTCCCACTCTCCGAAGGCGGACACCCGCCGGCGAAGGGTGTCGTCGTCCTCCGTGCCCTCCAGATAGTCGGGCGGGTCGACGCGTACGCGGATGAGGAGCTTGCCCCACCGGAACTCGGCTTCCCGGAGGTCGTAGAGCAGTACGCGTTGGATCTTGCGCCGGACCCCAAAGGGCATGTTGGGCTCGGTCGAGGGGGACGTTTGCTTCAGCGCCGGGTATCGCGCCTTGACGGCTGTACCGGTGCGCTGGGGAGGGACGGTGTCCCACTCGGGGTGTTCGGGCGTGTAGGCGTCTTCGCTCGTCACGGGGTCTCCTCTGCATGCGGGAAGCGCGCCGCGGGTGGGCGCGGCTAGGGGGCCGCGGAGGGCGGCCAGGCATTCCCGCGCACGCGGGCAGGGTGAGACGTGACCAGTATGGCGGAGGCGGCAGCGCGTTCGCAGGGGAACGGGGCGGCTACCCGGCCGTGCGCAGGGCGCCGGGGCGTAGGGGGGTGCCGAGGATGTCGAGGACGAGTCGGCGGTGGGCCGCGTGGAGGGTGCGCATCGCGGCGCGGCGGGCACCGGGCGGAGGAGTGTCCTGGCCGCTGCGGGGTCGGCCGGACTTGGTCGGCACCCACAGGTAGCCGGGGTCGCTGCCTTCGAGGGCCGCGGTGATGCCGGCGCGCTGGCGCAGCCACCGGCGGACGATGCGTACCGTGTCGGCGTCGAGCTCGACGGGCCCGGCTTCGAGAAGGACCCGCGGGGCCGTGCGGTCGAGCTGGAGGTCGGCCACGTCCAGGCGCCACAGCTCGCTGACGGTGCAGCTGGTCGCGGCCACGAGGGCGGCCAACGCCGCGGTGCGGATGCTGGTGGCGGCGTTCGCGCCGGTGGGGCGCTTCACGGCGAGGGTGTGGATGACCTTCTGCGCCTCGTCGGGGTCGAGGTGTTCGCCGGTGGTGTTGGGCGGGACCTCCAGGCGCCAGGGGGAGCGCAGGTACTCGGCGAACATGTTGTAGGTGATGATCCGGACGCGGCTGGAGTTGTTGGCGCCGGGTGCGTCCGGGCCGCGCAGGGTGTTGCGCTGGCGGGTGAGGCCGGCGGCGGCGTCTTCGAGCCACGCCTCGGCCCGGGGGAGTTCCATCAGCTCGGCGGCGGTCAGGTTGGCCGGGGCTCCAGGGGTGTTGACCGCGTGCTCCAGGTACTCGGTGAGGAATCCGCCGCGCAGGCGGCGGGTGGAGTACGCGAAGCGGCGCTCTTCGAGGTGGTCGAGGAACGCGGTGATGGCGTCGAGGGCGGTGGTCACGTCGTCAGGGTACGGACTCGTCCGCCGGGAGGGATCCGGGCGTCAGCGACTGTCCCCACGATCGCGTACGAGGGCGTCCACGACCGGGGCGGCGAGGGGGTCACCGGCGTATTCGGGGGTGGAGTTCACGGCGAGGTAGGGATCGCCGCCGACCTGCATGGCGAGGGTCGCGGTTTCTTCCAGGCCGATGATGTGCCGCTGGACCCCGGCCATCATGTACTCGACGGCCCAGGGTTCGCGACGTGCCACCGCCTGCTGGACCTCCTCGGCGAGCAGGTCGGAACGGTCGCGGTCCGGGAACTCCGTCATCAGGGCGTGGCATCGCTGGGTGACGGCTCGCGCGGTGGGGAGGCTGATGTTCATGTCGTACGCCATGCCCTCGGCGATCTTGTCGAGGATCTCGTCCGGGTTGCTCACGCCCCGGTAACGAAGGGCTCCCGGCGGAGGTTGTGGCCGGGCTTCCTGTTGTCGCCGCGCGAAGCGCGTCCGTACTGGTCTTCCGCGGTTCGCAGCCTGCCGGCGGCCGGTTGGGGGGTGTTCAGGGATGCAGCGCGGTTGGGCGGTACGGGGCCCCTGCGCTGGCCCGGTCGGGGCCGCGGCCGAAGGCGGCGGGAGTGCCCCGGGCCCCGTGCCGGTCGGCCGCACCCCTTTGCGCGCCGCAGGCGCGCTCTCTCCGAAGCTTGGTAACAGCATAAAGCGCTCCTCAGACCGGGCCCCGTTCGGCTGACGCTGGTCCTGTGGTCCGTGTCGAACCGGATCGGTACAAGCCGGTTCGATACGGTCCAACACGGACCCATGACGGGCCGCAGGGGCCCACGGGGCCGCGCTGGTAGGGGTAGGGCTTTTTGCTGTTACCAACGATCCGGCTTCTGCTCGGGGCGGCGGGTGGGGCGGTCCGCCGGGGTCTGTGCTGCTTGACCAACGAACGCTCCCCCGGCGGGCCGCTCACCCCATAGACGTAGTGGGACGCCCAGGCGTTACACCTCCTGGCCGCGGTTCTCCGCTTCCTCGATCATCCGCAGCCCCGTCGTGTGCAGGGTCTCCTCCGGGTGCCGGTCGCACTCCTCCAGCAGCATGAACAGCGCCTCGGGCACGGTGCCCGACGAGCAGGAAGGCCGCTCCGTACCGGCAGGGCCCGCGCGAGGGCGGGGTACGGTCGAAGGGTGAACCAGGAAGTGCGCGAGCCGGCCGAAAACTCGCCGTGGAGCCCAGCAGCAGGACCGGAACCCACGGTGTGGAGCTGGCCGGCAGGAGACCGCCCCGCCCTGTGCGTGTGGTCTGCGGGCCGGTGGCGGTACGCCCCCGTGCATGCTCGACAGAACTGGCACGACGGGACGGTGGTCTACCAGGTCTCCGTCGACCTCGACGGCTCCACCAGCGTTGTCTCCCGCTCCTACGCCTGGCCTCAGCCGGGCCTGCGCATCGCCCACGGCTCGCAATCCCAGCCCTCATCCTCCGGCCCGCCGGTGCTCACCGGCCGCGAGCGCAGTGTGCGGATGGATTCGGCTGGCGCCTGACGGCAGGCCGGACGCCCGTCCGGCCGCTTCCAGGCGGCGGGCGCTGGATTTGCGCAGTCGACTGGAGCCATGGCTTCTGCTGCCCGGCTGGTCATTTACCCGCCCGACGAGAACGGCTGGCGCCGCGTGCGCTTGGACGGGAACTCAATCGGCGTGGCACACCGGCCCTCCGACATCGCCGTCTTCCTCACCGCGGCCGGGCTGGAGACCGCCGAAGAACTCGACCTGACCGACCCCGCGTTCGTGGAGTGGCGCGGCGGCGGCCCTGAGACCTGGGCCGAGTCCCCTCCGTAGCCGCGCCGCACCGGCGGCCACCGAAGCCATAGGCTTCGCGCGTGGACAAAGACTCCCTGACGGCCGTGGTCGCCTGCACACTGTGCAAAACAGAGGTCCCACGGCCCGCCGACGTGCAGTGGCGGCCCCTGTGGGACGCCGGATGGCGCTGGATCGGCACCCGCAAACTGTTCTCCTGCCCCAACTGCCCACCGGTGATCGCGGGCGACGAGCAGGACCGACAGGTACGCGAACCCGAGCACTTTCCGAAGTAGGCCGTCAGCTGCCACCCGCCGGCTTGCGCGGGATCCGGGTGTTCCCGATCCGTTCGGGCAGCGACTCGAAGGCCGGTCCGGACGCGCCGTAGTGGCTGCGTCAGGCCATCCCCGCGGAAGGCGGGGAGCAGGGCACGGTAGGTGCTCATAACGAGGTTCATCCCCGCATGTGCGGGGAGCAAGGGCTGGTGGGCCAGCCCTGCGGGATGCTATCGGGCGGCTGCACCGCCGGGCTACCGGTTCCCGGCACTGGTGCGGGCCTGTTGGCGTACGGGCTCCAGGTCGGCGACCGGGATCATGCCCTCTTCGGGGAGTCCGGCGTCCCGCCACAGCCGTGCGGCCAAGGCCGCGTCGCCGCCGGCGTCCGCGGTGATGACGTCCTTGGCGATGGAGAAGGCGAGGGTGCCTTCGCCGAGGTCCATCAGCCGGGCGACCATCCGCACGTTGCCATAGGTCCCGGGCTGCTTCCGGCTCGCGGTCGTGGGCTCGTTGTATCGGTAGACCAGCACCCAGCGGCCTACGAGCTCTTCAGCTCGGGCGATCATCGTGGCGCCGCGGTTGGTGTCCTGCTGGTCGGTGCGGATCGTCTCGATGCCTCCACCGGGTGGGCGCAGGGTAAGCAGGCCCCGGCGGCTGGTGGGCTCGATCTCCACCTTCTCCAGGTAGGCCGAGAACGGGTGGGTGTTGTCCAGGGTCTTCATGGCCTGGTCGACCTCGCGGGCGGTGAACGCGAGGTCGACAGCGAGGTCGCGTACGCGGGCCTGCCAGGCTGCTTGTTGCCCTTCGGGGCATGGGCCGGCGGCATGGGCCGCGGCGGCCACGAGGTGGGTGTAGTCGGTCACTGGGCCATCCTCGCCGGGCTGTGTCGCTAGTGAGCCAGCTCGGGGCACTGCTCGCGGAGCGCACGTTCGACGTCTTCCAGCGAGGCGCCGTACGAGGAGAGCACGTTGTGAACGTGCCGGACGGCGGCGGCGAAGGGCTGGCGACGGACGTACACCACCTCAGTGCCTTCATGGCGGATGTACGCGGCGGCGGTGGGGAGCACGTCGTCACTGGCGATTTCAATGCGCGGGATGACCATGCGGTCACCCTACTGGCCGCGGCCGGGCACCCTGCTTGCCAACAGGGCTTGAAGGTGGCTCTCGTAGCGTTCAGGCACCTGCTCTCGCTTAGAGGCGGTAGCTCCTCAGCCCTGGGGGCTTGCGGTGCCCCGCCGGGGTGGCGGGGGCAGCGTTGGCGACTGCGGGTCGTGCTCGCTTAGAAGAATGGCAGCGTGGTTGAGCTCCGTGGGTGGTGCAGGTGGCCACTGATCGTGTTCGTTTGGCGAGCCCGCCGCTGGGGCTGGCTTTCGGTGGTACAGGCACGAAACCCCGGGGAAGAGCCCGATCAGTTGAGGCAACAGCGTCCCACCCCCCGTACGGCCCACGAGCAGCAAGGTCCTAGTCACTGGCGCGAGCCGACCCGGACGACATGCTCCTCAGCCACGATGATGCGCCGACCGAGCGGAGCGGTTGCCGGGCTCAGCCCGTGCGCGGCAGCAGCTGCCCCCCGCCAGCCACGACTTATGGGTGCGTTCGCCTCACGCGCCGTCCGGATTGACGGCGGGGGAACGCGCCCGCGCCCAACTCGGCCCGGAAGTCCGGCATACCGGACAGCAGCCGGGCACCCCTCCCTCCGCCGCTGGCCGTTTTTGCCCTGCCCAAATTACCCGCAGTCGCCAACGCGGTAGGCCACGGAGGCTTACGGACAGTGGGCGCACCGCGTTCGAGCTGACAGTTGCGGCCCGTCGGTGGGCCGAGGGTTGGGGCCAGGGTGGGAGTCAACGTGCAGGTAAGGGATTTAGATTGGGGGCGCGTTGCATCGTTGCAGGTCAGATGGGGTGCAAGGGCAAAATAAGGTACGTCCAAAGCTACGTCCGAGCTGAGATAAGTAGCTTTGCACCCTACATTCGCAGCACGGAATGTGACCTATGGTCACAACTTTGAGGGCTCTAGGCGGGCTTCAGGAGCCTGAATGTGACCTATGGTCACATTCAGGCTGGGGGAAGAGGAGGTTCCGGGGCTCTGGGTGGGCGATGTGCGAGGAGAGGCCGGGGCAAGGTACGTGCAGCGCTACAGTCGGGCCGGGAACGTACGTCAGGGGCTACGCTCGACACGCGAAAAGAGACCATGGGTCACATCTTTGGGACTCATGGTCTCTTTCAGTAGGCTCAGCGCGTCTTGGATACGACGTGAGGAGTTCAACTCGTGGAAGTGCCTGTACAGGGCGCCCGGCTCCAGCCCGAGGGCGAGCCGGCGCGGAAGAAGGCCCCCCCACCGCCAAGTCCGTACCGCAGGGGTGACCAGGCCACCGTCTTCGCGGTGCCGGCGGGACACACCCTCACGGTCAAGGCGGAGCCCACATCGACCGGTTTCGTGGGGCGCAGCTTCGCCATGGACTCGCTGGAGTTCCTGCGGTGGGCCGCGGTGTACTTCCACGACGACGCCCTGAGCTTGCGGGTGCTGCTCTTCCTGATGGGTTCCCAGGAGCCCGGAGGGCTGATCAAAGCGACTCAGGAACAGCTGGCCAAGGCGCTCCAGGTGCACCGGGTCCACGTGAACCGGTCGATGCGTCTCCTGGTCGGCCTTGGACTCGTGCACATGGTCAAGCGCGGGATGTACCAGCTCAACGCGCAGGCCTCGCTGCGAGGCGGGGTGACCGAGGTCGAGGAGGCCGAGCCGCGGAGGTTCTCGACCCAGGAGAAGCTGACTCGTAAGATTGATCAGCTAGCGATCATCGATGCCTTCAGACATGATCCGAAGGTGCTCGAAGAGTTCAAGTGGCTCGAATTTCCTGAGCCAGCACCACGAAGGCCGCGTAACCCGAAGAAGCCCGCCGAACCGGACACATCGGAGGAATAGATGTCGGCTCAGCCTGCTGAGGTGAACGCCCCCGTGCTGCTGTGGGGTTCGTTCAACGTCTTTGCGTACCTCCCGAACGTCCCGGGGCCCGCTCTGAGACTGCTGATGCACCTCATGGGAACGCAGGAGGCCGGAGGCCGGATCGTGCAGACTCAGCAGGTGATCGCCGAGCATCTGGGAGTCGACCGGGCGCTGGTGACCCGGGGGCTGAAGCACCTGGAGCTCGCCCGGCTGGTGGCCAAGGAGGGGCAAGGCCTCTACCGGCTCAACCCGATGGTGGCGGCTTTCCACACGCCGGCCGAGGCGCAGACCGCGTTCAATGCGATGCAGCCCGAGGACTACCTCGACGTTCCGGACTTCGAGGAGCGGTACCAGGTCGCTCTCGCGGAGGACGAGCTCGCCCGGAAGAGGAAGGCTGCGGAGCGGAAGAAGACCGCGTCGCTGAGCGACCTCACCGCGCACCGCCGGCGCAGGAACCAGGCCTCCTGAAGGACCGGTGAAGCAGTGTGGGCCCCCCGCTACTAGCGGGGGGCCCACATGCGTCTTGGATACGGTCCCACTGTAGCCGCCCGTCGTGGGGGGCGAAAGCGCAGGCTCTCCGACGGTCAGCTTTCCTCCGCCACAGCCGGGTGGCCAGTGCCGCGTCCTCGCGGCCGGCGGGCGGTGCCCCTACGCCTCCTCTGGCTCGGTGGCAACGGGGGTCTTGTCCATGGAGACGAGCTGGGCCGCGATGTCGAGGTTGTCCGGCAGGGCCTCCTTCATGCCGTCGAGGGCGCCGAGGAGCAGGGCCCGGCGCAGGTCCGGCGGCAGCCCCTCGAAGACGTCGGCGGACGCCCCGAGGCTGATGTGGATAGACGCGTGCGGCTTGTCGGGGTCGCCCTCGGCTCGGTAGATGACGGCGTCGAGGGCGATGGGCTTGAGCAAGAGGGGCCTCCATGGTTCGGGTCGGCCGGGGTGGCCGGGGTGAGGACCATGTCGTCTGGCGTGGCCTTGTGTCTCAGGCGATCAGGCCGCGGCGGCGGACGTGCGGTTCGTAGACGGCCAGGAGGATCCCCTCGGCGCGGTCGGGGCTCTTCATCCCGCGGGCCTTCATCTGCTTCTTCGATTCCACGACGGCGTGGCCGCCGGCGTTGTTGCCGAGGTTGGGGGTGGTGAGCTGGATGCCTGCCTCGCGGTCGACGCGCAGCCGGAGCCGGCCGGTGCCGGTGGAGGGGTCCGGCTGGAGCAGGGAGCGGGTGGCGAGCCACATTTCGTCTCTCTTGCGGTAGGGGCGCATGGCGGCGCCGGGGTCGTCGCGGTCGGGGGACTCGGAGACCATGACGCCGATGATCTCGCTGTTGTGCTGGCCGTTGTCGCCCCAGACCTCCAGCATGCCGACGGCTCCGTGCCCGAGACCGTTCTTGTCGATCTTGACGTGGATCTTCGCGGTGGAGCCGAGGGCTTTGGCCAGGCGTTCGGCGGCCTGGACCTCTTCAAGGATCTTCTTCGCGACCTTGACCTGGTTGTCGTTGACGGCGCCCGAGGAGTGGTGGCGGTGCTCGATCGCGTCGCCGACGATCCGGTAGATCGTGAACTCATCGCCGCCATCCGCGGCCACGTCAACGCCGAGGCGGATCCAGGACCCGCGTTTGACGGTGTGGGTGGCGCGTTCCCCTTCGAGGCCGAGGTCGCACAGCCGGACCCATCCGGGGCCGGTCGGGTCGTCGTTGCGCTGGGCGTCCTCGACCCAGGTGACGGGGATGACCTTGCCGCCGCCGCCCTTGGGGAATTTCGCGTAGACCTTGGCCTGGACGTACGGGTGGTCCTCGCCGTACTCGCGGATCGTGCGGTTCACCCAGTCCATGTCCGGGAGGTGGAGGGCGAGAGAGTGCTTGGGTACGCCCGCGGGGCAGTCGTTGCAGAAGGGGACCCGTTCCTTGGTGATCGCGGGGGAGTCGAAGGTTGCGATCGGCACGGTGACGGTGGTCGGCTCCTCAGGGTCGTCGCCTTCCTCGCACAGGCCCTCGAACCAGCTGCGGGGATCGTCCGCCGGCGGGTTTCCGATGGCGAGCATCCTCGCGTCGCCGGTGAGCAGGTTGTTGGTGCCGTTGCCGATGCCTCTGGCGATACCGCCGGCCTCGTCCACGATGATCAGGAGCTTGGGCGTGCCGTGGATGCCCTGCATGGCCGCCTCGTCGCCCTCGGGGGCGGTGAAGCCGTACGCCACGACTACGTCGTTGCCCCACTGGTCCGGCATCTTCCACTGGGTGGTGTCGCACCATCCGGGCAGGCCGGACCGGGCGACCGTCTTACGGATGTGGGGCCACAGCTGGTTGCGGACCTGGCGGAATCGCGTCGCGGTGGTGACGATGACCATCGTCCCGGGCGGGTTCACAGCTCCCGCCCACGCGACCAGGCGGCCGGCGATCCAGGTTTTGCCGACGCCGAAGCCCGCGGGGCAGGCGACGCGCTTGTGGAAGGGGACGGCGTCCACGATGTCGCGCTGCTTGCTCCAGATCGACTCCCCCAACACATCCTCGATGAACCCGCTGGGGGTGTCGTGCCAGAGGCCGTACATGGTGCCGGTCTCCCGCTCGACCTCGGTGAGGACGTGGGCCAGGTCCGCGGGGTCGAGAGACTTGATCGCGGCGCGGCGTACGGGGACGGGGGCCCGCAGCAGCATGTCGGCAATGCTGCTCGCGTCGGACGAGCGGACGCCCTGGCGCTGCTCCTTGGAGGCGTGGGCGGCGGCCACAACGGGCGTGAAGGTGGTCGGGGCGTCCATGAGGCGCACCCTGCGGTCTGGGGCCGGCTTGTGTCCCGGACCGGCCCCCAAGCGGGTCGTTATGCGATAGAGATGTTCCGGAATATGGCCCCTCACTGCGCCAGAGGCGGCGACTGAAGGGGCCCGATCGGTGTCAGAGCGCGCGGGGAGGGCGCCGGAAGTCGCGTCTGGGGGCTCGACGGCGGCCGCGGACCGCTCTCAAGCTGTACGGCGGCCAGTTGGCCCAGGTGGATGCTGGTCCTACGCTCGTGAGCGACGGGTTGGCCAACCCCTCCCCCTGCTGTTCAACGTGCTGAGGAGCCCGTCATGCCTGCACCCAAGCCGAAGCCGGTCACGTTCACCATTACGGCGCCCCTGCTGCGCGAAGAAGGCCCGGCGATGCCCGTGCACGCGGTGCACCAGAAGATCATCGACCTGCTGGAGACGCTCGACGTGTACGTGGACGACCCGGACCGCGACACGGAGGAAGCCAGGTTCACCATCGCCGGCGCGACGGTCACCGTGTCCGAGAAGGCTCCGTCTCGGATGTGAGCCGTCGGCGGCCCCGTCCATCTCGCGTTCCGCGGTCACCTGGGGAGTGGTGGCCGATCGGGCGGTGAGCGGCCTTGGTCAGCAGTGGCCGCAGCCGTACGGGCTGCTGCGGCACTCCTCGGTCAGGTGGTAGTCGCCGCGGCATCCGCAGTCGCAGCCGCCCAGGAGTCCCTTGGCGAACAGTCGCCTGACCTTGGCGAGGAACAACCTGTAGGGCACGGGGCCGACGGTCTCCTCCAGCGCGGCCTGTACGTCCCACGACATCCGCCAGGGGACCGTTCCCGGGCGGACGGGTGAGGGTGAAGGAGTCCGGCGTACGGCGTCGCACAGCGTGTCGTCGGGGATGTCCTTGCACTGCATGCGGCGGCCGGCGATGAGCCGGATCGTGGGGCGCTCGGCAGTGTCCATAGGTGTCCTCGAACGTCGGCGGCCCCCGTCCGTCTCGCGTGGCTCAGCTACCGGGGGGCGATGGCCGAGAAGCGAGTGGGGAGAACGGGGGCCGCTGGGGGCGGGGCGGCCCCGGGGGGGATGGGGCCGCCCCTTGCGGGGATGGGTGCTGACTTACCTCGTTGAAGGGATGGAGTGGACCCCTTCACGGCCATAGACGGAGTGAGTCGTCCAGGCGTTACAGGTCTGCGGGAAGAATCTTCAGGGCTTCGGCCGCTTGGTGCCCCAGCGGCGGTCCGCGTTGACCTCGGGATCCACGACTCGGCGGACGACCTTCGCGTCACGGTCGATTGCTTCGGCGATCTGTTCGGGGGTCCAGCCGTACGGCTCGTCCGCGAGGACGAGCATGGCGGCGTCGCGGATCTCGACGGCCGCAGCATGCCTGGCCTTTGCCGCCTCCATCGAACGGGCGATGTCCGGCAGTTCCTCCGCGGCCTCCTTGAGGTACTTCACTCCGGCGGCGCGGGCGGCGGCCGGCTGTTCAGCCCGGGTGGGGACCTTGGTGTCGCGGGACAGCCCAAGGGCGCGCTGCTGAACGCGCACCAGGCCCTGGCGGGTGATCCCTGCGGACTCGTAGACCCCGCGGGCGGTGGTGTAGAACGCAAGGCTGTTCAGGGCGGCATCCCGCTCGGGAAGCAGCGCGGCCGCTTCCTCCTCAGCCTGGTCGACGGCCTGGGCTGCGAGGCGCAGGCGCTCATCGGGGGCGACGGCAAGGGTCGCGAACTCCCTGCGGAGCTCGGTGACCGCCTGCTCGCGGACCTTGTCGAAGTCGGGCCGCTCCAGCGCGTCGACCTTCATGCGGCCGCCGGCGGTGCGCACCGCTTCTTGTGCGGCTTCCAGGTGGGCGAGTGCGGCATCACGGCGGGCTTCGGCTGCCTCGTACCGGACGGCGACGGTGACGGCCTCGTCGTGGACGTCGGGCCGCTGCCACAAGGTGTTGTGCGTCCGCGCGGCCTCCAGGTTGGCCCCGGACCACCATCGGGAGTGGGGAGCCATGGTGGCGCCGTTGTGCGCTGCGGCGATCTTCATCGCGTAGCTGTAGGCGACGCCGAGGTTGGCGGCGAGCGCGGGGGTGACCTTGCCGTCCGCGAGGGCGGCGGCGGCGAGGAGCTGGTCCCGCTCGGGCCTGAGGACGGACAGCTCCATGTTGGCCTGGTCGCGCAGCTCCTCGGCCTTGATGCGCCGCTGGAAGGGGTCGCTGATCCCCTGGAGTTCGGTCTCCACCTCGGCGGAGGCGTCGGTGCGGATCTTGTCGTAGTCGATGCTGCTCATGGTGTTCCCGTTTCCGGGCGCGCGCCCTGGGGCGCTGGTGGCAGGGGCCTCCCCTAGCCATTCATCCTTGGTCGGAAACTGTACACCACGTCCTGTGGGGGTCGTTGCGTTCGAGGTCGCGTAGGGCGAGGAGGAGCAGCTCGTCGCCGGTCGGCTGCTCGTCGGAATCGAAGTGGACTCTCGGCGGGATCGTGGGGGCCGGGGCCTGCACACAGGCGTTCATCCGCGCCGCTTCTTCCGCCCGCGCCCCGTGTGCGACCAGAAGAGACCGCCGTAGAGTGCGCGCTTGCGCTGGTACTCCTGGTACTCGGCGCGGCCGAAGAGGCGGATCAGGTAGACGGACCGCGAGGCGAGGGTGAGGGACACCCCGATGCGTTTGTCTGCGCCGTCGATCATCCACCCGGTGCTGACCGGCACGCTCCGGCCCCTTGTTCTCCAGCCGCCGATGCTGAACCGGCCGAAGTCGCGGTACCAGTTCTCCACGGGAGGGATCTGGTCGCCGATGCCCAGCCGGGCCAGGCCGATGGTTCGGCGGAAGATGCTGAGGGTGGCGCCGATGGTGCGGGGAGCGCCGTCCCCGTGGCTGCGCACCGGGCCAGCTGCGAGGCGGGATCCCCCACGCCAGGCCATCAGGTGCCAGTTCAGGGTAAGCGGGATCGTGCGGACGTTCATCGGGCATCGTCCCCAGTGGTGCGGGCGCCGGCCGGGCGCCGGGGCGGGACCACGCGGGCCCGGGTGCCGTCGGCGTACAGGACGTACTCGGAGCCTCCCGGGTAGAGGACGGTCATCTCGCCCGGCAGCATGGGGCGGCGAACCTTCCAGCCGGCGCTGTACGCCTCGCGGGGGTGGTCCTCGAACCACGAGTTGCAGGTGGTGCACACGAGGAGCAGGTTCTGCGGCTGGTTGATCCACTCCTCCCGGGAGGAGCCCATCCCCCTGTTGACGCGGTGGTGGATGGTCAGGTCCCGAAGGCTGTCGCAGCGCACGCACCGGCCGCCGTCACGCTGATGGACGACCATCCGGACCGACTCCGAGGGGCCTGTGCGGCGTCGAGAAGCCACGTTGCAGTTCTCCGTCCTGCTCCCGGCGCCGGACCGGTGACGGCCGCGGGGGAGCGGCGGAAGCGAGGACGAGAACATGCACGCCGGAACGGGCTAGCGTCCCGGGCCGGCCGTCAGCCAGTCGCTGCGGCTTCCTCCTCCTGCCGCTCGCGGGCCGCGCTCAGGGCGTCGAGGAGCTCGGCGGCGTACCCGATCGGCAGGCAGTCGACGCCGACGGAGCCGACGTCGTCCTCTCCGAGCTTGACGACGTACTCGGCGCGCGGCTGCTCGCTGTCGTAGTAGTAGGTCCCGGGGTCGGCCTCTTCGAGAGGGCCGTCGGCACCGTCGAACCAGCCGATGCCGAAGAGGTTGTCGATGGCCTCGGCGATGACGGCGTTCGGCAGGGCGCTGAGTTCGATGGTGGCCAGGCCGTCTTCGTCAATGCAGACCTTGCCCTCACCGAGGACGTTCGGTTTGTCGATGACGAGCGTGGTCGGGCAGCAGTAGGTAGGGGTCTTCGTCGGCGAGAGGCCGGGCAGGGCGATGCTCAGCGTGTTCACGGCGCGTGAGCGGGCCAGGTCCCAGGCTTCCTTCCACTCTTCGAGGGCCTTGAGGACGGCGGGCTTCATGTCGGGCTGCATGGTGGGAGTTCTCTCCGTTCGTGCGTACCGGGCGGACCGCAGGGGCCGCCCGGCCTGGAGCGGGTACGAACGGATGAAGGTGTCGGGCCTCGGCTCCTTGCGTCTCGGCGAGACCGCGTCAGCGGTCGAGGAACCCCGAGCACGACGAAGCCCGCAGCCCCCCGAGAGGCTGGCCACGAACGAAGTTCTTCTTCTTCTTTCGGTTGTGTTGGGTTGTTCTTGTTTACGTGCGCCACAGCGCATCAGGCCACATACGCCACAGCGCATGAGGTCACATGCGCCACAGCGCATGAGGATTTCACCAGGTGCGCTGTAGCGCATGTGGAAACCCTCATGCGCCACAGCGCACCTGGATATGACGTTGCAGGTCAGGCCCCTGCGAGGCGGCGGAAGCCGAGCCGGTCGGCGAATCGGCGGCCCAGCAGCGCCCAGCGCTTCGGCGGGCGGGCCCCGGCACGGGTGACGGCGATGGGGCTCGGGCTGGGCAGGATGTAGCCGGGCTCCTCCCGGAGCTTCCGGGCAACGACCTCCATGTCGACGGTGCCGCCGACGGTGACGAGGCCGGGCGCAGCGTCCGGGCCGGCTGCCCGCGCGCGGTCTGCCTCGGCCACCTTGTTCTTCAAGACGCCGCACAGCCGCTCGTGCTCGCTCGCGTGGTCCCCGGCCGCGTTGACCCGGGCACCGAGGGCCAGCCACCGGGCGAAGGTGCGATAGGACACCCCGGCACGGCTGGCCGCCTCCAGCCGGTTCGCGCCGTCCGCGACCGCGCCGACGAGCTGCTCCACCCGCTCCTCGGTGAGGACGATGAACGTGCTCCCGGTACCGGCGGGGGCCTTCGCGGCGGGAGCTTCCTCGGCAGGCTCCTGCTTGGCCTCCCTGCTGGCCGCCTCCACGCGGGCGTACAGGACCCCGCACAGCCGCTCGTACTCCGTGGTGGCGCCGCCGGACAGGTGGACGTTCCGGCCCCGCGTGAGCCACCGCTGAACACTGCGCCGGTCCACCCCGGCCGCCGCGGCCGCTTTGTCGAGCTTGTTGGCCGCGCACGGTCCTGCCACGGCGTCTACGAGCGCCTGCGTCAGGATCGCCGGGCGGCCGATCGGCTTGACGCCCTTGGGCACTCCACGCTCCAGCTCCTCGCCGGACAGGATCGTGCTGATTCCCCGCCGCTTGCGGTCGGCGATGTCGAGCGCGACGGCCAGGTGCAGCGCGAGCTGGTCGACGGTCTGCTCCTGGCGCTGCGCCCCAGCCGGCCCGGTGACTCGCCCGCCCTGCGCCAGCACCTGCTCGCGGGCCTTCCTCCCCTGGGCGATCCACGTCTGCAAGGTGCGCACCGAAACGCCGGCGTGCGCGGCCATCTCCTCGCGGGTCTTGCCCGACTGCGCGGCGTGCGCGAGCTGGTTGATGATCCTGCGGTTGAGGAGGGTCGGGCGGCCGCGCTTCTTCGAGGTCTTCGTCATGGCGCGGAAGGTAGACACCCGCCGGGCTTTGTGTCCTGGGGTGCCAATCAGGTCCCCGCCGCCAGTTCACGTCCGGGACGGTAGCCGCCCCGCACCCTCATGGTGCCCGCCTCCGGGGCGCAGCGGAGCGCCCCCGCAGCACGGAGCACTCCCTTGCCCCGCACACACCTCGGCGCCGACCTGGGCGCCCCGAGACTGCACGTCGTGCCCGTACGACAGAAGGACGCCAAGGCGTTCGTCGCCTCCTGGCACCGCCACCACCGGCCGCCGCCCGGGGCCGTGTTCTGCCTGGGCGCAGCCGACGAGGACGGTGTCCTGCGGGCGGTCGCCATGGTGGGCCGACCCGTGGCCCGGCTCTTCGACAACGGGCAGACCCTGGAGGTCACCCGGACCGCCACCGACGGCACGGGCAACGCGAACAGCCTGCTATACGGGGCCGCCTGGCGGGCGGCAAAGGCCCTCGGCTACACCCGGCTCATCACCTACACACAGAGCGGGGAGACCGGAGCGAGCCTGCGCGGCGCCGGGTGGCGCGTCCTCGCGCAGCGCTCCCCCCGGCGCGGCTGGAACAGCCCCAGCAGGCCCCGTACGTCCCGAGGCGTCGACCACATCGCGCGAACCCTGTGGGAGGCCCCCACAGCGCCGTGAGACGCCCCAGGCGCCCCACCAGCCGCAACTTGACGACGGAAGACGACGGAGACCGACGTCACGTCCGCAGCGCCCTTTGGAGGGCAGAGCGGACAACCCGTCCGCACCAGGGTGGAGGCACCTGGCACTCGGGCTGCCACATCCATTCCGAACCGGAGGTCAACCCGGCATGTTCGCAACCCTGTTCATCCTGCTGTACGTCGCTCATCTACTTTCCGACTACGTACTCCAGACCGATAGGCAGTCCGAGCTCAAGGCCTTGAGGAGCGCAGCCGGCTGGCTGGCCACCCTCTCCCACGCGGGCACGCACGTGGCCGTGTCGGCGGTCGCCCTCGGCGCGGGCGTGATCCTGCTCGACGTTCCACTCCAGGCGCCTGTGGCCGCCAGCGTGCTCGCCTGGGTGGGCTTCTCCCACGGCTTCATTGACCGGCGCTGGCCGATCCAGTGGTGGATGGACAACACCGGCAGCGCTGACTTCGCGCAGCGCGGCGGCGCCGCCTTCGTGGACCAGACCGCCCACGTCACCGCCCTGCTGATCGCCGCTCTAGCTGCGGCTGCATGACCCCTGGCCGCGCAGGCGCCGGTACTCGGCAACGCGCTCGGCCAGCTCGGCGCCGAGGAACCCGTCGACCTCTTCGAGTGCCGCCTCCGGCAGCGGGTCGTCCTCGGCGCACCCGAGCGCGGGCCGCCCCGCCAGGTGTCCGCACAGGGCGTCGAAGCGGTCCAGGAGAGCCGCGTCCCGGGCCTGCGTCGTACTCAGGGACCGCCACCACTCGAACCGCCCCACGACGTCGTCAGGACGCGGGGGAAGAGCCCGGCGCAGCGCGTCCGCGCGGTCGGCGAGGGCGTTCCACACGGGCAAGCGCAGCTCGGCGGCGAGGCCAGCTGTCGGACCGGCCGCAGGGACCGTTGCAGTGTCCAGAGCCATGCCGCAACTGTGGCACCGGCCTCTGACAACGCAGGAGCGCCCCGGACGGCCAGGTAGGCCGTCCGGGGCGCCGGATCGCACGGATGGGTCAGCGGCTCTTCGGGGCCGGAGCCGCTGGCCGGGGCGCAGCGGGGGCCGGGGGCGCCTTCGGCGGGGCGAGTTCCTTCCGGGGCGAGGCCTTCGGCGCTGTCGGCTGCTTCCCGCTGCCGGGGCCCTGGCCCCCGCTGATCTGCTGCCCGGCCGGGGCCGTCTCAGTGGCGCCCCCACGGGATGTCGTCAGGCCGTGAAGCACGCACGGCCGAGGACCAGCGGCCACGATGTCCAGGCCGCTACTGCGGGACGCCGGGCATGCCGGAAGGTCATCGTCGTCGGAGAGGAGAACCAGCACCAGGAGCACGACGAACACCACCAGGGCGGCGGCTATACCGGCCGCCAGACGGCCGGGCGCGGGACGGGAGGGGTACACGGAGGCGCCTTTCACGAGACGGGCGGGAACGGGCGGGGCGGGGACGCCTACATGAGCGGCTGCGCGTCGGGGTCGTCGCTGTAGTGCTTGTCCCCGGGGAAGAACCCCCACTTGTCCGGGACGAGGATCTGCCATACCGGCACGTCCGACCCGGCGAGCAGCTGGGCCCTGGTGCACCCCGAGGTGTCCACGGCACGGCGGAGACGGACGAGGTAGCCGTCGCGCAGCACGTTGTCCAGCTCCAGCCCCTCGGCCGGTTCGAGGTGGTCGGCAACGAGCTGGTCGACGGCGCCGTTGATCACAGCGTGCGCCCACTGGCCGGGCAGCCCCGTGACGGACAGCTCGTACGCGCGGCCGGGGCGGGCGGCCAGCCCCGAGGTGTAGGAGAACGGCGGCTTCAGGCCGTCGGGGTCGAAGACGTGATGGGTGATGTGCTGCGGGGCGGCGGCGATGTCGCTGCTCAGGCTCACGGTGGGGATCCTGTTCGTGCTGGGGGCGGAACGGTCGGGGGCAACACAGCCGGCCCGCTGGCTTACCGTCCACGACTGGGCGGCGCTACGACGCGCGTGGGGGTGCTGCCGCGTAGACGGAGTGGAGGGCCGATGCGTTACACCCCGCCGCCCACAGCGGCGGGGTGCGCGGCGAGGTCAGGCCAGGGACCACCGGCCGGACTGGTCGAACTCACCCGTGGCCAGATCAACGACGAGGTGGTCGCCCTCGTTGGGCGGATTGGCGCGGGCATAGTCGGCGAGCAGGTCTTCGTACCGGCGGACCTTCTCCTCCCACTCGGCGTAGAACGGGTCGTCGTCGCTCATCCCCTCCGGCGGGCCGATTTCGGTCTCCGACACGTGCCCGTTGGCGTGGTGCAGGTAGACCACCTCGCCCGCCCAAAACACCCCGTTCTCGTAGGGAGAGTCGGTGACGAACTCGACCTTGACCACGGGCGCGTCCTGCGGCTCCTTCGGCACGTTGCTCAGGTTGGGGCCGGTGGCGTCGGGGTTGGGCAGGAACAGCCACCGCAGGATCTCCACGAGCTCTATGGCGCCGCGCCGGTCGCCCTCGCCCATCAGCAGGTTCCCGACGGTGTACAGATCGTCCATGCTCCAGTGGCTGACCATCGCCCGGAACGCGTCGGCGTCCGCGAAGGCGGCGGCGTCCAGCTTCGGAGCGGGGGCTTCGACCTGGGCGGGCTCGCCGGACTGGGGCCCGTCGACGGGGGTCGGGCCGGCTGCGGGCCCGGCGATCTGGAGGAGACGGGTGACGCCGACTTCAATCGTGCCGGTGGGGTTCACGGGGATACCTCTCAGGGGTGGGGCCGGGGGGGGGGGGGGGGGGGGGGGGGGGGGGGGGGGGGGGGGGGGGGGGGGGGGGGGGGGGGGGGGGGGGGGGGGGGGGGGGGGGGGGGGGGG